>JABDHD010000020.1 GCA_013285685.1 Bacteroidota bacterium
ATTCCCTTCCTTCCTGTTTTCGATTTTCGGGGGCGTGGCAGCCGACCGGTACGACCGGTACAAGGTCATTAAGATCACGCAAATCGCCTCGATGATACAGTCAGTGATGCTGGCGGCCTTAATGTTTACGGGGCATGCGCCGGTATGGGCTATCCTGGTTTTGAGTGTAATTTTGGGCATCATCAACGCCTTTGATGTGCCGGCCCGCCAAGCCCTGGTGCACGATGTGGTGGCCGACCCAGCAGATCTGCCAAATGCTTTGTCACTAACCACCGCCACGGCAGGCCTTGCACAACTGGGAGGGGCTACATTATCGGGCATCGTGATCAGCGCTTTTGGCTCGGCGGTTTGTTTTCTCATCAACGCCGCCAGTTTTGGCGGGGTGCTTGTTTCTTTGCTGCTGATGAAACTGCCCGTGCATGCCCGTAAAAAATCCGAAAAGAAAGTCATGGCCGAATTTGCTGAAGGTTTTGCCTACCTGAAGCAGAAACCCGATATCGGTGTCATCATTTTAATTGTGGCCGTAATCAGCTTCCTGGTCTTGCCTTACAGCACGGTATTACCTGAATTTGCAAAAGTAATATACAAGGGCAATGCAAAGACCTTCGGTTACCTAACCGGCTTTGTGAGCGTGGGGGCGATAGTTGGTACAATTTACCTGGCTTCGCGCAAGCCTGGCGCCCATTTAAAACGGATATTGTTTTTAAGTACCATCATCATGGGGATCGGCCTCATCTTTTTTTCGCAACTGAAAAACTTTCCCGTAGCCATGTTTTTTGCCGCGTTAATAGGTTTTGGCGGTATGGCCCAGTTTACGGTTTGCAATATTTACGTGCAGTCGCACTCGTCGTCGCAAATGCGCGGGCGTGTCATCGGGATCATGCTGATGGCGATATTCGGGATGTTGCCCATCGGCAGCGTTATAATAGGCTTCGTGGCGCTGCACACCGGCGCCCCGGTAACCGTGTTGGGCGAAGGCGTTATCGCGTTGGTAGTGGCTTTGCTATTCGCGAAGTTTTTGACGACACGGGAAGACAGCGGTAAACCGGAAGACGCGGCAAGCAACCGGCAATAACGCGGCAATTAATGCCAAAGCGGATCCCGGACAGCTAAACCATCCCCATTTCTTTTTTGATAAATATACTTAACTTGCCTGCTGTAAACCAATTACACCATGAGAATCTCCAATGTATTAACCGGTTTGGTATTAGTCACTTTTATGATGTCGTGTAACCACCAGCAATCGTCCACTGCCGAATTTAATGACAGCAACCCATTTTTTGCAGCAAGCAAGCTGCCTTTCCAGGCGCCTGACTTCGGCAAAATAAAAAACAGTGATTTTAAGCCTGCCATCGAGGCGGGTATGCAGCAGCAGCAGGCAGAAGTTGAAAAAATAGCCGATAACCCCGAAGCGCCGACGTTTGAAAATACCCTTGTGGCGCTCGAAAAGAGCGGGCAGTTGTTACACCGGGTGATGAACGTTTTTAACGTGCTTACCGGGGCCAATACCAATGACGACCTGCAAAAAGTGCAGGCAGACGAAGCGGCTTCGCTTGCGGCTAACCAGGACGCCATTTATCTGAACAGCCAGCTATTTAAACGGATACAGGCTATTTACGGACAAAAAGACAAATTAAACCTCGACCCGGAGTCAGAGCATTTGCTGGAGTACTACTACCAGGAATTTACGCTGGCCGGCGCCGCTTTGCCCGACAGTGCAAAGACCAAATTAAAGGAACTGAACAAGGAAGAGGCCAGCCTGACAACAAAATTTACCAAACTGCTGCTCGCCGGTACCAAGGCGGCTGCGCTGTTGGTTTCGGACACTTCTGCGCTTAGCGGCTTGAGCAGCGGGGCGATAGCGGCGGCTGCTCAAAATGCCAAAGCCGCTAAACACGAAGGCAAATGGATGCTGAGTATTCAAAACACCACGCAGCAACCGGCTTTGCAATCGCTGAACGATAGGGATACGCGGCAAAAACTGTTTGAGGCATCGTGGACGCGCACCGAGAAGGGCGATACCAACGATACGCGCAAATTGATCTTACGTATCGCAAACATCAGGGCCGAAAAGGCCGGCCTGCTTGGTTTTAAAAACTATGCCGACTGGAAGCTGCGCGACCAGATGGCCAAAACACCCCAGGCGGTGGCTGATTTTATGGCGAAACTTGTACCCGCCGCCACCGCTAAAGCAAAGGGAGAAGCGGCAGACATACAGGCCCTGATCGATAGACAAAAGGGCGGTTTTGCCTTGCAGCCCTATGACTGGAATTTTTACGCCGAACAGGTGCGAAAAGCCAAATACGACCTGGACGAAAACGAGGTAAAACCCTATTTTGAGCTCAACAAGGTCTTACAGGACGGCGTTTTTTACGCCGCCAACCGACTATACGGGCTAACTTTTAAGGAACGCCACGATTTGCCGGTATATCAGCCGGATGTGCGGGTGTTTGATGTTTTTGACAAAGACGGCACAGAACTGGGCCTTTTTTACTGCGACTATTTTAAACGCGACAACAAATCAGGCGGGGCATGGATGGACAATATGGTGGTGCAAAGCAAGCTGCTGGGCATGAAGCCGGTGATCTACAATGTTTGCAATTTTACCAAGCCTGCGCCGGGTCAGCCCGCACTAATCAGCTATGATGATGCGAAAACCATGTTCCACGAATTTGGGCACGGGCTGCATGGCTTGTTTGCCAGTCAGCAATATCCAAGCCTGTCGGGTGCGAATACAGCACGCGATTTTGTGGAGTTCCCATCGCAATTCAACGAAAACTGGGCGTTGTACCCGCAGGTGTTTGCCCACTATGCCGTTCATTATAAAACAGGCGCGCCGATGCCGCAGGCGCTGGTAGATAAAATAAAAAAGGCAGGTACCTTTAACCAGGGTTATGCCCTAACCGAAGCATTGGCCGCTGCCGAACTGGACCTGCAATGGCATACACTCGGCCCAAATGAAACGCCAACCGATGCGGATAAATTTGAGGCCGATGCCCTGCACAAAACCAAACTGGACTTGCCCCAAGTGCCGCCAAGGTACCGCTCCAGTTATTTTTTACATATCTGGGCTAATGGCTATGCAGCAGGCTACTACGCTTACGCCTGGACAGAAATGCTGGATCATGATGCCTTCCAATGGTTTATGGACAATGGCGGCCTCACCCGCGAAAACGGGCAACGCTTCAGGGATATGGTACTGTCGCGGGGAAATACGGAAGATTATGGCAAGTTATTCCGCGATTTTCGGGGGCATGACCCGGATATTCATCCTATGTTGGTGTTTAGGGGGTTGGCGAAATAGTGGGGTTCGACTTGGCGAAAAAAGATAGAGGATATGGATTTATTCAAAAATAAATACAGGATACCGTCGACTCGACTGCAAACATGGAATTATGCTGACAGCGCGATGTATTTCGTTACGATTTGCACCGAAAACAGGGAATGCTTTTTTGGAAACATCGTAGAGACGCGATGCATCGCGTCTCTGTCCGACAATACAACAACGCATTTTATTGAACCTGAATATAAAATGGAATTAAATGATTTGGGGAAAATTGTGGAAATGGAATGGCTGAAATCTCCTGAATTAAGGCCGGACATGAACTTGGAATTGTTTGAATATGTTGTAATGCCCAATCATTTCCACGGGATCATTTTTATTGATGACAACCGATACAATACGGCGCGGTATAACAACGCTTTGGATAGAGACGCGATGCATCGCGTCTCTACCACGGTCGGTACGAACAATCTCTTAAATTTGAATCCCCTCAATAAATTTGGACCACAGGCAAAGAATCTTGCATCAATCATTCGTGGCTTTAAATCAGCTGTAACAACCTACGCCAGAAAAAATGCCATTCCGTTCGGCTGGCAGGCCCGGTTCCATGATCATATAATCGGTTCAAGCCATGAATATCTTAGAATTGCTGGCTACATCTACGGTAATCCGCAAAACTGGAAGGAGGACAAATTTTACATCAAATAATTGCTTTTTAATAAACGGGCAAAGGCACGATGCATCGCGTCTCAACGGCGTTTACTTTAATTGTTTTCGGTTACCTCGACGCTCGCCAATAAATTCACGTTCGGATCGGCTGCGATGGTCGTCGGTTTTGCCTGTGCCGGTAAATTGAAGGTTGTCATTTGGTTTTTTATAATGATGGTTTGCAATTTACCATCGACGAAAAGCTCCAGCGGAAATTCAAAGACGTTACCCTGGTTTTGTTTGATGGTAATGGCCAAATTTTTCCTGCTATCAACATAAGTCCAGGTTATGGTGAGGTTAGGGTGCCCCGCCGTATACAGCCATTGCTTAAAAAATTGATCCAGGTTTTGCCCGCTGGTTTGTGCCATAACGTTTTTAAAGTCGTCGGTATTGGCGTTGCCGCCTTTGTATTTGGCATAGTAGGCGCGGATGCCTTTCCAAAAAAGGGTATCGCCCAGCTTTCGGCGCAGCATGTGGAGTACCCAGCCCCCTTTTTGGTAGCTGTTGGCATTTAGCAATTGCATAAAGTTACCTTTAACAGCGGTGTCAACTACGGGGGTTAATCTTCTTTTCTCAAAACGAAATACGGTATTGCGGTCGGCTTTGAGACGTTTTTTTAAGGTATCGATGCCATATTTGTTTTCGAGGTAGACATTCGTCATATAGGTAGCAAATCCTTCACTGAGCCATAAGTGTGCAAAGCTTTTTTCGCTGGCTGCATCGCCGAACCATTGGTGGGCGATCTCATGCGCCATCAGTTCTTCTATGCCTTTGTCGCCGACGGAATTTTCAAAATAAAAGATCGCGCTGGCATTTTCCATCCCGCCAAATATGGTTTTTGACTGCACATTGGCCAGCTTTTCGTAAGCATAAGGGCCGAACATCTTTATGTAGAAAGGCAATATCTTCTTTGCTACCGCGTAGCTTTTGAAGCCGGTGCCCTTATTTTCCGGAAAAACGTAAGTGTAAATAGGAATAGCACCAACGTCGCCCGTGTGGTCCACGGCAAAATCAGCCACGCCGATCACCATTACTTTTGTCGGCAGCCCGGCTTCTTCTTTCCAATGCGTAAGTTTTAAATGATCAGGCAGTTCCTTTTCCTCCGTTTTTAAGCCATTGGCCACAACCTGGTAATGATCGGGAGCGGTGACGATAAAATCAACGGTGGCCTTATCAGCCGGATAATCGGCGCAGGGGAGCCAGTTATGCGCCCGATTGGGCCAGTTATCGCCAAAAAAAGTGCGGTGACCAAATTTGTTGGTGGATATAATGAGCCCATCGGCAGGTACGCCCTGGTACGCAATCGTATAGCTGTGCAAACTACCGGCTTTTGCGATGGAATTAATGTTTACAACATCGCTATCCTGCAAAAAAGATACGCTTTTTCCGCGCTCAGTAACCGAAGAAACCAGCATGCCCTTGCCGTTGGCGCCAGGTTTAACCAGGTTAAGTTGAAATGCCTTTTCGTCGGTTACAAATTTTATGTCGACAGTTGCCTGGCCTTTAATAGTGTCGTTGGCGTCGTTTAGTGCAACGCGGAACGTATAATGCCGCACATTGACCCCGGCAAACTGCACCTGCCCGTTTACCGAAAGGCAAAGCGGAAGAAGGGCAATCCATAAATAATTAAACACGCTTTTCATCTTTTGGGCTGTTGTATATAAAACAAAGAGACAGGTAAGAGATTTTGTAATCACATAAAGATGTATTTTTTATTTGGTGCAACAAAACAATCTTCCACTTGCCATACGTAACGGTCTTGTTATAATTTGGGGTATTTTTAAACCTCAAAAAAATAATACTATTTTTACCTACCATTATAGCGGCTCAACCGCTTGCACCATTTTTTAACAGAATATTGATATGAAGAAAACCGTTTTGATCGTCCTGGCAACTATTGCCGCTAACTATGCCGTAAAAGCGCAAACCGTAAGCCTTTTCGACGGAAAATCCACTAATGGCTGGCACAGTTATTTAAAATCGGGTCCCGGGGCATGGAGAGTTGTAGACGGCGTGCTGCAGCTTGATCCCAGCGCACCTGGCCAGGGCGACCTGATTACTGATAATGAATACGAGAACTATGACTTAAAGCTTGAATGGAAGATTGCCCAGGGCGGCAACAGCGGCATCATATTTGGCGTTCATGAGGACCCGTCCTTTGAGGCCACCTATTTAACCGGGATTGAAATGCAGATACTGGACGATGCAAAGGCTGAAGATAATAAACTGGCCACACACCGTGCCGGCGCATTATACGATATGAAGGCGCCTTCATCCCCGGCCAAACCCGCTGGCGAGTGGAATAAAGTTGAGATAAAAAAGCTGAACGGACACCTTACCTTCTGGCTGAACGGCAAAAAGGTTGTTGAAACCCAGATTGGCGGCCCCGAATGGCAGGACATGCTGAACAAAAGTAAATTCAAAACATGGAAAGGCTTTGCCGCTTATCCAAAAGGACATATAGCCCTGCAGGACCATGGCGCAGAGGTATCATTCAGGAACATTACAATTAAGGAACTTTAACAGTGGAGATTAGAGATTGGTGATTGGAGATTAGTTGTTAAATCCTCATTGCTAACTAATCTCTGATCGCTGGTCTTTAATCACTGAAACACAAATGAACGACGTACAAATAAAAAAATCAGCCACCCAATACGATGCCATTATTGTTGGCTCGGGCGCCGGCGGTGGCATGGCCGGGTATGTTTTGGCACATGCCGGTTTAAAAGTATTGATGCTGGAAGCAGGGCCGTATTTCGACCCAAAACAAAGCTCCAGCCAGTTACGGTGGCCTTATGAATCGCCACGGCGCGGCGCGGGTACGCATTCGCGCAACTTCGGCGATTTTGACGGCGCTTTCGGCGGATGGGAACTTGATGGCGAGCCGTATACCACCAAAGACAAAACTGAATTCTACTGGTTCCGATCGCGCATGATGGGCGGCCGTACCAACCATTGGGGGCGCATTTCGCTGCGCTTTGGACCGGATGATTTTAAAGGACATCATATCGACGGTTTAACCGATGACTGGCCGATCAGCTATGACGACGTAAAACCGTTTTATGATAACGTGGACCGGATGATAGGTATTTACGGAACTGTTGAAAACATTCCCAGCGAACCCGACGGTATCTTCCTGCCGCCGCCAAAACCCAGGCTGAACGAGCTTTTCATCATGAAAGGCGCCGCAAAAGCCGGTGTTAAGGTGATTCCCGGACGTGGTTCGGTTTTGACCGAGGCTTTGCCCGGCAACAAGGACCGCGGCGCCTGTTTCTTTTGCGGGCAATGCGGGCGCAGCTGCAAGATATATGGCGATTTTTCATCTTCATCGGCCCTGGTGATCCCGGCGATAAATACCGGTAACCTTAAGCTGATCTCCAATGCCATGGTGCGCGAAGTGCTCACCGACAAAGAAGGGCAGGCCACCGGCGTATCCTACATTAACAAGGACGACATGCAGGAATACCAGGTGTCGGGTAAAATGGTGATCCTGGGCGCCAGCGCGGGTGAATCCGCTCGTTTGCTGCTCAATTCCAAATCGCCGGCCCATCCAAATGGCCTTGCCAACAGCAGCGGCGTAGTGGGGAAATATATTCATGATTCTACAGGCTCAAGCGCGGGCGGATGGTTGCCGCAGCTGCTTGATCGCAAGCGCTATAATGAAGACGGCGTGGGCAGTATCCATATTTATGGCCCATGGATGAACGGCAATAAAAAGCTTGGCTTCCCGCGCGGCTACCACATCGAATTTGGCGGCGGAATGGGTATGCCCGAATACGGCTTTGGTTGGGGTATTGAAGGTATGAATGGTAAAGTACCGGGCCGCGATGGTAAAATGAAAGACCCCGGCGGTTTTGGCGCCGAACTGAAAAATGATTACCGCCGTTTCTACGGCGTGGGATTTGGCATGGCCGGCCGTGGTGTCGCGATTGCCCGCGCTGATAACTATTGCGAGATTGATCCGAATGTTGTGGACAAATTTGGCATCCCGGTGTTGCGGTTCCATTACAAATGGAATGACGACGAGATAAAACAAGCCAAACACATGCAGGAAACTTTCCAGCATATTATGCACGAAATGGGCGCCATTTACGACCCCATGGAGGGCCCGGAAACCAACTATGGCCTGGAAGCCCCAGGCCGCATCATTCACGAGGTGGGTACAGTACGGATGGGCGACGACCCCAAAAATTCGGCGTTGAACAAGTATAGCCAGGCACATGACTGCAATAACCTGTTTGTAGTAGACGCTGCGCCCTTTGTACAGCAAGGCGATAAGAACGCTACATGGACCATACTGGCGCTTTCGATGCGGACATCGGAGTATATCCTGTCGCAACGTAAAAAATTGAATGTTTAAGCTGTTTTTAAATATAAAAAATGAACAGACGCGAATCGCTTAAAGCATTAGGATTGGGCACTATATCAGTGGCCGCATTCCTGGAGTCATGCAAACCCGGCAACGAAAAGCTTGCCGAAAACTCGACCGGCAACACCGGAAGCTCCGATTACGATGGAACCCGTTTGCCAAAGGAAATTGAACGCGATAAAAAGCTGAACACTGAAAAGTTTTTTGACGCGCATGAAATGGCGACGATCACGGTGTTGGCCGACATTATCATCCCTAAAGATGACCATTCGGGCAGCGCCTCAGATGCCGGTGTACCGGCTTTTATCGAGTTTATCGTAAAGGATATGCCCGATCACCAAACCCCCATGCGCGGCGGCCTGCGCTGGCTCGACCTGCAATGCCTCAACCGTTATGGTAAAGCTTTTGTTGATGCCAGCAATACGCAGCAGATAGAAATGGTTACTGATATCGCCTACCCGTTAAAGGCAAAACCCGGAATGGAACCTGGCGTTTCCTTTTTTAACCTGATGCGTAATCTTACGGCTTCCGGCTTTTTTTCGTCAAAAATAGGGATACAGGACATCGGCTACATGGGCAATACCGTTAACAAATGGACTGGCGTACCGCCTGACGTGTTGAAGCAGTACGGGATGGAGAACGTTTAAACTGAGGTTTGGGATTTAACTAAAGAGCGACTTACCTTACCCAAACAACTCACTGCTCAAATACCGGTCGCCGCGGTCGCAGCAAATAAAAACGATGGTGCCTTCGGTGAGTTCGCCGGCAAGCTTTAAGGCGCCTGCCATGGCCCCGCCGCTGCTCATCCCGGCAAAAATACCTTCTTCTTTGGCCAGGCGGCGCGCCATTTGAGTGGCCTCGGCCTGCGACACATCAATCACCCGGTCAACCCGTTCGGGTTCGAATATTTTGGGCAGGTATTCAACCGGCCAGCGGCGTATACCCGGGATGCACGAATCCTCGGTTGGCTGGCAGCCCACGATCTGGATATTGGGATTAATTTCCTTCAAATACCTTGAGCAGCCCATAATCGTCCCTGTAGTGCCCATCGAGCTTACAAAATGGGTGATCTTCCCTTCGGTATCTTTCCAAATCTCGGGGCCGGTGGTTTTATAATGGGCCAGGTAATTATCGGGGTTGGCAAACTGGTTCAATAAATAAAATTCGCCGCCGGCGCCTTTTTCCTCGGCATAGTCACGGCAGGCCTCTATGCCCTCCAGCAGCGTCACTTTGGCGCCGAATGCTTCCATGGTAAGGGTACGTTCGCGGGTAGAACTTGCGGGCATTACCAGTTCAATTTCCAGCCCGTACAAACAGGCGATCATGGCCAGCGCAATACCGGTATTACCGCTTGTGGCCTCTATCAATTTCATGCCAGTTTTAATATCCCCCCGTTCAACAGCGCAGGCGATCATATTTTTTGCCGGCCGGTCCTTTACGCTGCCGCCCGGGTTATTTCCTTCCAGCTTGCCAAAAATGCGCACCTTGGGATTGGGGTTCATCTTTTTGATCTCTGCCATCGGCGTATTGCCGATCAGATCGAGGATAGTTGCCATAATGATCTTATGCTATAGCCGGGTAAAATCTATTCAACCCTGGCTTTATTGAATACTGTAATTGCCGACTTATGGAACACCGTTGAATTAGGCTCAACGCTTTTGGTGAGCCAAACGTTGCCGCCGATAATGCTGTCGTGCCCGATAATGGTTTCGCCGCCTAAAATGGTGGCGCCGGCATAAATTACCACGTTGTCCTCAACAGTAGGATGGCGCTTGGTATAGGCCATGTTTTTATCGACACTAAGCGCGCCGAGCGTTACACCCTGGTATAATTTTACGTTGTTGCCAATTATGCAGCTTTCGCCGATCACGATGCCGGTACCATGGTCGATATGAAAATATTCGCCGATTTTTGCCGCGGGGTGTATATCGATGCCCGTTTTTGAATGCGCCCACTCCGTTAGAATTCTGGGTAACAGGGGCACTTCGTATTTATAAAGGGCATGCGCCAGGCGGTAAAACGAAATGGCGAAAAAACCGGGGTAGGTCCTTATCACTTCAAACTCACTGCATGCTGCCGGGTCGCCGTTGAAAATCGCTTGTATATCGGTATTCAGCAGTGCATATAAACCTGGCAATTCATCAAAAAACTCTTGCGCAAGCAGTTCCTTATCACAATCCTCACAGGCTTTTGTGGCGTTCATGATCACCGCAAGCTCCCGCTGCAACCGGTCAAACTCTTCCTTCACCTGCAAAGCGTCGAAAAAATCCTGCCGTTGCTGCTCCGGAAATAACAGGCGGATAACCTGCAACGCCCAGTTCGTGATCTCCTTGTTCGAAGGGACAGCTTCAACCTGCTGGTGCTTATGGAATATCTGGTTATAAAACTGGTTGTTCATTGCTATGTACAAAGTCTTTAAAAGAGGATTTTAACGGCGGTGGTAAATTATAAGTCCTGACGATATCTTTGACGTAAGACTTGTTAACAAATTACAATTTTATACAAAAGAATGTTGTTGATTTGTAAAAAAGTCCGGAAGTCTGAAAAGACCGATGTCCGAAAGAAGAAGCTTTGTCGAAATTCTCTTTAATCGGTGAAATCGGTGAGCTAAAGTCCGGAAGACGAAGTTTCGTCGAAATTCTTTTCAATCGGTGAAATCCAAAAATAATCGGTGAAATCCAAAAACAAAAAGTGAAAAGGCGTTCATTTGTAAAATCAACAGCATTGGCAGTCGCAGCGGGAGCTGTGGCGCCCAAAATCGGTATGGCTAAAGAAGATTCGCCTAAGGGCGGCCGGGAATTTTACGAGCTGCGGGTATACACCTTAAGAGATTATGACCAGCAGAAACTTGCTGAGGGCTATTTTAGTGATGCGTTTATCCCTGCCTTAACCCGCCTGGGCAGCGGCCCGGTTGGTGTTTTTACCGAGCTAAAACCTGCCACTCAAACCAAACTTTATGTATTGATCCCCTACAATTCGCTGGACAATTTTTTGGCTATCCAGGATAAGCTGGCGAATGACCAGGTATATACGCAGGCGGCTGATGCTTACCTGTTTGCGCCCGCAACAGATCCGGCTTATGAGCGCATCGAAAGCTCGCTGTTAAAAGCGTTCGTGCACATGCCTAAAATGCAGGTTCCTGAACAGAAGCCGCGTATTTTTGAACTGCGCCGTTATGAGCACGCTACCGAAGGCGCCGGCAAAAAGAAGCTGGAAATGTTTAACGACGCCGGCGAAATCGACATATTTAAAAAACTTGGCTTTAAGCCGGTTTTTTTTGGCGAGACGCTGATCGGTCCGCTAAGGCCAAATCTGACCTACATGATCACCTTTGACGACATGGCTGCCCACGATGCGCACTGGAAAGCTTTTGGCAGCGACCCGGACTGGAAAAAAGTAAGCGCCATACCTGATTATGCGGATGCTAAACTTGTATCACGAATTACTTCTACTATTCTTGTTCCGGCGGCGTTTTCGCAAATTTAGTGTATCAAATTAGTTGCGTATTTGTTTCGTGTCGATAATACACTATATTTACCATCACCAATTAAAAAAACCATGACTTCCAGGCGATCATTTCTTAAAACTTCGGCTGTGCTTTCAGCCGGGCTGCTTGTGGCCCCTAAATTATTTGCATACGATAAAAAGTATATCGGGCTGCAATTGTACACCGTGCGCGACCATATGTCAAAAGACCCGGTGGCTACGTTGGCAAAAGTTGCGCAAATAGGCTATAATTCGATAGAAGGCGCTACCTATACCGGTGATGAGAAGTTTTACGGGATGAGCGGCGCCGATTTTACAAAAGTGCTAAAGGATAACGGCCTGGCGATGTTCAGCTGCCATTATCGTTTGGGCGAGGACATGAAGGGTACGAAGGGCACCATGTTAAATGACTGGGATAAGGCAGTAGATGACGCCGCCGCCATAGGTTTAAAATACATGATATGCGCCTGGCTATCACCGGCCGAGCGGGGCACCCTCGATCATTATAAACAAGTAGGAGATGATTTGAACAAAGCCGGCGAGGTTTGCAAAAAAGCAGGCATCCAGCTTTGCTATCACAACCATGATTTTGAGTTTATACAGGAAAATGGAAAATATCCTTATGACACCCTGCTTTCAACTTCCGATAAGGACCTGGTAAAAATGGAAATGGATATGTACTGGATGACCAAGGCGAAGCAGGACCCTATTGCAATTTTTAATGAGCACCCCGGCCGTTTCCCGCTATGGCATTTAAAAGATATGGACAACAAGCCCGACCAGATGTTTACCGAGGTAGGCAACGGGATAATAGACTTTAAAAATATTTTTAAGCATGCCAGCAAAGCAGGGCTCAAATATTTCTTTGTAGAGCAGGATGTTTGTCCCGGCGATCCATACGACAGCATTGCAAAAAGCATCAATTATATAAAAACCAACCTGGTTTAAAAAGACCTTTCAATCAATCAACTGGCTGGGCTTTCTTTGGAGAGTCCGGCTTTTTTTTGGGGGGATTTCACCGATTTTAGAATAGATTACACCGATTTTAATTGGGGTTAATTCAGGCTCACACGAGGGGAAGGGTCGGGGTAAAAACAGCGCCTCGCATTGTAAACCCCACTCCAACTCACCAGGCCCTCGAAAAATGTCCTTTTTAAAAATCAGTGTAATCTATTCTAAAATCGGTGAAACTGAGCGCGGCGACTTCATGACCACCAAAAAAATAAACACTGGTGAATAATCCCGCTAATCAAAACATCGGGTAGCTTGCCGGCTCCGGTTTCAGCGTGCCGCTTATCAAAGCTTCTATCCCGGGCAATATCGCTATCTGTACTTCATGCAGGGGTTTCACCATTTGCTGTAATTGTTTTAACTGATTATCCTTATTCCCTTCGCCGCTCAAAGCCTGCAAACCAATAGCGGCGGCGGCAGAAAGATTGTCAGACAGATCACTGATTTGCCGCGGGTACGGCGCATAGCCGGAAACCGCGTCGAACCGGGCCTTGTTATTTTGCCATTTTTGCAGTTGGTATTTGACAGCCTGCAGATCAGCGTCGTTGTGGCTTTTTAGGTAAGCCGCCACCGACTGCCTGAAATACCACCCGGTTTCCGAATCGGAATGTGCCATATCGGCAATATTTACCAGCGGGGAGGTCGGGTTGGTGCGCCCTTTGCCATTGGCGAACATGCCGCCCATCAGCCTTTTATAGCCTTTCACCGGCGTGCACACATCGGCAAGGGTGCGAACAGGGCCGAGGTCGACATCGTTTACCCAAAGCGATAATACCTTTTGATAGGCAAAGCTTTCATTTATGGCCCGTTCATTCAGGTCGAAATCAGTGGCCCATAAGCGCCGGTACATGTCATCCACGTCATTGACATTCGCGGGCGACCAGAACCGCTCGGCAATCGCTGCCGCTCTTGGCCAAACACGTATCTCCTCGTTGTTGCCGTCCATCAGTTCGCTCCATTGGGCAGCCTCGCCGCCTAAAATGCCTTTGGCGGCATCGGCCTGGTTCAAGTCGGCCGGTACTGGATCAGTTTGGTAATGGATGTAGGCGGGCATAAACAAATCCAGGTAATAGCCTGCCGAAATGATGACCTGGTTACCGTGCTGAACAACCTCGCCTGTGTTCAGCGTTGGTCCGATTCCGGATGGTTTCCATTTCTGCACGATGACATCCTGCGGAATAGCCTGGTTAAATGCTTCTTCCCATCCTATCAGCCTTTTGTTATATTTTTTGGCGATATCGTACATCCGCTTTACAAAATAAGCCTGCAGTTCATCGGTGTTTTTCATGCCTTTGTTCTGCATAAATGCCGCGATATCGGTGTTTTGCTTCCAGGCCACGCCATTGTTTTCGTCGGCGCCCGCGTGAAAATAGGGGTCGGTAAACAGGCCGCTCATTTCTTTTATAAACTTGTCAAAAAATGTATAGGTGCTTTCTTTTGTCGGGTCGATAGTTGGCGTTGGCATCGAGCTGATCAGCTGCATTATCTTCCCCAGGTTCAAATTTTTGATCGAATCCAGCTTGTATCGCTGCCCCGGTTTGTAGTCCGACGGATAGCTTGCTAAATAAGGATAAGCCGCCAGGATGCTTGAACAATGTCCGGGCAGGTCGAACTCAGGCACCACGATAATGCCCCTGTCGTGGGCGTAGCCCACCAATTCCCTTATTTGATCCTGCGTATAATAATAGCCATTGGACCCTTTTTGCTGCAGCAGCGGGAAAACTTTTGATTCCACCCGGAAGCCTTCATCATCCGACAAATGCAGGTGCAGCACGTTCAGCTTAACAATTGCCATTGCATCAATATTCCGTTTCAGTACTTCGAACGGAATAAAATGACGGGCTACATCGATCATCAATCCGCGCCATTTAAACCGGGGCGAGTCGTTCACCTCAACAAGGGGGCAATAAAACCCGTTTTTGTCCGGCGATATCAGCTGATATAAGGTTTCCAGCGCTCTTTCGGCTCCAATATCGGTTGCCGCGCTAATGATTATTTTGTCGGGGTTTACCTTGAGCGAATAACTTTCATCCATCCCAATGGCCGGCGCTATTGCTTTATTATAGGTGACGTAAAGCCGCGCGTTTGCGTCATTATCTGCCGCTGAAATAAACTCCTGCGAAAAATTTATATTTACCCGCCGGCCCAGCTGCAGGTAAAACCGGTTGACTGCGGCAATAAATTTTCCACTTTCCGGACCATTGATACCGATGTTAAAATCGGCGGTAAAATTGAATCTGCCGGCACTGATCTTAGTTGACAGCGGGCGCGGCAGCAGGTTGAGCGTGTCCGTTGGTTGGGCAAATCCGGTCGCTCCGCTTAAGCAAATCAGCAGTGTAAAAAATAAAATGCGTTTCATAATCATCTATTGGGTTGTTTCTTCTTTTCGATTAATAATAGCTAAGCCTTTATCGGTACAAATACCGCGTAAATAAATATCGATGGTATGTTTTAACAGTTCAGCCGGTGTTAAATTGAATTTTTTATAGGTATCAAAACGGGTTACCGATGTGTACAAAACGCTCAATGCAGTTAATATCACTGCCGGCTTCAGGTGGGGCAAAAAATAACCCCCGTCAATACCCAATTGAAGTGCGCCGGTCATTATTTCGCCGGTCAGCCTCGCGTTCCTGACGATTACTTTGTCCTGCAACTCGGGGTAATAATGGTTCAGATCGTGATAAAACAAATAATTGGCGCCGAAGTCAAGCGCCGTTGATTTGGCATAAAGCGTACATATAAAATCAACCGGGTTGGGTTCTGCGTCAACAATGCTTTTCACATCCCGGTCCAACCCCGAATAATGCAGCATTAAACAAGCCTCAAGCAACGCTTCCTTATCGGCAAAAAACTTATACATGGTTTTGGTGGATATGCCCAATGCCGAAGCCAGTTTTTGCATGGTCATGCTGCGGATGCCATGTTCCAAAAATTCTTTTAACGATTTTTCAATGATCTGCTCTTTCAATTGCCGGAAAATATTTTTCAAATATAATTTTCCATTTTGAAATTGGAAAATATTTTCATGAAATAATTTTCCACTCGGTCTAAAAATTATTTCACATAAATAAATCGCTGTGAACTTGTTTTGTTGTAGGTTAGTGTATGATAAAGGGATTATTAGCCGGATTGATCATATTCATGCTTTTTGGGCCTGGTTATGTTTTTACAAAACAGACATTGGGAAGTAAGCATCCGCTGGTTGTTGGCGACCGGATGCCAGAATTCTCACTTACCGACCAAAACAGTAAAGTATTTAACAGTGTCGATTATGTTGGCAAAAAAATCCTGGTTATTTACTTCTATCCGAAAGATGAAAGTATGGTCTGCACCAAAGAAGCTTGCTCATTCCGGGACAGCTTTAACGATTTTTCAAAAGCCGGCGCTAAGGTGATCGGCATCAATAGCGGTACGGTGGCCAGCCATAAGGAATTCAGCGGTCACTATAAGCTACCCTTTATTTTATTGAGCGATCCGGGAAATAAAGTTTATCACCTGTTTGGCGTGGAGGATGCGTTATTTATGACAGGCCGCCAAACCTTTGTGATCGGCCTTAATGGCAAAGTTGCATTTACCTATGAATCGATGATACGGGGGAGGAAACATGTAGATGAGGCACTCGCTTTTATCAGGAGCCATAGATAGGTTGACCATATCGCTTTTTGAAATTTTGCAGACCGTTACGTCCGGTTCAATTTGACCGTGACACTGATTTTTTGAATGTGCTTGCGTTTGCTTCCCTAAGCATTTTCTAACAAAAAATCCCCGCTTATGCCCAGTTTATTGTGTATGGCTTTCAAAAACATCACATCTGGCTCACGCTTTCCATTTAATATTTGCGACAATTTAGATGTCCCCAATCCCAGCATTTCAGCAAGTTTGGCCTGTGAAATGTTTAACTCCTTAATTTTATGCTGAACGACAGAACTGATAGTAACTGGCAAAGGCATTATCTTTAAAATGTTATCTTCATATTGTTCTGCAAGCAAACTAAGGCTGTTCAGTTCTTTCTTCTCCGCATCAGTTAAAAAATTAAAACCGCCGCTGTCTGTCGCCTTTGCAATAAATTTTTCTATCAAAGCCATTACCTGGTTGTACTGGGCTTGATTTCTTATTTTATCGATCATCTTTTATGCTAATGGTTATGCTATCTCATCAATTGCTTTGAAACGCCGCTCACCGCCTACACCTCGACAAATTTAGCTATTAACGGGCTTATGATTTCGATTTTTTCTTTAATTCTTTCGCTGACAATTATAGCAACCTCATAATTTTCAGGCCTAAAAATATCTTTCCCAACAACTTTACCCTTGTCAATTTTCATCGGAAGGAATGCCTTGTATTTGCCAATTAATTCAGCCCGAATCGTATCACCTTCAGCATATTTTTCAAACCTTGACCGGCCTTCATCGATGCAATCAATAGTTTCATAAACGACCATTATGAAATATTGATCTTCCTTTATTTTTACAGGGACAAACTGAATTCCTTGCACAAATTCGAGAGCCTTCTTCAAAGTTGAACTTACTATTGCATGCCCCTCAGTAATTGTATAATCCATTGAATTTCCTTCTTTATATATTTCCACTTTTAAATCGTTCGGAACATCTTTTAGATCTATTTTTCTGCGAGTAGAAAATACCCAATAGTCTTGATGTGATACTAAATTGCTTAAATACCATCTCTGCGGATATTGAATATTATCCAAAATTTTAAAATATCTCACGTTATCTGTAGGTTAATTTACAAAAAATCAATTTTTTGCGACAAATTTGGCGATAGAAAGGTAACCTATTTATCGTGCAAAAACAAAAAAGCCCCGCAAAGCGAGGCTCCAATATCTTTATTATAATGACGACCTACGTCATCTTCAATTTCTTCTGTATATCCGCCACATACCCTTTAAACTTCTTATCGGTATCAATCAAATCCTCAACCGTTTGGCAGGCGTAAATTACAGTAGAATGGTCGCGGCCGCCGAAGAAGTGGCCGATGGATTTTAGTGAGCTTTTGGTATGGGCCTTGGCCAGGTACATGGATATCTGCCGCGCCTGCACAATCTCGCGTTTACGGGTTTGCGATTTAACCATTTCTATCGGTACCTCAAAATACTCGCAAACCAGGTTTTGGATGTACTCCATCGAAATTTCCTTGGAAGAATTTTTGACGAAGTTCTTTAGCATTTGCTTGGCCAGCGCCAGGTCGATCTCTTTTCTGTTTAAAGTTGACTGTGCCAGCAGGGATACCATTGCACCTTCCAGCTCACGCACATTGTTATCAATGTTGTGCGCAACGTACTCGATCACATCGTTTGATAGCTCGATGCCGTCCTGGTAAGTTTTATTTTTTAGGATAGCCATGCGGGTTTCCAGGTCCGGAACCTGCAAATCGGCAGATAATCCCCATTTAAACCTGGAGAGCAGGCGTTCTTCCAACCCGGCCAAATCTTTTGGAGCCTTATCCGAAGTGATGATGACCTGTTTGCCTGACTGGTGCAGATGATTAAAAATATGGAAAAAGAAATCCTGTGTTTTTTCCTTACCGGCAAAGTTGTGCACATCATCCATGATCAGCACATCGATGGCCTGGTAAAAATTCACAAAATCGTTGATGTTGTTATGTTTCAGGGCGTCCACAAACTGCTGGGTAAACTTCTCGCACGATACATAAAGCACCAGCTTATCGGGCAGGGTTTGTTTAATTTCGTTGCCGATGGCCTGCGCCAGGTGGGTTTTACCCAAGCCCACGCCGCCGTATATCATCAGCGGATTAAATGAAGTACCGCCCGGTTTTGCCGCGACCGCATACCCTGCCGATCGCGCCAAACGGTTGCAATCACCTTCGACAAAGTTGTTGAAGGTATAATTCCTGTTCAGCTGAGGGTCGACATTAAGCTTCTTTAAACCCGGTATTACAAAGGGGTTCTTGATGTCTTTGTTTATTGAAATGGGTATCGGCATTGACTGATTTTTTGATTCGGCACCGTTCCCGTTCGAGGGCAAATTGGTCGTGTACGGCTTCGACGAGGATGACTGTTCAACAACTATGTTGTACTCCAAACGTCCGTCGTCACCTAATTGTTTTTTTATTGTTTTGCGCAGCAGGCCCACATAGTGTTCCTCCAGCCATTCATAGAAAAATAAACTTGGTACTTGGATGGTTAAAACACTTCCTTCCATTCTTAAAGCTTTTATCGGCTCAAACCAGGTCTTAAAACTCTGGGCCGGGATGTTGTCTTTAATGATTTGAAGGCAGCTGTTCCAGACATTAGTACAAGTTTTTTCCATATACATTTTATTAAAATATTGATTTCCAAGTCCCCAGCTAACAATCTTTTGACCCGTTTCGGAACCTCGAATATTCAAAAAAAAAGGGGATAAAAAAATAAAATTTTAACTTTTTGCAGAAATAAATTTATGATAAAATAAAGGGAATTATAATAGTAATTTCATATAAAATATTATATTAAGCCGCCGAAAGGCCTTCTTTATCTGATATTTAACTAATTCGACAATTCGCCGAAATGACAAGTCCGCACACAGCCGGAAACGGCTTGTTTTAGGGCCTAATGGTTTTTGTATATTATATTAATAGTTAATTTTAAACTCTTACGATACAACTATTTTATGCAAACCGGTCTTGAAACATACTTGTTTATTGATGGACATCCAATCGCCCCGGGGGTAGCAAAAAAGTGTTTCAATACTCGCCAAAAACGCGGCGGAGGGTGTCTGAAATTTCGCCAAGGGTAGCATAGTTTTCGACTGCGCTGAGAATGAACGGCATAAGGTTCCGGCTCCCTTTGGCGGCCGAAAACAGTTCGTTAAGGCAGCTTTCAACAGCGCTATTATTTCTTTCTTTTTTTAATTGCTGTATCTTTTCTATCTGCTGCAGCCGGATAACGTCGTCAACCCTGAATAGATTGGGATTTGCTGCTTCCGGGTCGGTGAAGCGGTTTACGCCCACCAAAACACGCTCTCCGCGTTCAATTTCGTTTTGGTACTGGTATGCCGCCTGTGCTATTTCCTGCTGGATAAAATCCTTTTCTATTGCTTTTACCGATCCTCCCATGGCATCTATCTTATCGATATACAGCTGCGCTGCTTTTTCCATTTCGTCAGTCAATGCCTCAATAAAATAAGAACCGGCCAACGGGTCGACGGTGTCGGTTACGCCACTTTCAAAAGCGATGATCTGCTGGGTCCGTAAAGCGATTTTTGCTGCTGCTTCAGTCGGTAACGAAAGGGCCTCATCATAGCCATTAGTGTGCAGCGATTGCGTGCCGCCTAAAACCGCCGCCAGCGCCTGGTTGCTGACGCGAACGATATTGTTCATCGGTTGCTGCGCGGTTAAGGTTGAGCCCCCGGTTTGGGTATGGAACCGCAGCTTTTGGGCGCCTGCCTCGGTTGCCCCCAGGCTTTTGGTAATGTGTGCCCACATGCGCCGGGCCGCCCTGAATTTGGCGATCTCTTCAAAAAAATTATTGTGACAATTGAAGAAAAAGGAAAGCCTTTTTGCAAAAACATTGATGTCGAGCCCTTTGTCGATTGCCGCCTTCAAATAGGTTTTTCCGTTGGCCAGCGTAAATGCCAGCTCCTGCACCGCCGTTGAGCCGGCTTCGCGTATATGATAGCCGGATATGGAAATGGTGTTCCATTTGGGCACTTCTTTGCTGCAATATTCAAAAACATCGGTGATCAGCCGCATCGACGCCTCCGGCGGATAGATATAGGTTCCTCGGGCGGCGTATTCCTTTAAGATATCGTTCTGTACCGTTCCGGAAAGTTGCTCCAAATCGGCCCCCTGTTTTTTTGCGAGAGCAATATACATGGCAAGTAATATTGGAGCAGTTGCATTAATGGTCATCGAAGTGGTAATGTCCTTCAGGGCAATACCATCAAACAGCAATTCTATATCTTTTAACGAATCAATCGCGACGCCTACTTTGCCCACCTCGCCTTCGGCAAGCTCATGATCCGAATCATAGCCTATTTGCGTGGGCAGGTCAAACGCTACAGACAGGCCCATCGTACCCTGGCCTAATAAATAATGGTATCGCTTGTTAGATTCTTCGGCAGTTGAAAAACCGGCATACTGTCGCATGGTCCAGGGCTTGCCCCGGTACATATCCTTTTGAATGCCCCGGGTAAATGGATATTCACCCGGCAGCTCACTCATGCCGGAAGGCTCGGCATAGACCTCTTTTATTTCAATTCCCGAAGTAGTCGTTACCTTTCTCACCGCCATCTTGTTTTTGTTGAAATGTTGTAAGGTTGAAATGTTACTATTTTTCTAACCCCTGTCTTTCCTTCTTCCGGACTTTTCCGACTTTCGGAGTTCCGGACTGTCTTTTAAAACAGCTCTTCCAGGTCTTTTCTCAACCGGCCCGCCGCAACATCATACGGGTTATCTTCCAACTGACTTAAATAACCCAGGATAGTTTTACTCAGGTCAAGCCCGGAAGCATCAGCCGGTAACGACTTTACTGCGTTAGCGACTATATTTAAGGTATCGTCTTTTACTAATTTTACTACGCCCCAGGCCCGGCCGCTCACGTATATCTGCTGCGTAATGTTATGCTGGTATTCTGACCGGATATCTTCAACCACCAGGCTTTGCAGTTCAATCGCGGTAAAAGCCGTTGCATTCAGCCTGATCAGCATATTTGCCGGGTTAATGCGCTCGATAAACAACACCAGCCGTTCATAGGCCTGCAGCCTCAACGGCATGGTTTGGCTGCTCAGCGTTTTCCTGAATTCAAGCAGCTGAATTTTTTCGTCCCTGTCCAGGTAGGGTTTTATAAGGTAAAAAGCGATCCAAACAACACCGGCGCCCGCAATTGTATACTTTGCTATATCCTGTAAAAACGAGGAAAGGTTCATAATTTGAATGTTATCTACCGGTCATAAATAAACCGGGTGAGGCAAAAATGTGTATTTTAGCTTATATTTGTGAAGTTAATAAAAAATAAGATGAGTATTGCTGTTGAAACTGCGGCCGGTCCTGTTTCCTTTACGGAAGGTGCGGTGAAAGAACTAAAAAAACTGAGAGATCAGCAAGAGATCAGCGATGATTTTGGCCTGCGCGTTGGTGTTGAAGGCGGCGGCTGCTCCGGCATGAACTATATACTGGGTTTCGACCAAAAAAAGGAGGGCGACCAGGAGTTCATCATCAACGATATAAAAGTTTACATGCATAAGGCGCATGGCCTGTACCTGGTTGGCATGCAAATCGATTTCCAGGATGGCTTAAATGCCCGCGGCTTTACCTTTAACAATCCTAATGCTGCCAGCACCTGTGGCTGCGGATCGTCTTTCGCCGTTTAAAAGGGCTTCAATCAATTCCTTCTGTTTCCCCCGCGAGCGCTTATCTACTGAAGTGCTTCGTCGATCGTTTTTTTGATCCAGTACGGCGTGCCCGACGTGTACCCCGAAGCATGGAACCTTACTTTGCCCTCTTTGTCTAATACCACATTGGTCGGATATAAATTTATCTTAAACTGGTCTGCATAGTATTGCCCGCGGTCGATAATGTGAT
The DNA here is from genome assembly GCA_013285685.1 of Bacteroidota bacterium. Taxonomy (GTDB): domain Bacteria; phylum Bacteroidota; class Bacteroidia; order Sphingobacteriales; family Sphingobacteriaceae; genus Mucilaginibacter. The sequence goes on from JABDHD010000020.1 coordinate 22,395, forward strand.
AGGAAAAGGGGTTGTTTTTTGTGAAGTCAAATATCTGGTAATCCTGGTCAAGGCATATGGCAACAAAAACCACGTTGGGATTATTGGCATATTCCAAAGCAATTTTATTTAGCTCGGGTATTTCCATCCGGCACGGCGGGCAGCCAATGAACCAAAAATTCAGCACAATCACTTTCCCGGCCATTTCCTTTAGTTTTAATTTATTGCCGTTTATGTCTTTTGTATTAAAAAGTTCAAGCTTTTGGCCGTCGGTGAAAAACTTACTTTCAGCTGGTTTGGGCATACGGCTTGCCATGGCCTCTCTTTCTTTTTCGTTTACCTGAACGATCAGGAAGGCAGTGCTGTCGCTGCGCGGATCAATCGCGCGTAAGGTATATTTTCCGCTTGACATCAGTTTTTGCCACACAGCGTAGGGATAAGTTATCCCGGCAGAATCTTTAACTATGGTATTCTGATCGAGCCGGTGCCTTTTGGTAATTGTTGTTTGCGCGTTTGCGGCAGCAGAAACAGCAACGATGATTAATAACAGGAGGAATATTTTTTTCATTTCTTCAGGTTCGCTGGTCGGTTTAAATTTAAAACTTTATCCCGGAATGTAAAAACCTGGTTTGTTTTTTTGATGATATCCCCCTAAAATAATGATTCCTTTTTAATTTACCCCGTCGGCTGTAACAAACCTCAGGGCAAACGCATTAAAAATGTTTTTTATAAGACTGTACGCCATGACAGGAGGTGACTTTGACGTGTGGAAGGAATTCCTCAATTATACTGAAACATATTGAAAATCAGCTGGTTACTGGCGCGTATTTAAAAAATCAAAACCATATAATAATTGATTATCAGGCACTTATAAAAATGTGTCAATTTATTTTTAATGGAACATTCTGATAATCAGCGTGTTTCACAATGTTCCGCTTTGTTCCGATGTGTAAAATGGAACGCTTCGGAACGCTTGCAGCGCTACCGGTTCTTGCTCTTTAAATGCCCCTTTTTCTCTAAATTGACCTCAATAAGCTTAAAATTATTTTAATGCGTCTGCCCTGTAACAAACCTGCAGGTGCATGAGTCTTAACCCCAACTCTTCAGTAAATCCATGGCGGTAAAAACCAGCTTAAAAGAAAATATTTCCATTGCGCTGCAGGCTATAGCGGGCAACAGGCTGCGTACATCGCTTACCTCGCTCATCATCGCTATCGGCATCATGGCCCTTGTGGGGATATTAACCGCAATTGAAGGTATCAAAACCAAGGTAAACGATGCCTTTGCAGGTTTGGGCGCCAACTCTTTCACCATCGATAATTCCAACAACGGTCTTAATTTTGGCAACGGCGGTCATCAAAAAGTTTACCCGGCTATCACCTATGAGGAAGCTGAACGATTCCACAAAGAATTTAGCATGCCTGTTGTTTCTGCTGTGAACTTAAGTGTAACAGGCACGGCGGTGGTAAAATACGGCGACAAAAAGACCAACCCCAATATATCGGTCACCGGCTCTGATGAAAATTATGTTACTACCAGTGGCAATAAGCTGGCGTTAGGCCGTAACTTTTCTGCGGCAGAAATTGAACGCGGCGAAAATGTAGTATTAATAGCTGGCGAGATAAAAAAACGCCTCTTTAAAGACGAAGATCCGATAGACAAATCGATTTTTATAGGAAGCAGCAGGTTCAGGGTGATCGGTGTTTTTGAAACCAAGGGATCGGGCATGGGTTTTGGCGGTGATAAATTTTGTCTCATCCCGGTTTTGGAGGCCAAACAGATCGATCCTGATACCAATCGCTCGTTTACCGTCACCGTGATGGTGAAGAACACAAGCGCACTCGACGCCACCGTCGGCGAGGCCACCTCGCTCTTTAGAAATGTGCGTGATCTTGACGTGAGAAGCGAAGATGATTTCGTAATTGAAAGAAGCGACACTTTCCAGCAGCAATTATCTGGTAACCTAAATAACATAACCGCCGGCGGTTTGCTCATCAGCATCATCACGCTTATTGGCGCCGCCATCGGGCTAATGAACATCATGCTGGTATCGGTTACCGAACGGACACGCGAGATTGGTTTGCGCAAGGCTTTAGGCGCTACGCCGGCCATCATCCGAAAACAATTTTTAATAGAAGCTATCGTGATTTGTTTCCTCGGCGGTATTCTTGGCGTTTTGCTGGGAATGATCGTAGGTAACCTGATAGCTTTAAGCATCAGCGGTTCGTTTGTGGTACCCTGGCTGTGGCTTGGGATCGCGATCCTGATTTGTACGCTGATCGGCCTCATCTCGGGCTTCTACCCCGCCAGCAAAGCTTCCCGGCTCGACCCGGTTGAGGCGTTACGGTATGAATAATTTCGGATTTCGGATTTTCGATTTCGGATTTAAGAATCTGTAATTCGAATTGCTGAATGGTGCTTTCTGAAAAGAAATGTACCCGGATACAAAATCCGAAATCGAAAATCCGAAATCCGAAATCGTTCGAAATTTAGCGTAGCATAATATTCCTCAGCGGATAATCCACCATCACTTTCTCCAAATATGGCATCCTCAGTGCATCCTTAAATGCTTCGGCGTGCCTTAAATGGTGCATATCGCTTGAAATGAAATCAACTAACTGATTGTCTATAAGATTTTCGGCCATTTTTTTGGTGTCCTTTCCATAATAGCCGGTAAGCGATATCGTGTTGATCTGTAAAAGGGTGCCCCAGTCGCGAAGCGTCCTTAACTGGTCAATATCCAGGTAAGGGTATCTTTCGGGGTGTGCCAGAATAGGCTTATAGCCCATATCGATTAATTTTTGTATCACAGGAACCACATTAGGTGGCTGGCTGATAAACGAAAACTCGAACAACACATAGTTGTCGCCCATGATCATCAGCTCGTTCCGCTTTACCCTGTCTTCAAATGTCTCGTCAAAATAATGCTCGGCGGCGGCTTCTATGTCAATCTCTATTTTTTCTTTTTCAAGCTCCTCCTTAAGTATGGCAAGGGCGTTGTTGATCGTCTCGGGCGTATTCCGGTAATAGTCGGCCATGATGTGCGGCGTGGCAATTATTTTTTTTATGCCAAGCGACATCATTTTTTTGATGAGTGCAATCGACTCCTGGGGGTTTTTGGCTCCGTCGTCAATTCCGGGCAGGACATGCGAATGCATATCCACCATTACCGCGCTATAATCAAAAGTGATATGTTCTTTTCTTTGCTCTTTCTTTTTAAAAATCCCAAACATCGTTACTTTGATATCATTAAAAATCTTCCTTTTTTATCCTTCAAAACAGGAAGCCTGGTGCACATTTAAGTTTATTTGCTTCATTTGCAGGGCTGTTCGCCCTAATCACTCAACCGACAAATGTAAATAATGCTGACGATATCCTGCCAAACTATTTTCAGCAACTTGTTTTGGCGTTCCTTAAACGCCAAGCGGGTTTTGTGCAAGGTATTGCTCCCAGGCCCAGGCTGATGACATCATGGTGTCGATGCCCAATTCGGCGCGCCAACGCAACTCTTTTGCCGATTTGGTGACGTCCCCCCAAACTTGTTCTACGTCGCCGCTCCTCCTTGGGCCGATCTCGTAGTTTAATTTTACACCGGTAGCACGTTCAAAGGCATGGATGATCTCCAGCACGGTATTCCCGTTCCCCGTCCCCAGGTTAAAGACGTCGTAACCCGAAAAAGAGTTGCCTTCCATTAATTTTAACGCAGCAACGTGTGCCTTCGCAAGGTCAACCACGTGAATATAATCCCTTATACAACTGCCGTCGCGTGTATTATAGTCGGACCCGAAAACAGTGATCTTCGATCGTTTGCCGATTGCCGTTTGTGTGATAAAAGGAACAAGGTTTTGCGGCACGCCAATCGGTAATTCACCAATCAGGGCCGACTCATGTGCGCCAACCGGGTTAAAATAGCGCAGGGCGATCACCTTTTTGGCATCGCCTGAAATCACGCTGTCTTTTAATATCTCTTCGGCAATCTGCTTGGTATTGCCATAGGGCGACTGCGCGGGTTTAACCGGCGCTTCCTCGGTAACAGGCAATCTATCCGGCTGTCCGTATACCGTACAGCTTGACGAAAAAACCAAATTTACCGTTTGCCCGCTATAAACTTTTAACAGGTTAACCAGGGAAAGCAGGTTATTGCTATAATATTTTAAAGGATTTTTAACCGACTCACCAACTGCTTTAAAAGCTGCAAAGTGGATAATACCTTCCAAACCGGGTTCCTTGCGGGAGAAATCCGAAAGATTTTCTTCATCGCACAGATCAAAATTATAGGCGGCCGGCTTAAAGCCTATTATTTTGGTTAGTTGATCAAGGATTCCGGGATCTGAGTTTGACAGATCGTCAATGATCACCGGGTCGTAGCCGGCATTTACAAGTTCGACCACAGTATGCGAACCGATGTACCCCAATCCGCCGGTGACTAATATCCTGCCCATTAATTTTTGTTGAAATAGGTAAAATCCTTGTGTTGTATCTCTTTTTCGGGAAGTGATTTGAAGTACTCATAGGTGATCTTCAAACCCTCGCTGCGTGAAACCTTAGGCTCCCATCCTAAAATCGCCTTTGCTTTGGTAATATCGGGCCGGCGTTGTTTAGGGTCGTCAACAGGCAGCGGCAGGCTGATCAGTTTTTGATCGGTGCCGGTCAGCTTGATAATCTCTTCGCCAAACTCACGGATGGTAATCTCGTCAGGGTTGCCGATATTCATGGGTTGCGCGTAATCGCTGAATAACAACCGGTAAATACCTTCGATCAGGTCATCCACAAAACAAAACGAACGGGTTTGCGAGCCGTCGCCAAAAATGGTCAGTGGCTCACCACGCAAAGCCTGGCCTATGAATGCGGGCAATACCCGGCCATCGTTCAAACGCATCCGCGGGCCATAAGTATTAAATATCCTGACGATACGCGTTTCCAAACCATGAAAAGTATGATAAGCCATTGTTATGGCTTCCTGGAAGCGCTTGGCCTCGTCGTACACGCCGCGCGGGCCAACAGGATTTACATTTCCCCAATATTCTTCCGGCTGCGGGTTAACGTTCGGGTCGCCGTAAACTTCGGAAGTTGAGGCGATCAGCATTCTCGCTTTCTTTGTCCGCGCCAAACCCAGCAGGTTGTGCGTACCAAGCGAGCCTACTTTTAAGGTTTGAATGGGTATCTTCAGATAATCTATCGGGCTTGCCGGCGAGGCGAAGTGCAGAATATAATGGAGTTCGCCCGGCACATAAACAAATTTGGAAACGTCGTGATGATAAAACTCAAAGTTTTCCAGTTTAAATAAGTGCTCGATATTGCGCATATCGCCGGTGATCAGGTTATCCATGCCAATAACATGGAAATCTTCCCTAATAAACCGGTCGCACAAATGTGAGCCCAAAAAACCGGCCGCCCCGGTTATCAATATTCGTTTACGCCCGGCCATCAGTTTACTACTTTCCTCCCGATACTGTTATAATAAAAACCGCAATCTATCATTTTTTCCAGCTCATAAAGGTTTCTGCCGTCAAATATCACTTTCGATTTTAACAAAGATTCCAGCTGTTCAAAATCCGGTGTGCGGAACAGCGACCATTCTGTAACAATCAGCAGGGCATCCGCCCCAACCAACGCTTCATAAGGATCCGCCGCGTATTTTATTTTATCGCCGATCAGGTTCTGTACGTTCTTCATCGCTTCCGGGTCAAATGCGGTTATTTCAGCGCCGGCGGCCACAAGGTCATCAATGATATATAACGAAGGCGCCTCGCGTATATCGTCGGTCTCGGGTTTAAATGCCAGTCCCCACATCGCAAATTTCTTGCCTTTTAAATCGCCCTTGTAATATTTTTTCACCTTTTCAACCAGCACCTTTTTTTGAATCTCGTTGACGGCCATCACCGAGTTCAAAATCCGGAAATCATACCTGTTTTCTTCAGCGGACTTTGCAAGCGCCTGAACATCCTTCGGGAAACAGCTGCCGCCATATCCTATTCCGGAAAACAAAAATCTTTTGCCTATCCGGTTATCTGAGCCGATGCCTTTTCGCACCATATCCACATCGGCGCCTACAAGTTCGCACAGGTTGGCTATCTCGTTCATAAACGAAATTTTAGTTGCCAGGAAGGAGTTTGCCGCATACTTGGTGAGCTCAGACGAGCGCTCATCCATAAATATAATCGGGTTTCCCTGCCGCACATACGGGGAATATAGTTCGCCCATCAGTTTGCGCGCCCGCTCATCCATGGTGCCTACAACCACGCGGTCTGGCTTCATGAAATCCTCAACAGCAACGCCTTCACGTAAAAACTCAGGATTTGAAACCACAGCAAAATCAAGGCTGGTATTTTCTTTCATTACTGCGGTTACCTTATCGGCTGTGCCTACCGGAACGGTGGATTTGGTTACAATAACCTTGTATTCAGTAATCAGTTTTGCAATGTCTTTTGCGGCGCCCAATACATAACTCAGATCTGCGGATCCATCTCCGCCGGGCGGCGTCGGCAACGCCAGGAAGATGATCTTAGCCTCACTTATCGCCTCGGCCAGGTTAGCAGTAAAATGTAGTCTTTTTTGTACGATATTGCGGTAAAAGAGTAATTCGAGGCCAGGTTCATAGATAGGCAATTGCCCCTCCTGCATCATTTTTACCTTTTTTTCATTAATATCAACGCATATCACCTGGTTACCGGTCTCCGCCAGGCAAGTCCCTGTAACCAAACCTACATACCCTGTGCCTACAACAGCAATTTTCATAGAGTTAAATTAATTAATGGATTTTTTACTTCTTTCCGGGGTCAGCAAATACCTTGCCCTTTTAATTTTATTTGTGATTATTTTTGCGCCCTGCGAATTTAGCAATTCAATTTTAAAATGCTTTTATTTTACGACGCGGTTGTTCGCTTATATTTTGCAGCCATCTGGCTTGCCTCTTTTTTTAACAACAAAGCACGTCTTTGGATCAACGGTCGTAAAGCGCGCGCCTTTTTACGTTTTCCGGGGAGCATTTGGTTTCATTTTGCCTCACTCGGCGAATTTGAGCAGGGGCGGCCGGTTTTAGAGGCTTTGCGGGAAAAATATCCCGAAAATAAAATTGTGATCACCTTTTTTTCGCCTTCAGGTTATGAAGTTCGAAAAAATACGCCCCTGGCAGATGCAGTTTATTACCTGCCTTTGGATACCCGCGGGAATGCGCGCGAATTTATCGACGCCATTCAGCCCAAAATGGCCGTTTTTACCAAATACGAATACTGGTATCATTTTTTGCACGAAGCAAAGCAGCGCGGTATACCGGTGTACCTGGTTTCAGGCATTTTCAGGCCCGACCAGGTTTTTTTTAAATGGTATGGCTCCCTGCCCCGCAGGATTTTAGGGTTTGTAAATTGGTTTTTTGTGCAGGATGAGCGATCTGAGAAATTGCTGGAGCAGATCGGGTTAAATAATGCTACGGTGAGCGGCGATACCAGGTTCGACAGGGTGTGGGCTAATGCACGGCAGCCCAAATCAATCCCCGGACTCGCTGAATTTAAAAACAGCCATAAAGTTTTTATTGCCGGCAGCACCTGGCCCGAAGATGAAAAGTTGATCGCTTCATTGGTTGATGACCTCCCCGGGCTCAAATTTATTATCGCCCCGCATGAGATCAGCGAGGAAAAGATCAATAACCTCCTCGCGCTGTTACCCATAGGAACAGCAATCCGGTATTCCCATCTAACGGCGCATCCGGACGGCTATGCCGATTCGCCGCATGTTAACTGCCGGGTGCTGGTGATCGATAATATCGGCATGCTGTCGTCTTTATACCAATATGGCGATCTCGCTTACGTAGGCGGAGGGTTTGGTGCGGGCATTCACAACACGCTGGAAGCAGCGGCTTACGGGTTGCCCGTTATTTTCGGGCCGAACTATCAAAAGTTTATTGAGGCGAATGAACTGATCGCGTTGAAGGCGGGGTTTAGTATTGCTGATGAAGCCCAGTTAAAGGGAATTACCGAGACCCTGGTGACCGACAAGGCTTTTTACAACATTGCCGCAAAAAAGGCAGGGGACTATGTTGCAGCGCATACCGGTGCAACGGCTGCAATCGTTGACCATATTATAAAACAGAAGGAAGGAGCTTAGTTGCGCTCCCTCCTCTATTTTCAACCTCTCAATCCCTCAAATTAAAGGCCGCTTTTACCTGGCCATAATCCTTTAAGTTAACATGATTTTTTATCGCAGCTGTTAATACCGCACCTGGTATAATCACATACCTGAACTGGTGTAAATTGGAAATACTGCCATATAAATTCATATTATCAACAAAATCAATCCGCACGTTACCTAAGGTTACCAGCGACGACCATGTGTCGCTATATACTGTGCTGCCTTCGGTGTAGGTTACCACAATCGGCAAAGCGCTTACCTGTGCGGCAGGCCATATAGTAGTGGTATAGCCATCCAGCTTACCGTATACGATAACGGTGCCCTTATCCAAAACGTCCTGGGTGATTTTGGAAGCCGCTATGTCAGCATAAAAATGATAGGTGCTGAATACCGTATCCTTGGTGTAGGTTGCCGGCGTTACCCAGGCGGAATAAATTACATTGGCGGTTCCGGTTGCACCAGTGGCACCGGTTGGGCCTGCAGGGCCGGTTGCGCCGGTTGGGCCTGCGGGACCTTGCGGACCGGGGTCGCCGTTCTTACCACACGATGACAATAACAGCGCTGCGGCTGTTAATACTAAAAGCAAGTTGTTGATCTTTTTCATGAGACTAAATGTTTAAAATGTTTAATGGATCATTTATTAAAAAGGCCTGTTATTTTTATCGCCTTTCCAGGTCTCAAAATTGAAAAACTGCCCCCGGATGGATATCAGGGGCATTACGTGAACTCAAGCGAAAAATTACTGATTTTTGACTGCGTTGTATCCCGCACCGTTTTGCGGGTAATTACGGGCGCCTGATGCGTAAAAACTGAAAACGGCATTTTAGCCACAATGCTTTAAATAAGCGCCTTTTTGGTGTGACAAATGGATATGAATGATATATTTGACATTAACTATTTCCACATCAAACCGGGATAGAATCAATTGATCATCGTCATCTCCATAACGCTATTCTTTATCGTGCTTCGGTTTACCGTAACGCTTTTCAATTTTATTTCGAACCCGAAACTGACACGTGTTAATAAACATTATCATGATCTCGTTTCTATTCTCGTCCCTGCAAGGAATGAGGAAGAAAACATCGTCGCGTTGCTGGAATCCATTAAAGTGCAGGATTATAAAGATTACGAGGTAATTATCTACGATGACGAATCGTCCGACAGAACTTATGCCGTTTGCGCATCATTCGCGGCGATAGACGGGCGTTTCCGGGTGATAAAAGGCGGGCAATTACCGCCGGGGTGGATTGGTAAAAATCACGCCTGTTATCAATTGGCCAAAAAGGCAAAGGGTAGTTACTTCTTATTCCTGGATGCTGATGAACGGGTGGCTGCCGGTCTCATCAATAGCGCCGTTCACCGGATGAAACTTTATGATCTTTCGCTATTAAGCCTTTTTGCCAACCAGGATATGCTTACTATAGGCGAAAAAGCCACCGTTCCGCTGCTGCATTACCTTTTACTGAATTTGCTGCCCATACGCTTGGTGTTTCTGACCAAAAGCCCGGCCATAGCGACGGCCTGCGGCCAGTTTATGCTTTTTGATGCCGATACCTACCGAAAGTACAGTTGGCATAGGCTTGTAAAAGATAAAATAGTTGAAGACGCCGAGCTAATGCGGCAGGTTAAATCGCAAGGCTGCCGGGGTGAGGTTTTACTGGCCAACAGGATGCTTAACTGCCGGATGTATAGCAATTATGAGCATGCAATAGCCGGTTTTAGTAAAAATGCGCTGGCCGCATTCAATGATAGCATCGCCGGTTTGTTAGTGTATATTTTATTGATGATAGGCGGGCCTATGATTGTGCTGATGACGCTAAACCCGAGCCTGATATTTTTTATGGCTGGTTTGATAGCGCTAAGCCGCGTAATGATCTCCCTGGCTTCAGGGCAACGTGTTTTTTATAATCTGCTGCTCCATCCGGTGCAAATGCTCAATTTAACCCTCATCGCTTTTTTATCGATACAAAAAAGTCTCACCCGGACGAATACCTGGAAAGGAAGAGCGATTTGAATTTCGGATTTTCGATTTCGGATTTTGGTAAAACAAACAAGCCAAATACCTAACTTTGCGATCAAATGGGTGAATACAACTTAGAGGTCACGATAGACCAGGACTCCGGCTTCTGCTTCGGCGTAGTTTATGCCATTGATATGGCCGAGGAAATACTGGCACAGGACGGTTACCTGTATTGCCTGGGCGATATTGTGCACAATGATGAGGAAGTGGAGCGCCTGAAAGCGAAGGGCCTGCGGATAATAGATCATAAAGACCTTGAAAACCTGCGCAACGAAAAAGTACTGATCCGCGCCCATGGCGAGGCGCCGGATACTTACCGCACAGCTTTGGAAAACAACATTACGCTGATAGACGCCTCGTGCCCGGTGGTTTTAAAGCTGCAAAACCGCATTAAAACGTCATACGACAGCAGCGAAAAGATTTTGATCTTCGGCAAGCACGGCCACGCCGAAGTGGTGGGGCTTTCGGGCCAAACCAATGGCGATGCGATCGTTTTCCAGGATATTGCTGAACTGGACGATATGGAGCTGCCGCATAACATAACCCTGTACAGCCAAACCACCAAAAGCACCGAGAAATTCTACGACATAAAAGACCAGTTGCTGCAGCGTGGCTACGAGTTAAAGGCAAATGATACTATTTGCCGCCAGGTATCCAACCGCGACCAGGACCTGCCAAAATTTGTAACCAAGTTTGATAAGATTGTGTTTGTATCCGGCAGGAAATCGTCCAACGGTAAAGTACTGTTTGAGGTTTGCCGCAAACATAACCCCAATACTTACTTTATCTCCTCAACATCTGAGCTCAAAAAAGACATGTTTGCCCCCGGTGATAAAGTAGGCATAGCCGGCGCCACTTCGAGCCCCATGTGGCTGATGCAACAGGTGAAGGCCGAGCTGGAAACCTATTGATTAACGTAGAGAGGCGATACTTCGCGTCTCATCCGTGTACGTCTGAACCTTGATTTTTCGCGTGTAATTTGTTTTTTTGGGCGCTCAAGAGGGCTTCGCCGTTTTTGGGATTAATCGATTGACGTGATGAAACTGCATCGTTGGAATGCAAAGCGGAAGACGGAAGTATCGCGTCTCTTAAGCGCTGTGCTCAAGCTCGACACACAAGCCTGCATTCTTACCTTCTCATAACAAACCTGCCTCCAATCTATAATCGCTAATTGCTACCTTTGCACACTTATGTCGAAAAAAGGAGTTTTACTGGTTAATTTGGGCACCCCGGATAGTCCCGAGACAAAGGATGTACGCCGGTACCTGGATGAGTTTTTAATGGACCCGCGGGTGATCGATGTCGGCCCTGTATCACGCGCCTTGTTGGTAAAAGGCATTATCGTGCCGTTTCGCAGCCCCAAAACTTCGAAACTTTATAAACATATATGGAGTGATAAAACCGGGTCGCCGTTGCTGCATTACAGCAAGCTGCAGTTAAAGATGCTGCAGGAACGGCTGGGCGATGGATATCTGGTTGAATTGGCCATGCGCTATCAAAGCCCTTCGATCGCTTCAGCCTTAACACGCCTAAAGGAAGCTTTGGTGGAAAGTATACAGGTTATCGCACTTTTCCCGCAATACGCTTCGGCCAGCACCGGCTCTGTTCATGAAAAAGTGATGGAAATTGTGAGCAAGTGGCCGACCATTCCCTCTATTTCGCTTGCCAATTCCTTTCATGATAATCAGCTGATGATCGAAACCTTTGCCAATAATGCCAAAAAGTATAAACCCGAAACGTATGATCATGTCTTGTTCAGCTTTCACGGCCTGCCGCAGCGGCAATTGATGAAATGCGACCATACCGGCAATTATTGCTTAAAAATTGATAGCTGCTGCAATACGCTGAACGATACCAATAAATTCTGCTACTCGGCCCAGTCGCATGACACAGCAAGACTAATTGCCGGAAAGCTAAATCTACCCAAGGAAAAATACACCATTTGTTTTCAATCACGCCTTGGTAAAGACCCCTGGGTACAACCCTATACCAGCGAAGTGGTAGCCAAACTGGCCAAAGAGGGTAAAAGGCGCCTTTTAGTGTTCTGCCCCGCCTTTGTTGCCGACTGCCTGGAAACGGTTTACGAAGTTACCCGGGAATATGGCGCGGAATTTAAGGCCTTGGGCGGCGAGCATATTCAATTGGTGGAAAGTTTGAATGATTCACCAACCTGGATCGATGCGTTGGAGGAAATGGTGAGGGGGAATTAAATTGCACCTAATTAACGCTGTACAAGGTCCTTAACCCCTAACAGCCGGTCAAATACTAACGAATGAGAATCATGCAAAGGCCATCCATTTTGAAGGTGTTGTTTTATTTGCTGGTTAAATACATTGTGTTTTTTCTTGTTTTAGGATTTTTTGGTGATCGCTACAAAACAATAATCCTCGATAAAGCAAAAGATTCTGAGATGATAGTCGCGTCCGCTCAATATTTGCTCGAAATACTATTTGCAAGTTTCTTGCTCATGCTGATACTTTTTGTTCCTTTATATCTTTTATTTAAGCTAAAAAGAGCATTTTATATTTTGCCGGCGTTTTTTGCCTTAGTTATCGCTGAATATTTTGTTTACGAGGCAACGTGTTCTTACGTGCATTTTGACATAGCTGGAATTATAAACGGTGTGATAAGCATTGTTTTTTTCTTTATTTTCTTTTGGAAATTTATCTTCCCGTTTCAAAGTGATCATATCAACAAATAACGACGCGTCGCGATTTCTGTGCCGATAGCAAAGGGCCTTTTTAACCAAACAGCAACATGGATAATTACTTCAATAACAAAGTTACCTGGATAACGGGCGCCTCATCCGGAATTGGCGAGGAACTGGCCTATGCGCTTTCAACAGCCGGCAGCCAACTGATCCTGTCCGGCCGCAGGATGGACGAACTGGAACGGGTTAAACGAGCCTGCAGCCATCCCGAACAGGTTCAACTGTTACAACTCGACCTTGCAGATGCCGCTTCGCTGGACGATAAGGCAGCGGCAGCGCTTAATTGCTTTGGCCACATCGGTATCATGGTACATAACGGAGGCATTACCCAGCGCTCGCTGGTGGTTGAAACGGCCATGGATGTACAACGCCGGATTATGGAGGTGGATTATTTTAGTTATGTGGCGCTCACCCGGGCGCTGTTGCCGCATTTTATCGCGCGTAAAGCCGGGCATTTTGTAGTCACCAGCAGTGTAATGGGAAAGATTGGTACGCCCATGCGGTCGGCTTATGCCGCCGCAAAACATGCTTTGCATGGCTTTTTCGATTGCCTGCGCGCCGAAGTGGCCGCTGACGGCATAAAGGTAACTATCCTTACGCCGGGCTATATCCGCACCAATATTTCTTTATATGCCCTTACCAACAAAGCCTATGGCCTGGGTAAACCATCTGAAAACATAGAAAACGGCCTTCCGGCCGACCGTGCCGCCAAACAAATACTTAAAGCTATTAAAAGAGGCTCCTTCGAACCTTATATAGGCAGGTTCGCCGCCGAAAGGATAGCCCTTTGGGTTAACCGCCTGGCGCCGGGGTTACTTATCCGGATGGCCCCTAAGCTGGTGCCGAAATGACGGAACGGTTTTCAAGGTGAATTCCTATTGCCGGCCATCCTGAAAACTCAGGCAACAACGAATTTTCATAAGGGTTCTTCTTTCGGCCAGCCTGAACACGCCAACGCTGCAGATGGCCATAATTCATTCATTAATAACTCGTTATATTGTTTAATATACAACGCTATTTTTGTAAATTATTTGTTTCGCGGCTTTGATTTTTAAAAAAACAGGTAACTTTAAATTCTACTAAGCAAGACGTTATGGAAAACAACAATAATCTTCCGGAGCCGGACACCCGGCCGGACGTGAAAGACCCGTCGCGCCGCGATTTCCTAAAAAAATCAGCCTTAATAACCGCAGTTGCGCTTACACCCGCGCATGCCGTTAAAGCCGCTGAAAAACATATGGATGAGCGGATTGCCGAGGCTTTTGAAAAAATGCCGCTGAGCCTGGAGATCAATGGCGCCCCACACAACCTGATGGTTGAACCCCGCAGCACGCTGCTGGATATCCTGCGCGAGCAGCTCGACCTGACCGGCACCAAAAAAGGCTGCGACCTTGGCCAGTGCGGCGCCTGTACCGTACATGTGGACGGCCACCGGGTGATCTCGTGCCTCACGCTCGGGATCATGGTCAACGGCAAAAAAGTAACCACGATAGAAGGCCTCGCCAAAGGCGATCAGCTCCACCCCATGCAGGAAGCATTCCTTAAACATGATGGCTTCCAGTGCGGTTATTGTACGCCGGGTCAGATCATGTCGGCCGTGGCTTGTATCCGGGAGGGTCATGCCAACTCGGAACATGAAATACGCGAATACATGAGCGGCAACATCTGCCGCTGCGGTGCCTACCCCAATATTGTTAACGCCATTCAGGAGGTTAAGGAAGGAGGATTGCCGGTATGAAACAGTTTCAATACACTAAAGCTACCTCGCCGCAGGGAGTTTTAGAAGCCATCAGCAAACCAGGCACTAAGATCATTGCGGGCGGCACCAATTTGGTCGACCATATGAAGCACGGCCTGATCGCCCCCGATAAATTAGTAGATATTAACCACTTGCCACTGAAAGGTATCACCCCGACCAAAAGCGGGTTGCATATAGGCACCCTGGCGCTCAATAGCGTTGTATCGGAAAATGCGCTGGTGCTGCAAAAGCAGCCCTTGCTGAGTATGGCGCTGAAGGCCGGCGCTTCGCCCCAGTTACGCAACATGGCCACTGTTGGCGGCAACATAATGCAGCGCACCCGTTGCACCTATTTTTACGACACCATCATGCCCTGCAATAAACGCGAGCCCGGCACCGGCTGCGGCGCGATGGAGGGTTATAACCGCATGCATGCCATTTTCGGCGCAAGCGGGCAATGTATAGCGGTACATCCCAGTGACATGTGCGTGGCCCTTGCCGCCCTGGATGCCCAGGTGATCATCACCGGAAAAAAAGGCGAAAAACGCATGCCTTTCACCGATTTCCATCGCCTGCCCGATGATCACCCTGAATTGGATAACCACCTCGCAAAAGATGAAATGATACTCGGCGTGGAAATACCGGATAATAACTTCGCCAAAAACAGCTATTACCTGAAAGTGCGCGACAGGCAATCCTATGCATTCGCGCTGGTTTCGGTTGCTGTGGGCCTGGATTTGAGCGGCGGTACCATCCGCTCGGCGCGGTTGGCCATGGGCGGCGTGGCGCATAAGCCCTGGAGGTTATTTGAAGCGGAAAAGTTCCTGGCAGGCAAAACTGCAACTGAAGATAATTTTAAACAAGCGGCGCAACTCGCTATGCAGGGGGCGAAGGCCTATGAATACAACGCCTTTAAGCTAAAGCTGGCCCCGGCGGCGATTACGGAGGCGTTGAAGCACGCTTCTGGGATCGTTTAGGAGCAGTGGCAGTAGCAGTTTTTTTAGCGGTGAAACTGTCATACTAATGAACTAATGAACCAGTGAACCAATGAACACTCCAAAAGAAGGCATAACAAGAGTCGACGGCCGCCTGAAGGTGACCGGGTCGATCAGGTATGCTGCGGAATATCCTTTTCCGGGCCTGGTTTATGGTGCGGTAGTGAGCAGTACGATAGCAAAGGGAACCATAACGGGCATTGACAGCAAAGCTACCGAAAGCGCGCCGGGCGTGGTGGCGGTTATATCACACCTGAACGCGCCGAAAATCCCCGGTTACGAAGGAGGCGAGCACGAAATAAAAACATTCAACGACAGCAAAATTTATTTTAACGGCCAGCCGATTGCGCTGGTGATTGCTGATACTTTTGAGCGTGCGAAGTTTGCCGCCTCATTGGTAAAAGTTCAATACAGTAAGGAACAACATCAAACCAATATCGATGCCGGCCTCCAAAATACTTTTAAACCCTGGGGTGATGGCAGCGATTACCTGCGCGGCGAGGCCAATGCCTACCAAAATGCCCCGGTTAAAATCGAAGCTGAATATCGTACCCCCATTCATGTGCACAATGCGATGGAGCCATTTGCCATGACGGCCAAATGGGATGGCGATAAAGTAACGGTTTACACCAAGTCGCAGTATATTAAGGGCATGCAGCGCGAAATCATGGGGATGTTTAAACTGCCGGAGGAGCATGTAACGGTTAATTCAAAGGTAATCGGCGGGGCATTTGGCAGCGGTTCACCGCTTTGGCCTTATGCAAAGGCTGCTTTGATCGGTGCAAAAATGATCGGCAAGCCGCTAAAAGTGGTGATCGACCGCGGGCAGATGTTTACTATGGTAGGCTACCGGTCGCCGGCCATTCAAAAATTGGGCATGGGGGCCACTGCTGATGGAAAACTGACAGGCATAACGCACATTGCTACCGGGGAGACGGCCACCTACCAGCAATTTGCCGAAGGAATAACTTCAACCACAAATATTTTATACGATTGCCCCAATGTAAACACGCAATACCGGTTAACCCGGCTTGATATGAGTGTGCCCACCTATACCCGCGGGCCGGGGGAAACAACGGTCGTATTTGCACTGGAATCGGCAGTTGATGAGTTGGCAAATGCCCTGAATATGAACCCGCTGGAATTCAGGAAAAAGAATTACAGCGAAAAAGATCCCGAGCAAAGTCTGCCCTGGTCAAGCAAATATTTAAAGGAATGTTACGAAATCGGGGCCACGCATTTTGGCTGGGACAAGCGCAATCAAAAGCCGGGCTTGGTCATGAAAGATGGCTGGCTTGTGGGATACGGGGTAAGCAACGGGGTTTATGGAGCGGGCCGCGCGCCTTGTACCGCTAAAGCGCGATTAAGCGCCGATGGTATCCTGCTGATCCAAAGCTCTACGAGCGACATGGGACCGGGCACGGCGACGGTTATGGTTAAGATAGCATCGGATATTATCAATATACCGGTTGAAAATATAAAGTTTGAGCTGGGTAACTCTTCCCTGCCGGCGGCGCCCGGTGAATATGGGTCGATGACTACCTCCTCAGTGGGTTCGGCGGTGTACGAGGTTTGCACCGCGCTGAACGAAAAGTTTAACCAGCTCGACGGAAAAAGCGGCGCCGGCGACCCTGACTATGCAAGGATATTAAAGGAACATAACCTGCCCTTTGTTGAGGTTACGCATAAATCGGGCGGTACGCCGAATGCCGATAAATATTCGTCGCACGCCTATTGCGTACATTTTGTAGAAGTGAATGTACACCCCACATTGGGTACGGTAAAAGTAACCCGGGTAGTTGCCGCATTGGATGGAGGCAAAATTTTGAACCCCATAACTGCCCGCAGCCAGGTTATCGGCGGCGCGGTATGGGGTATTAGCATGGCCTTAATGGAAGGGGGCGTACTTGATCACCGTTATGGTAAATATGTGAACAACAACCTTGCCGATTACCATTTTGCCAGCAATGCGGATGTACCGCAGATTGAAGTTTTATTTGTTGACAAGCCCGACCCGGTTACCAATGCAATGGGGTCAAAAGGCATTGGCGAAGTGACTATCGTAGGCTTTGCCGCAGCGGTGGCCAATGCGGTATTTAACGCAACAGGGAAAAGAGTGAGGGATTTACCGATAACGCCGGATAAACTAGTTTGAGGAGTTGTTGGAATGTTGTAAGGTTGAAATGTTTTTGCAGAATGCGGATTTCACATTTTTCGAGCAGGTAAAATTTAACAAATAACACCCGGAACAACTTTACAACATTTCAACATTACAACTTTACAACAGGAACTAAATGAACGATAAAACATTAAATAAACCATCATCAACAACCGGCATGAGCCGGGTTGACGGCCGGTTAAAGGTGACCGGCCAGGCGAAGTATGCGGCGGAATTTAATGTTAAAGGGCTCACCTATGGGGTGCTGGTTTGCAGTACTATTACCAAAGGCAGCATTAGGTCTATCGACAGTAAACAGGCGGAAAACGCGCCGGGTGTTTTGGCTGTTATCAGTCATTTAAATTGTCCGAAAATTCTCGGTTATCCTGCTGAGCCGGCCAAAGCGCCAATCAAGATATTTTATGATGATAAGATATTGTACAACGGCCACCCGGTAACGATGGTAATCGCGGATACGTTCGAGCGGGCGCAACATGCCGCATCATTGGTTAAGGTTGACTATAACGAAGAAAAGCACATCACCAGTTTAAAAGATAATTTAAACGGCGCGGTTGCTCCCCATGACGATGCTGAATATAAACGCGGCGACCCAAATGCCTGGGCCACAGCGCCGGTTAAGGTGGAGCAGGAATATATTCAGCCCAGCGAGGTACACAACCCGATGGAGCTGCACGCTATCGTGGCCCGTTGGGATGCGGATGATAAAATCACGGTTTGGGATAAAACCCAGGGCGTTAAGGATACCCAAAGCAATATCGCGCGCATTTTTGGCATACCTGTTGAAAATGTTCAGGTACATTCCAAATTTGTCGGTGGTGCTTTTGGCGGCGCTTTGCAGGTTTGGCAGCACGAAGTAGCGGCAATCATCGGTGCGAAAGTGGTTAAACGCCCTGTTAAACTGATGCTGACCCGCGCAGATATGTTTACCTCAGTGGGATACCGCCCGCTCACCTGGCAAAAAATAGGTATCGGCGCCACGACTGACGGCAAGCTGGTTGGCATTAACCACCAGGCGATAGGGCAAACCTCAACCTATGAAGATTTTGCGGAAGGCCCCGCCGATGTGAGCCGGCAGCTATATGACTGCCCCAATGCTTATACCAGCAATAAAATTTTATCGCTGGATGTGGGCTCACCCACCTGGATGCGCGGGCCTGGTCCGGCGACGGGCACCTTTGCATTGGAGTCGGCGATGGACGAGCTGTCCTACCTGCTGAATATCGACCCGATTGAATTACGGTTGAAGAATTATGCTGAAACGGACCCGGAAAGCGGCAAACCATTTTCAGGTAAAAATTTAAAAGACGCCTATAAAATGGGCGCCGAAAGCATAGGATGGCATAATCGCCAGCAAAAACCGGGTGCGCTGACAAAGGACGGCTGGCTGCTTGGGTATGGCGTATCGGGCGGCACGTTTGGCGCCGACAGGGAACCCGCAACGGTCAAAGCCATTATGCTGGCTGATGGCACGCTAATCGTACAAACTGCCGTGAGCGATATCGGCCCCGGGACCGGTACGATGGCGGTATCGGTCGCCGCCGAAACAATGGGGATACCTGTTGAGAAGATCAGGTTTGACCTGGGTGATTCGGCTTTACCCAACGCACCCCAGCAGGGAGGTTCAACCATTACATCCAGTGTCGGATCGGCGGTTTATATGGCATGTAACGCATTAAAGGAAAAATTTCAGCAGCTGATCGGTAACGGCGGCGCAGATAAACCGGATTATGCACAGGTGCTAAAACAACATAACCTGCCGAAGCTGGAGGTAAGCGTCGATTCAAAAGCCGGGGCCGAGGTGGACAAATATGCTATGTACTCCTGGTCGGTGCATTTTGTAACTGTGTTGGTAAACCCGCTAACCGGTGTGGTGAAGCTGGATAAAGTAACCTGCGTAGCTGATTCAGGCCGTATTATCAGTCCAAAAACAGCCCGCAGCCAGATCATTGGCGGGGCGATAATGGGCATAGGGATGGCTTTAACAGAAGAAACGGTGATCGATCACCGCTATGGCAAGGTAATGAATGCCAGCTTTGCCGATTATCATGTGCCGGTAAACGCAGATATCCCGCAGATAGAAGCGCTTTTTGTAAACAAACCTGATTATAACATCAACCCGCTTGGCGCGAAAGGCATGGGCGAGATCGCCTTAATAGGTATGGCCGCAGCGGTAGCCAACGCAGTTTACAATGCGACGGGTAAGCGAGTAAGGGAGCTGCCAATCACGCCGGATAAGCTGGTGGATTGGGGTGTGGTGAGTTAGTTTGAGTTGTAAAGGTTGTAATAAGTTGAAATTGCTCATTAGCTATTCTACCAATGAACCAATGAACTAATGAACCAATGAACGAGTGAACCAATGAACTAATGAACCAATGAACGAGTGAACCAATGAACGAATACCATGGAAAACATCAAAAAAAGGAAAGCATCGGCTACAGAAGGATTGGATCGTGTAGATGGCCGCCTCAAGGTGACCGGCAAGGCTAAATATTCAGCGGAATATAATACAAAAGGATTGGTTTATGGCGTACTGGCGGGAAGTACAATTACCAGCGGAACCATAAAAACGATTGACGCCAAAGCTGCTGAAAATGCGCCCGGCGTACTGGCGGTTTATACTTATTTAAATTCACCAAAAATACCCGGGTACCAGGATCCGCCCACACAGCCGAAAGGCCCCTTTAGGATATTTGACGATAACAAAATTTACTTTAATGGGCAGCCGGTGGCACTGGTGGTGGCCGATACGTTTGAACGCGCCCAGTATGCGGCAACTTTGATAAAGGTCGCTTACGATAAGGCATCCTTTCAAACTGATTTGAAAAGCAATATAAGTGCAGGTGTTTCACCACGTAATGGCAAGGATTACGTGAAAGGCCAGGAAGACGCCTATAAAACCGCCCCGGTAAAGATCGAGCAGGAATATATCCTGCCCACAGATGTGCACAACCCGATGGAGCTGCATACTATCATTGCCAACTGGGATGGCGATGACAAATTAACCGTATGGGATAAAACACAAGGGGTTTTAGGCACCCAGCGAAGCATAGCGCAAGCCTTTAAGCTCGACCCTAAAAACGTTCATGTGATCTCGCCCTTTGTGGGTGGCGCATTTGGGGCGGCTTTGCGTACCTGGCAGCACGAGATTGCCGCAGTAATGGCCGCAAAAGCTTTAAAAAAGCCGGTTAAACTGGTGCTCAGCCGTGCCGAAATGTTTACTGCTGTAGGCTACCGCCCTTATACCTGGCAAAAGATGGGTTTAGGCGCAACCCCCGATGGCAAACTGGTGGGTATAACCCACGAAGCCTCGGGCCAGACATCCATGTACGAAGACTTCACCGAAGGGACAGTAAACATCAGTCAGCTGATGTATGCCTGTCCTAACGTAAACACGCGGTACAGGCTCGTTTCGCTAAATGTAAATACGCCCACCCCCATGCGCGGGCCGGGCGAAGCTACCGGTGCAATTGCGCTGGAATGCGGCATGGACGAGCTGGCCTATGCCCTGAATATGGACCCAATCGATCTGCGGGTTGTTAACCATGCAGATACCGACCCGCAAACAGGTAAGCCCTATTCAAGCAAGTTTTTGAAAGATGCCTACCAACTCGGCGCGGATGCCATCGGCTGGAAAAACCGCAATAGGAAACCGGCTTCGGTCACCGAAAACGGCTGGCTCGTGGGGTATGGCATGGGCACCGGGATGTTTGGCGCATACCGCGGAGCAGCAACAGTTTTGGCCAGGCTTTTGGCCGACGGCACGCTGGACCTTGAAACTGCGGTAACCGATATCGGGCCGGGCACCGGTACCGCGATGACTAATATCGCATCCGAAGTAATGGGCGTTGCCGCGGACAAGATAAGCGTGAAGATCGGAGATTCAGCACTTCCCCCCTCACCTACACAGGGCGGCTCGTCCGTTACCTCAACAGTGGGCTCCGCTGTAAATGATGCCTGTGTACAACTGAAGGAAAAATTAAAAGAGCTTAGCGGAACTGCAGAAGGCGGAAACTTAAGCTACGCGCAGATATTGCAAGCCCATAACTTGCCCCAATTGGAAGTAACCGTTACCTCGAAAAGCAGCCCTGAAGCAGCAAAATATGCGATGTACTCGTGGTCGGTCCACTTTATGAAAGTACTGGTCCATCCAACAACAGGTGTGGTGAAGGTTGATAAGGCGGTTTCGGTTGCCGATTGTGGTACCATTGTAAGCCCAAAAACCGCCCGGAGCCAAATTATCGGCGGCACCATCATGGGTACCGGTATGGGCCTGATGGAAGAAGCAGTTATCGATCACCGTTATGGCCGGCTGGTGAACAATGATTTCGCCAACTATCACGTGCCCATACAGGCTGACATTCCGCAATTAGAAGCGTTATTCGTCAATAAACCCGATCCCTATATTAATCCAATGGGCGCAAAAGGTATGGGCGAGATAGCCACGATTGGAGTGGCTGCGGCATTGGCAAACGCAGTGTTTAATGCGACTGGCAAGCGCGTGAGAGATTTGCCGATAACGCCGGATAAGCTCATTTAAATGCCAGAACAAGGATCATCCGGCTTTTTTGCCTGCTATCTTTGAGAATTACCGCAATTGTGCGCACAATTGCCCATTTGAAAAGGCAATAAAACGGGTAGCCGGAAAGTTTATGAATTTCAGGCTGAACGTTCCGGCGATAGTATGATCAATCGCAACCACTTTTGCTGAAGTCGAATTCAAATTCGTCTTTAAAATGTTTCCTATTTTACCACCATACAATATGGAGGGCATGGCGGCGGTTCAACACACATCTCGCCGGCACTTACATAAGGTGTTTCGCCGCTGACAGGATTGGGTTCGGCTGCAACGTAAACCAACGTGACGTGGTTGGCTTTGGACCCTATAAAATTGGGGTGTTTTGCCAGGTGTATACTTATACCTACCGCATTTGGATTTTTAAGCATTCGCTCCAGGCTTTCCCGGTCGATAAAAAAGCCGTTTAAAAAAAGCCCATCGGGTGTTTTTAGGGCCGGGCCGCCGTCAGCGGCGTTTTGTTGCTGATACTCCTTTATCAGGCTCTTAGCCGATTCAGGATCAATAGTTGTGGCCATGATCGTTTAGATTGGTGGTTTAATTAATTTAAGGTTACCCAAAATACAATTAATAAAAACCAATTGCACCGGGCCTTTTAACGGTATTTTATTGCATAAAACACCTGCCCGGGTTTTAGAAAAGCCCGTCAGCCAGCGTCAGAATGAATCAAGAGCCAGGAATCAAGAGCCAAGAAGTAAAGGCGATAAGGGTAAGATGCCAGGATATTTGTTTAGTTGTAAAGTGGGAGGTACAAGCGTTTTACCTTGATTCCCGCCTCTGAATTTTTATTAATTTCTTTGCAGCCAACACAATAAAAAGAGATTGTCGTTTATTTGACTATGCGCGCTTTTCTTCAAAAATTACTAACAAAGCCGGTTGTAAACCTGGCCAATAAGATATCGTCAAAGCCGGTGAAAAGACGGGTAGATCGCGCCCTGTCGGACCTTTACCAGCAGATCAGCACAAATAATGATAAAAAGGGGTTGGTGATAAATTTGGGTGCTGCGGATAAGTTTGTAATACTGTCAGACCAGCATAAAGGCGCCAGGGATGGCGCGGACGTTTTCGCCCTTGCTGAAAAGAATTATCTCGCAGCTTTGGCGTATTATTTTGAAGAAGGATTTTACTACATCAACCTGGGGGATAGTGAAGAGCTTTGGGAAAACCTTTTGGTTACGGTTAAACGCCATAATAAAGCGACCTTTGAAATAGAGAAGAAATTTTTGGGTAAAGGCCGCTTTTACAAGATTTTTGGCAACCACGACCTGTATTGGGATAACGACCCGCTGGCCGCGATCAATCTCGAAAAAATATACGGGCAAAGGGTACCCATTTATGAAGGTGTGATACTGAGGACAAAGTTGAGCAAAAGGAAGCTTGAAGTTTTTATGACCCACGGCCACCAGGGTGACCTGCAAAGCGACGGCAATTGGTTCAGCAAATGGTTTGTTTCCGACATATGGGCGCCATTCCAGGCATATTTACGGATAAACCCTAACACACCGGCCAATAATGACGAGCTAAAAACCGCTCACAACCGGATAATGTACCAGTGGAGCTCGAAGCGGAAAAATATGCTGCTAATTACCGGCCACACGCATCAGCCGGTTTTTAAATCGTTTACACATCTTGAGCTTTTATATGAACAGCTGGAGCAGGCTAAAACCGATAAGGACCCGATAGCGGTCCAAAAGTTAAACGGTCAGATTAACATTCTCAAGACAAAAGGCGACCGGATGCCCGACTTTAAGGGTTACCTGGATACTTATTTTAACACGGGCTGTTGTTGTTTTGACGATGGCGATATCACCGGTATCGAAATAGAA
>JABDHD010000021.1 GCA_013285685.1 Bacteroidota bacterium
GAAATATTGTCCACTTGTTCGAGCGGGAGTGTTCTGTTCAGCGGCGGCACCAGAAAGTGATCGAAGAAGCGCCTTCGTCCATATTAACGCCGGAAATTCGCGAACAAATGGGCAAATGTGCGGTTGATGTTGCCCGCTCAGTAAATTATACAGGCGCAGGCACGGTGGAGTTCATTATGGACGAAAACCTGAACTTCTTTTTTTTGGAGATGAACACCCGCCTGCAGGTGGAACACCCGGTAACTGAACTGATCACCGGCATCGACCTGGTGAAAGAGCAAATACGCATTGCGAGGGGAGAGGCCCTTAGCTTTAAACAGGAAGACCTGCAGATAAAAGGCCATGCCATCGAGCTCCGCGTTTACGCCGAGGACCCCGATAATAACTTTTTGCCTGACATAGGCACACTGCAAACCTACGTTACCCCAAAAGGCCCCGGCGTTAGGGTTGACGATGGCTTTGAGCAGGGCATGGAGATACCGATCTATTACGACCCGATGATCGCCAAACTGGTTACCTATGGAGAAGACAGGGGAGAAGCTATTGAACGGATGATCAGAGCCATTGATGAATATCAAATTACAGGTATTATCACCACACTGGGCTTTGGCAAGTTTGTGATGCAGCATGAGGCCTTTACCTCGGGGAAATTTGATACCCATTTTGTGCAGAAATATTTTGCGCCGGGATCACTCCAGCGAGGTAATGAGGATGAAGCGCTGATAGCTGCATTGGTGATGGAGAAATTATTGAGCGAGAAGAAATTGTCGGCTGCCAATTTAAATCGGGCAGAACCAAATAACTGGGCCAAAAACAGGCGTACTTAAATTGTCTCTATCAGGTTGTCTAACAATTTCGCTTGCGCACCATTGATCTTCACCCTCGCTTCATCAACGCCAAACCACCCCGCCCGGTCAATCTCCGGGAACGATTGTTTCTTCCCCGATTTCGGCGGCCATTCCATTTCAAAAAGGTTGCTGACAATAGTCTCATGGTCAATATCTCCTTCAACAGCCCAGGCGTGGACGATCTTGCCGCTTTTTAAGGTTACCGGCTGCAGTTGAATGAATTTTCCTTCGATGGCTTGCCCGGTTTCTTCCAGGAATTCTCGCTTTGCAGCCACCAGTGCATCTTCATCGTCCAAAAACTCACCTTTTGGGATCGACCAGGCGCCGGCATCTTTATTTTTGAAAAATGGACCGCCCGGATGCAGCAAGAAAACCTGTAAGCCGCCGCCGGTTTTGCGGTATAATAGTATGCCTGCGCTTTGTTTAGCCATCGTCAATATTTAATGGCAAGTTAATAAATGGCGTACGTATTTTGGTTATTTTTGAGCGATAAGATATCTTAACCGACGGAACAATGTTAGACAGTAAATGGAGCAGCTTCAAGGTAACGGGGGACTACAATACCGACATCAGGAGCTTATATGAGGCCTGGGCAACACCAGCCGGGCTGGAGAAATGGTTTTTACGTAAAGCTAATTTTTATGCCATAGCCGGCCGCCTGCGTGACCCCGAAGAATTTATTTTGAAGGAAGATACCTACGAATGGTACTGGCACGGCTGGGACGACAGCACCGTCGAAAAAGGCGAAATACTGGAAGCTAACGGGACAGACCTGATAAAATTCACCTTTGCAAAAGACAATATCGTTACAGTTGAATTCAGCAGCCGCAATGGCGTGTCCATCGTACAGCTTACCCAGGAAAATATCGCGCTGGAGGAAGACCCAGCAAAAAACCTGTTTGTACAGTGCCAGGTAGGGTGGACCTTTTATTTTGCGAACCTTAAGTCCGTTTTAGAAGGCGGCGTAGACCTGAGGAATAAAAAGCTTGAGGTGAGCAGTAATTTTAAGTAGGCGACACGCCAGCGCTGTAGGAATTATCAATATAAAACATTTACTAACTCACAACTCATTCATTGCCGTTGACTTTAGTCAACGGAACCGGGAAATCGAAAACTTTTGACTTTAGCCCAAAAAGAGCGCCGCCATATTTGTCAATCTTAAAGCCAGTATTGGCATTTCTTATATTCCATTGACTAAAGTCAACGGCAATGAAAGTAATCGGGCGCTTTATCAGTCTTTTATCAAAATCAAAGCAGGCTGACAAAAAACTATCCCGATTAAGTAGCTTTGCATCGCTTCGGCTCTCCCTTTAGGGGGCTGAGGGTTTAAATGTTCACAGGAATAATTGAAACATTAGGAAAAGTGGCCGATCTTCGGCACGAACAGGGTAACCTGCATATTACCATCTCGTCTTCCATTTCATCCGAATTAAAGATAGACCAGTCTGTAGCACATAATGGCGTTTGCTTAACTGTTATTGCTTTGGCGGATGGCACGCATACGGTTACTGCTATCGAAGAAACACTAAATAAAACCAGCCTTGGTCAGCTAAAAGTTGGCGACCTTGTAAACCTGGAGCGCTGCATGCAAATGAATGCCCGCCTGGATGGTCATATCGTGCAGGGCCACGTGGATCAAACCGCAGTTTGCACTGGTTTTAACGAACTGGATGGCAGCTGGGAATATACCTTTGAATATGATGCCGGCACCGGCAATGTTACCGTTGAAAAGGGCTCTATTTGTGTAAACGGCATCAGCCTAACCGTGGTCAATTCAAAAGAAAATAGCTTTTCGGTAGCCATTATACCTTACACTTTCGAGCATACTAATCTGCAGCAGGTGCGCGTGGGCTCGGTGGTTAATTTAGAGTTTGACATTATTGGCAAGTACGTTGCGCGCTTAATGAAGCGATAGGGTGTTAACCCGACTCTCAGCGTAAGCCAGGTATTTTTCTTCCTTTTTAGGCGGATCGGATGCTATATATTTTTTGTAGTAAAGCCTTGCCATTTTTTTATTCTTCAGTTCAGTATCATAGAGTGTTGCCAGCAGGTAATAAGTAAGTGATTTTTCCTGGAATTGCAGTGCTTTCTCGTAGGCAAAAACAGCCATTTTAAAGTTTTTCAATGTTTCAAAGCTGTCTGCCATTTCCGAATAATAATCGGCGATGTTTGGCGATATGCCTGCGTTTATTGCCCTTGCCAGGTATTGTGTAGCTTCCGTTTGGCGTTTCAGCGCCTTATAAGCCAGGGCGGCAATATAAAAGCTGGTTTCGTTTTGTTCCATGTCGCTGATGTCGGCCAAAGTTTCTATCGCGCATACATAATCTTTTAAATTGTAATAAGCTATGCTCAGTTTGGTGAGCACATAGCCCGATTCGTCGCCCAACTGTGTTAGTTGTATGGCCGTATTTTTGGCATCTTCCCATTTGCCCTGCGAGTAAAGCAGCTTAAGCCTGCTTAACAGCAAAATGGAATTGTCAGGATCCGATGCGATAGCTTTACTCAATACGCTATCGGCCCCGGTAAACTTTTTCAACAGTACATATTGGTCGCTCAGGTCCGAAGCTACATCAGGTTCGGCCGGGTTTAGCCGATTGGCCTTAACCAGGTACATAAATTGATTGGCCATATCGCGTTTTGCCTGGCTGATGGTGGCCAATTGTTTGTAGACCATAAAATTGGTGGTGTCCCGCTGTGCTATCTTTTGGTAAAATCCTTCGGCCTTTAAATTGTTGCCCCGGCGAATATTGATCGCGCCCAGGTTAAACAAAACCGTTGTATTGGTTGAGTCGCTGTTATAAATGCGTTGATAGTACGCTTCTGCATCTGCTAATTTGCCGGCCATTTGCGAGGTATAGGCCAGTTCGGTTAAAGCCCTGGTATCGGTTACCGGTTCAGGATAGATTTTTTTCAGATAGTCTGCGGCATCTCCAAAGCGCTGATTTTGATAGTATTCCAGCAATAGCGCTTCGTCTGCCTTTGTAGCCTGCTGGGCAAATGCGGTCGAGATCAAACAAATTGTGATAAGGCTTAGGCTGATGCGTTTCATATAACTAAGTTATTAGTTATATATGAGAAAAGCAAATTCCGAAACCTTTTATCGCCAATGGTGTTAAGAATGAGTAATATAAAATTTAAGCTATGGATACTTTAAAAAAATTCGCCCTGATGGAGAAGATCGTTCATGAACTGGAAGATCTGAAAAACAACCAACAGGCGATCATGCAAAAACTGGCAAAAATAGAGGTGGATAACATGGAACTTGGCGATAAACGCCTGGAAAAAGACCTGCCCGATATGCACCAGCGGGCATCAGACAACCTGGACACTATTGGCGGCATACTCGATGATTTCGCCGTAAAAACCGATCAGTTTAACAGTAAAAATAATATTGCCGGGCTGAAAGAACAGGAAGCGTTGAAGGGATAAAACCTCCATAGCGTAGGGAACCACTGAGACGGAAAAACTTACGAAGTTTTCAAAACTTCGTAAGTTTCGTTCGTTTTTATTGATACTGAATATAAATCGGCACCGGCTTCAGCGCCAAAATCTCCTTCGGCGTTAATAACCGCTTGGTCTCCTTAGTCAAATCATTCTTATAAAACAATTTAAAGCCGGTAAACTGCACGGGTTCGTGCCATTCAATATAGTGGTAAGTGTCCTTTTTTAGCTTTACACCGCCCCAGCCGTCCATATCCATCACGAACTGCACCTCGGGGTGTAGTTTGATATTTTGATAATTCGTCACCATTTTTTGGGTGAAGCGGTGCACGATAAATATTTTAGGCGGCAGATTGTATTTTTTTACCAGGTCGGCAAGGTATTGGCTGGTATAGTTAATGTCTTCGGCGTCGAATGTTCCGATGCGTTTACCGGGTACGCTGCCCTCCTTCATCGAGAATTCAGGATCGATACCCAGGTGCACGTCCGGCATCTGCAGGTATTTTTCCAATCGCGGCACCTCCGTTTTAACGGTGCTGTAACCCACCTGCAGGTCAAGGAAAATCAGTGCATGGATTGATCGCGCCATGTGGATCACGCTGTCAATTTGCTTAAACGGCATCCTGAGGCTATGCAGCCCATTGCTGCCGGCATCAGCCTGGGCTGTTATACAAATGTAATGCAGGGCGGGCATTACAGGGGTAGTCGTATCGGCCTTTTCCCAAACCTTCACCTCTTCTTCCAGCTTTTTTAGCATCACCTTCGGCTGGTATTCTCCCAATACGCCCATATTTTTGGAGTACATATTGCCGTAGTAAGCAACCACGCGGTAAAACGGCAAAATAGCGCCGGCCAAGGGTCGCGGCGCATGTTTTACCGGCCACCTGCCGGTTTTATCTCCGTGGGCCAGCTTTCGCATCAGGGAGTCGTAGCGCAGGGTGTCTAAGGGTTTGCGGGTGCTGTCGTCGGGCCTGGGAGAATAGGAAATTTTTGCAAAAGACGATCCGTGACTCAAAACAATGACGGCGATCGAAAGGATGGCGAATTTGATGTTTTTCAAAATGTAAGCTGTTTATGTGCAGAGACTTACGAAGTTTTCAAAACTTCGTAAGTCTTCGGGGTGATTTTTTTGTCTTCAACTACTCACTACTCAATACTCTTCCCCTTCATCGCATGGCTTATCGCCACATCCATCAGCCGCTCTGCAAAGGGGCGGGTATACTCATTCAGCGTATCAATTGCCATATGAATTTGGTCTTTTTCGCTGCCGGCTAACACTTCTTTTAATGCAGTAACGTATGCTTTTGTTTGCGCAATTTCTTCTTCCGACAAAAAATCAGCGTTTTTATGCAAAAACTTCTCCACCGTGCTTACCATTTGTTCGCCTTCCACACGGGCCTCAATCACCATGCGCTGGCTTACGTCATCTTTGGCGTGGGTGATACTGTCCATCAGCATTTGTTCTACCTGGTCGTCAGTAATGCCATAAGTAGGGATTACTTCTACTTCTTGTTTTACGCCGGAGCGCAGTTCAACCGCCTGTATCTTTAAAATGCCGTCGGCATTCAGTAAAAAGTTAATATCCACTTTCGGGAAACCGGCCGGCATTGCGGGTATGCCTTTAAGCTCAAACTCCGCCAGCTTGCGGTTCTCTTTGATCAGGTCGCGTTCGCCCTGGTAAACGGCGATCTTCATGTTTACCTGCCCGTCAATGCTGGTGGTATACTGCCGCCCCGCTTTGGTAGGCACTTTTGAATTACGGGGAATGATGACATCCATAAGGCCGCCCATGGTCTCGATACCCAGTGACAGCGGCGTAACATCCAGCAGCAAAATATCCCGGCGGTTACCGGCTAAAATATCCGCCTGTATGGCGGCGCCAAGCGCAACCACTTCATCGGGGTTTAGCTCATCATGCACCTTCCGGCCGAAAAATTCCGAAACCTTTTTCTTAACCAATGCGGTACGGGTAGAACCACCCACCATAATCACTTCATCGATCTGGCTGATATTCAACCCGGCATCTTTCAACGCATTTTTGCAGCAGGTGATCGTTTCTTCAACTTTCGGCAGGATCAATTCCTCAAAAGCTTCGCGGGTAATGGTGCACCATACATCGCCGATCTTATCATTTACCATGCTCTGGTGAGCAAAAGCTTTTTTCGACTCCTCGGCCTTTAACCGCAGCTTCTGGGCCAGTTTATTATCTGCCAGCACTTCGGCTTTGATTAGCTGGTTTTTCTCAATCCAGTAATCGACAATGGCCCGGTCGAAATCATCGCCGCCTAAAAAGGTGTTGCCATTAGTTGACAATACCTCGAAAATGCCGTTTTGTATTTGCAATATGGAAACATCGAAAGTGCCTCCGCCGAGGTCGTAAACGGCTATTGTTTTGGTTTCATCCGGGTTTAAGCCGATGCCGTAGGCCAGGCTGGCTGCTGTCGGCTCATTCACAATTCGTAATACATCAAGGCCTGCCAGTTTACCGGCATCGCGTGTGGCCTGGCGCTGTGAATCATTAAAATAAGCAGGAACGGTAATTACCGCGCGGTTAACAGGCGTTTTTAATGCGTGCTCGGCCCTGGCCTTTAATTCTTTTAGTATCAGGCTCGAAAGCTCTATCGGTGTATAAAATTTATCGCCGACCTTGATTTTTACCAGGCTTTCGGTGTCATCGTCGATGACTTTGTAGGAGAAAAAATCCTTGTAGTTTTCGATATCGTGATAGGAACGTCCCAACAGCCTTTTTACCGAGAAAACGGTATTCTGTGGGTCGGTAATCAAATATTCCTTCGCTTCGTTGCCAACCGTAATATCTCCGGCAAGGCCAAAGTGCACTACTGAGGGCACTAAAACTCCCCTGCCCATATCGTTGATCACCTGCGGATCTTTATCCGGATTGATAAAAGCCACCAGTGAATTGGTGGTACCCAAATCGATCCCGACGATCAATTCTTCCTTTTGTATAGAACCTGTCGCCAGGTTAATGCCAATTTTAGCCATAGTTTAGTAACAACCGGCAAATGTAGGAAGTTTTGGGTGATGGCGTGTCATCGGAGTTTCGGATTTGGAAGCGAATTTCTTAGTGCGTGACTATTTAACCGCAAAGGACGCAAAGGTTTCGCAAAGGCCGCAAATGAAAATAGACAGAGTTTGGTAAATTGTTGAAAAAGCTCGTGTCCAATGTTGTTATTGCAAACAAGTTTGTAATTAATGTATTAGATTAACTAAAGGTTCTATAGAAGCAGCAAATAAAAAAGCTTTGTGGTCTTTGCGGTTTTCACTTTGTGGCCTTTGCGGTAAAAATCTTCAATAATTCGTTAATTCGAAAAATTCCGGTTCAGACATTTTATCCTTACTTTCACCCGTAATGAAACGTCATCTACCCCTGCTACTGCTACTACTTACTGCTACTATCACAAAAGCCCAGGAATTCGGGGGCAACCCGCCTTCGCTGAAATGGAACCAGATCAATATGCCGGCGGCGAAAGTGATCTTCCCGGTAGGGCTGGATTCAGCGGGGCGGCTGGTGGCCAATATTATCAACCAGATGAACGGCTCGATAAAGCCCACCATCGGCGCCAAACAAAAGCAGGTTAGCATCTTGATGCAAAATCAAACCACTATTGCCAATGGATATGTGGGTTTGGCGCCTTTTAGAAGTGAATTTTATTTAACGCCGGAGCAAAACAGCTTCGAACTGGGCAGTCTTTCCTGGCCGGAGCAGTTAGCGATACACGAGTTCAGGCATGTGCAGCAATACAATAACTTTAATGTGGGGCTGTCGCACACCATGAAAATACTATTTGGCGGGGGCGGGCAGGCATTGTTTAACGATATAGCTATACCCAACTGGTTTTTTGAGGGAGATGCCGTTTTTAACGAAACCCACGTGAGCGAGCAGGGCAGGGGCAGGCTGCCCTTTTTTTTAAATGGCATGCGCGTTTTATGGGCTGATGGACGCGACTATAGCTATATGAAGCTGCGCAATGGCTCATACCTGGATTACACGCCGGATTGGTACCCGCTGGGTTATATGCTTGTAGCATATGGCCGCGATAAATATGGCGACGACTTTTGGCGAAAAGTAACGCATGATGCCGCTGCATACAAAGGTGTATTTTTCCCGCTGGATAAAGCGATTAAAAAGTACTCTGGCAGGGACTTTGACTCGTTTAAGGATAGCGCATTTTATCATTTTAAAACGGTTTTCGATGTTACAAAACCGGCCTTTGCGGCTCCGGCCACCAAACATTTTGAGGCAGATCGGGAGTATCCAGCCTTCATCGATGACAATACCCTCATTTACATGAAAAGCACTTATGATCACGTGCCCGTTTTTGTGGTGAAAACCGGAGACAAAGAACGTAAGATTGCTGCCAGGGATATTTCGCTGGATACTTATTTTGCTTACCACGATGGTAAAATTGTGTACGCAGCCTATCGGCCTGATCTGCGATGGAATTATCGTGATTACAGTGAACTCATGCGTCTGGATGTAAACACCGGTGTTGAACGTCGACTGACGAAAGGCACCAAATACTTCTCGCCAGATTTCAGCCCCAGCGGAAAAACAGTCGTTACTGTACAGGAGAGTACTGATGGTAAATGTGCCATCCACCTGATCAATGCTGAAACTGGAAAACTCATTAAAATCATCCCAAACAAAGACCGCTTATTTTATACTTACCCCAAGTTTTACGGGCCCGATCAACTTGTAGCAGCGGTCCGGACACCGAAAGGGCAAATGACTTTGGACCTGATCGACATTAAAACAGGCGATAATAAATACCTCCTGCCGCTTTCCTATCAGCCCATTGTTTTCCCGGCTGTAAAAAATGACACGGTTTACTATTCAGCCACCTACGGCATCAATGACCGATTATTTGCCTTAAGCTTGAAGACTGGTAAACTTTTCGAGCTCATAACCAGCGGCATTCAGGGCGCTATTGGTAGTTACGAGCCCGCTGTCGGCAATACCAAATTTGCCTGGGTTGGTTTTAGTGCATTTGGATATAAGTTACAAGTAGCCGATAAAAACGCTATGCTGTGGACTGAAATCAATCCAAACCAGGCCCGCGGCGCACTGCCCGATTTTGGCATTGGTGCATTAAAACGCGATAGCTCAACCGATCTGCTGGCCCGGGTAAAAATGGATTCGTTGCCGATAACCAAATACCACAAATCCTATCATTTGTTTAATTTCCATAGCCTGATCCCCAATTTCGTCGACCCAAACTATACCCTAAGCCTGCAGGGTGAAAATGTGCTCAACACACTTCAGTCAGAACTTTTGTTTAATTATAACCGCGACGAAGGCTATAAGGAATTTGGCTTCGACGCCGTTTACGGCGCATTGTTCCCCTACATTTCAGGCGGCGCCGATTACTACCTGGACCGGCGGGGTTATTACCGTGGCGGTAATATTTACTGGAACGAAACTGATGTACATGGCGGCCTTGAGCTGCCTTTAAACTTTAGCCAGGGCAAAAATTTTACCAGCTTGCAGGCCGGAACCGATGTTTATTATACCAGCGTAAATTTTCAGTCGAACCTTGCTGTTCCCTTTACCAACGAATCGTACACGTACCTTAACTATTACGTCAATTTCAGCAACAGCATTCAGCAGGCAAAGCAAAATATTTATCCGCGGTTTGGCCAAAGCATTATGCTCGATTATAAATCGTCGATAACCGGCATTACATCGCAACAATTCCTTGCCAACGGTTTGTTTTATTTTCCCGGGCTCAGTATCAACAATAACCTGGTGATCAACGCTGCTCAC
Source organism: Bacteroidota bacterium (assembly GCA_013285685.1). GTDB lineage: Bacteria > Bacteroidota > Bacteroidia > Sphingobacteriales > Sphingobacteriaceae > Mucilaginibacter. The sequence goes on from JABDHD010000021.1 coordinate 10,075, forward strand.
CAGCAAAAAAACAAAAATGACGTAATCGATTATTCAAACGATTTTCCCTTCTCGCGTGGCTATACTGCTGAGAACTTGTACAATATGAACAAAATTGGGGTGGACTATGCGCTCCCGATCGCCTATCCCGACGCCGGCTTTGCCAACTTCCTCTACATCTCGCGCATCAGGGGAAATGCCTTTTATGATTATACCTACGCTAACGATTTTAATAGTGATGGCAGCAAGTTTAAGGGGACTTTTCGCTCAACCGGCGCCGAGGTTTATTTCGACACGATGTTTTTTAATGAAGGCGCTATCTCTTTCGGCTTCAGATACAGCTACCTGATCGATCAGGATATTTTTGGCGGGTCCGGGCATAACCGCTTTGAGGTCATTGTGCCGGTAACCGTATTTTGATCAGCGCAAGCATATAATCAGCCGGTTGTTATCCCCATGATAAAACAGCGGCTGATGGTGCAATGGACAGGCATCAGTGTCAGCGACCGACACCCATTCGCATAAATACGTCTATTTTTTCTGCCTGCCCATACCTTGCTTTATTTCTAAAAGATTTTAAAAAAATTTAAAAAGATTGACAACTTAGCATTTCCTTGCTTTGGTAAATCCACATATTTAGGTTTATATGATGATTTTTTAGTAAATGAAATTGTAATCTTTTGATTTAAATGGTAATATATTTTTAATTATATGCCAGTAATGTTAATAAATTATGCATTTAAGGCCTTTTTAGTTGCTATTATTTTTCTTTTTAATAAAATTTAAAAAGAAAATTTTGTTTTTAATTTTTTTTAATATGTTTGGAAAGTTACTAAAATATTAATGAAAGTTAAAAACAAGCAAGTCAATTCTCTTAATCTAAAAAGCCTTATAACCAGGTTGCTTTATTTCGAAAAATTGCTTTCATGTGCGGATCTGAGTCTTGCTCTTCAAAAGAGCTTACCTGTAATCACTAAAACTATTAATGAATTAATTGAAGAAGGGTTTGTGGTCGAGAAGGGTCTCGCCTCGTCTTCCGGCGGGAGAAGGCCGGTGATGTATGCATTGAAGCCTGATGCGATGTATATCATGGCGGTAGCAATGGACCAACTGTCAACCCGGATTGCAATTGTCGACTTAAACAACAACCTGGTGTCCGATTTGGAAATGGTAGAGCTGCCGTTAATAAACAACCCGCAGGCCATTACCGAACTTGTTACTTACCTGGACAATTACCTGGTTAAAAGCGGCATAGACCGGGCGCGAATATTAGCGACAGGAATTGGAATGCCCGGATTTGTGGATGTAGCCGAGGGCGTTAACTATACTTATTTGAACCCCGAAGGACAAAGTTTAACAGCCCATATAAGCAACGCAACAGGTTTGCCGACTTATATCGATAACGACTCGAGTTTAATTGCTTTGGCCGAACAACGTTTTGGTGTGGCGAAGTCCCAATCGGACGTGATGGTGATTAATTTGGGATGGGGCATAGGCCTGGGGATGATCGTTAACGGCAACATCTACCGGGGGAACAACGGTTTTGCCGGTGAGCTTAGCCACATCCCGATGTCGGAGGACGGCGCTTTGTGCAGCTGCGGAAAAAAAGGATGCCTGGAAGCCGAAGCATCTATGCTGGTTGTTACCGAAAAAGCTATTGAAGGCATAAAAAACGGGCGGATATCAACCCTTAGTTCCTTTGTGGAAGACCCTTTAAAGTTAATGGGCGACGCACTTTTTGAAACCGCAAATAAAGGCGACCAATTTGTGATCGATTTACTTTCCGAAGCCGGTTATAAGATCGGCAAAGCCCTGTCTATCCTGATCCATATCATGAACCCCCAAACAATAGTGTTAAGCGGCCGCGGCGCAATTGCCGGGAAAATACTGCTGGCGCCTATTCAGCAGGCCTTAAACAAATACTGCATCCCCCGCCTGGCGGTAAATACAGAATTAATGATATCAACACTTGGGTTTGACGGCGCCATCGTAGGCGCGGCGGCCCTGGTAATGGAAAACTTTGACAACGAAAAATTAACTATTAACCCCAAACGATTAGCTATGGAGAAAACACAGTAGAAACTAAAAAACAAGCAATTATTTCAATAACTAAACTAAAAGAAACAAATGAAAAAATTAATACCTTTCTTACTATTGCCATGTGTTGCAATGGGGGCAAACAGCCACCCGGGAGCAAATAACCTGCGCAATATCAATAGTATAACTACCGTCACAGCACGACACGCGGAGGCTGATAAATCAAATTTGTTCACCGGGCATGAGGCAGACTTTCAATTAAAAGGATTTGTGCGCGATGCGTCCGGTCAGCCGTTAATTGGTGTATCTGTAACCTTAAAGGGCACTAACAAGGGTACCCAAACTGATGGAAACGGAAAATTCACCATTACCGCAAATACAGGCGATGTTTTGGTGTTTACTTACATCGGTTATTTTAAAAAGGAGGTAACCCTTAACAGCGCTACGGAATTGATCGTTCAATTGGATGAAGATTCAAAACAACTGAGTGAAATTGTAGTAACTGCCTTAGGCATAAAAAAAGAGCGTAAAGCGCTTGGTTATTCGGTTACCGAAGTAAAGGGTGACGAATTAACCACAGGCAAAGAAGTAAATTTTGCCGACGAATTAGAAGGCAAGGTTGCCGGTGTAAACGTTAGCACCATATCAGGCGGTCCGGCCTCATCGGTAAATATCAATATCCGCGGCGCTGCCAGTTTATCGGGCTATAACCAGCCATTGTATGTGATAAACGGCGTGCCGATGAACAATATCGATAATACTGAAATCGCGGGCTTGTCGATGAACAGCGGTGGGCAGTATTCAAACTCGCCCGACCAGGGTGACGGTATCGGGAACATTAACCCCGACGATATTGAGACTATTTCGATACTTAAGGGCGCGGCAGCTGCGGCGCTTTATGGTTCGAGGGCAAAATATGGCGTAATTTTAATTACGACCAAAAGAGGCAGCAGTAAAGGTACGGTTGAATTCAGCTCGAACTACGAAGCTCAGGAAGCCGTTAACCCAACTGATTACCAGTACACTTATGGTAACGGTGCGCAGGGTTTGGCGCCAACCAATGCAACCGCTGCATTTAATGCAGGCAACTCCAGCTACGGCGCAAAGCTTGATGGCTCACCTGTTGTGCAGTTCGATGGCGTTTCGCGCCCGTATGTAGCGCAAAAAAATAATTTCGACGAGTTTTACCGTACAGGAAACACTTTTACCAATACCGTTTCCTTTAGCAAAGGCTATGACCTTGGCGGAATCAGGTTTTCAGCAAGCGATCTTCATAATACATCAATTACACCCGACGCCGGGTACAACAGGAAGAGCTTTAATTTGGCAGGTAATTTTAGCCCTGTAAAAGGGTTAATGATTGATGCCCATGTTAACTATGTTACCGATGATGCTGCAAACAGGCCTATATTGGGCGATGGGGCGGGTAATTCGAGTTACCAGGTGTTATTTTTGCCTACAAGCTTAAACATCAATACCCTTAGCCCAAGTACAGGCGGTACCAACGCGGCAGGCAACGAGTTACAGTTTACAAATAATAACTACGCCACCAACCCATGGTTTGCTGCAGAGAAATTTATCAATAACAGCAGCCGCAACCGTATAATCGGGTCGGCAAGCGCGCGTTACACTTTTGATAACGGTTTATTTGCACAGGTGCGTATAGGTCAGGATTATTATACCGAGCGTTATACCAATGTGGTGCCTACCGGAACTGCCTACTATGCACAGGCTTTCCAAAATTTGGGCGAAACTTATGATAACGTTTCGGAGTTAAACATGGATTTTCTGATCGGCAAAACCTTTAAGATCCATGATTTTACAATAACCCCGAATGTTGGCGGTAACCTTGAAAAGTCAAAAGTTGAATCGACTACCGAATCGGGTGTCGGCTTTGTAATACCTTATGTTTATACGATCGGAAATACCGCTTCAAAGTCTATTGCTTACGGCGATTTCCTGTCAGACATAAACTCACTTTACGGCACGCTGTCGCTTTCTTATAAATCATTTTTATACCTGGATGGTACCGCCCGTTCCGATTGGTTCTCGTCAATCGCTTCTTCGGCATCGCCAAACAATAAATTAAACATTGTATACCCTTCGGTAAGCGGTTCGTTTGTTTTCAGCGAATTGTGGAAACCTACCTGGCTTGATTTTGGAAAATTACGGTTCGGTTTGGCCAGCGTTGGCGCCGCTACCAATCCATATCTAACCTTATTAAACTATGGCCTGTCGCCTACGCAGCTGCATGGAATGCCATTAGGTATCATCACAAATTCATCAACGCCTAACAGCGACCTAAGGCCATCTGACGCAACCGAACTTGAAATAGGTACAGAATTGCACACGTTTAACAACCGGTTGAGCTTTGATGTAACCTGGTACAACAAACTTTCGAAAAACGAAATCGTGCCGGCTCCCGCGTCCATAACTTCAGGATACCAGGGCGCTGTGTTGAATATCGGTAAAATAAGAAACCGTGGTGTTGAAATTTTAGTTACAGGCGTGCCCATTAAAGGGAAGGACTTTAGCTGGACAACTTCAGTAAACGCTGCTTATAACGACAATACCGTTTTAGCATTAGCTGCGGGTCAATCTACCCTGCAGGTTGCTACTTCACGTACCGGAAACGGGTTTACCGAAGATGTAATTGGAAAAGCTGCCGACCAGGTAGAGGCATTTGACTATAAATATGATGCTTCGGGCAAAATTGTAGTCGATCCAACAACAGGAATACCTGTACAGGGCGCGTTAAAAACATACGGATCGGCCTATGGCAAATGGAGCGGTGGTTTTAACAACAACTTTACTTACGGCCGCTTAAACTTGTCGTTCCTGATCGACACCAAGCTTGGCGGTAAAGTATTTGCCGGCGACGAGTATTATGCTTACCAGGATGGTTTGGCAAAGGGAACTTTACCCGGCCGCGAAACAGGCTTTGGGCCGAACAACGTTACAACCGCCCAAAACTATTATGTTAACCTCAGTAATAATGTTTCGAGCATATTTGTTCAGGACGCAAGCTTTATCAAGTTCCGCCAGTTAACACTGGGCTATAACTTCCCGGCATCGGTGTTTCATAATGCTATCCAGGGGATTAACATCAGCCTGGTTGGGCGCAACTTATTTTACCTGATGAAGAAGACAACAGATATTGATCCTGAAGCAAGTTACGGAACGCTGTCGCAAGGTTTGGAATTGGGCGGCTTGCCACCTGTAAAAACCTATGGATTAAGCCTGAATGTTAAATTTTAATAACAATTAATCTTAATTAAAATGAAAAAGAAATTAATATACAGCAGCTTGTTCGCTACCGGATTACTTCTAGCGACAGGATGTACCAAAAATTTTGAAAAATTAAATACGGATCCCACAGCGTTCAGCGCCACAAATTTTGATCCTAATTACCTGCTCACCACCGCGCAGCTTAACTATACCGGGAGCCAGGATTTTAGCTATGATACCTGGCGTGCAGATCTGATCTACTGCTCGGACATGATACAAGGTACCGCTACTTCCATAGGCTACTGGGCCGGTGATAAGTATTTGGCTAACCCTGAATATACCGCTGCTTACTGGCAGAGTGATAATGGCGGCGACGGCGCTTACTCAGAACAGGTAAAGCCGATTGTTGACATGGTTACCACCACAACGGGTGTTGCCAAATACAATAACCTGCACCAGATTGGCAGAATAATGAAGGCGCTGATATTTGAGCGTATTACCGACCTGTACGGCGACGTGCCCTATTCTCAAGCGGGCCAGGGCTACTATGAGAAAATATTGTTCCCGGTTTATGATAAGCAGAAGGACATTTACACCAATTTAATTTCCGAGCTGCAGGATGCAACCTCAAAATTGAACCCTTCGGGCGATATACCTACCGGTGATGCTATCTATCATGGCGATATTGGCAAATGGCAGCGTTTTGGTAATTCGTTGTTGCTGCGCGTCGCCATGCGTTTAAGCAAAGTTGACCCTGCTACAGCTAAGACAGTGGTAACCAGCGTTATCGGTAAAACGATGCAGAGCAATAGCGATGATGCCTTTTTATTAAACGATGCGTCAGGCGGAAGGCCCACAGTTAACCGCGTTAGCCAGGTATTGGAGGGCGGTCCCGAGAACACTTATGTAAAATGGTCACAAACTTTTATAAATACCCTAAAGGCCACTAACGACCCGCGTTTGCCGGTTATATCGGTAACAAATGCCACCATAGGCGTTGCAGGCGGTGACAGTAACCCGGCCGATCAGAAAGGACAGCCAAATGGTTATGACCTTAGCGGTACGCCAGGGCTGACGCTTGGTTCGGCGCCCGGTTTTACCACGCTTGGCGACTACTCGAGCCCAAGCATTAACCTTATTGGTTTAGGCGAGCCTACATTTATATTTACGTACGGCGAATCGGAGCTTTTACTGGCTGATGCTGCCGAAAGGTTTGGCGTTGGCGGCCCGGCTGCAACACATTATGCCAATGGCGTTGAAGCGGCCATTACTTACCTTAGCGAGTATAACCCGGCTGCCGCCATTCCGGCAGGTACTGCGGCCGCTTATGTGGCTGCTAATCCGTATGTTGCTGGAACTACTGGTCTGCAAATGATCAACACCCAGTATTGGGAGTTAACCAATACCATGATGGACTTTTACGAGTCATGGTCAAATTGGAGAAGGACCAACTACCCGACTTTAGTGCCGGTTAATTACCCGGGTAACGCTACAAACGGAACGATACCGCGCCGTTTCCCTTATCCTTTGGTGGAAGCAGCCAATAACCCGACAAACTACACAGCCGCTCACAATGCCGTTCCCGGTGGGGATGTTTTGAGCGGCCGCGTTTGGTGGGATTCGCAATAGTGTTTGCTTAATAGTTGATTGATTGGGTCCCCGCGATTATTCGCGGGGATTTTTTGTTTTGAAGCCCCCGGGTATTTAAAATCTCATTGTTTTCAATATATTTGAAATGATCAATTATTAACAGCCCCGATTTTTTTGCCATGTTAAATCTTTCCGTCATCCTGGAAGACAGCGCGAAGCGCTACCCGGAAAAAACCGCCTATATTTTTATGGACGTTAAAATGTCATTTGCCGCAGTAAACGCCGCGGCAAACCAGGTTGCTAACGGGCTGCGGGACATTGGTATTGGACCAGGTGATAAGGTGGCGCTCAGCTGCCCGAATTTACTGCAGTTCCCCATCTTATATTTCGGCATCATCAAAGCCGGCGCCATTGTGGTGCCGCTGAATGTACTGCTGAAGACGGAAGAGATAGCCTACCATCTTCGCGACAGCGATGCAAAAGCCTATTTCTGTTTTTGTGGAACGCCTGAGCTGCCGTTGGGGGCTATGGGCCACGCGGCTTTTATCAAGGCGGATGCCTGCGCGCATTTTTACATGATCATGCCCAAAGCGGGCATGCGGCCCGGGGACGAAAGCCTGCATACCCTGGAGGATTTGATGTCCGGGCGGTCGGCCAATTTCGAGATGCACCCAACCAGCGCTGAAGATACCTGCGTACTCATTTATACGTCGGGCACTACGGGCAAACCAAAAGGAGCGGAACTTACCCATTCAAATTTGCTGCTAAACGCGGTAATGATATCCGATTTGGTAGGGACGAGCACGGAAGATGTGGATATTACTGTTTTACCCCTGTTCCACATTTTTGGGATGACGGTGATGATGAATGCCGGCATGTACAATGGCCGTACCAGCGTTTTGCTTCCCCGGTTCGATGTTGAAGCCGTATTTAACGCCATGCAAAGGCATAAGGTGACCATTTTTGCAGGCGTACCTACCATGTACTGGGGTATGCTGAATTATACCGACCCCAAATTTGATTACGAACTGATAGCCAAAACGTTAAAGCTATGCTGCTCCGGCGGGGCTGCGCTGCCGGTAAAAGTGCTGCACGAATTTGAGAGCCGGTTTAACGTACCGGTACTCGAAGGTTATGGCATGTCGGAAGGCTCGCCCGTGGTGACTTTTAACCAGCTGAATGCGCAAAGGAAGCCCGGGTCGATAGGCAAACCATTTTGGGGTGTTGAAGTAAAGCTGGTTGACGCCGAAGGCAACGAAGTTCCGGTGGGAGAGAAGGGCGAGCTGTTGTACCGCGGCCATAACGTAATGAAAGGGTATTACAAAAAACCGGAAGAAACCAAACAGGCGGTCACAAATGGCTGGATGCATTCCGGCGACATTGCCGTAAAAGACGAAGACGGCTTTTTCTTTATCGTCGACCGCACCAAGGATATGATCAGCCGCGGCGGGATGAAGATATACCCGCGCGAAGTGGAAGAATTGATGATCAAGCACGAGGCTGTGTCGTTAGTGGCGGTGATCGGCATACCGCACGAGGAGATGGGCGAGGATATTAAGGCCTTTGTGGTTTTGAAGCCCGACAAGACCGTGGCAGCGGAAGAGTTGATCGCCTGGACGAAAGAGCGTATTGCCCATTATAAATATCCCCGGCACATCGAGTTTATTTCGGCTTTGCCGATGAATGCGACCGGGAAGATATTGAAAAGGGAATTGCGGGGAAGCGTGTAGAGACGCGATACATCGCGTCTCCCGCTGACAGGTCTTATTGTAATATTTGATCTCCTGCATTTGGTTTATACGACATTATTTCCTGGTATATGGTTATCTATCTACGGGAGACGCGAAGTATCGCGTCTATACGATGAAGAATTTTTGGAACCGAATCTTTTGTAAAATTTATATTCCCCTAAACCATTAGTCAATTGCAATGTTTAAAATTGACGATGGAAAATTACGTACACCTTAATGTAGATGACGGCACCGAAATGGAGGCCTATATCTCGATACCGGCTGATGCCGTTGGTCGCACTTCGCCGGGATTAATTGTTTTACAGGAAGCTTTCGGCGTTAACCACCATATCCGCGACGTAGCCGACCGCTTTGCAGCGCAAGGCTTCGTAGTGATTGCGCCGGAATTGTTTCACCGCTCGGCGCCGCCTTATTTCGAAGGCAGTTATAACGATTTTCCTTCAATAATGCCGCACTTCCACGCGTTATCAGTTGAAGGGCAGACCGCCGATCTGAAAGCTGCTTATCATTGGTTGCGGCATAACGACCTGGTGAACCCGGCCAACATTTTCAGCATCGGCTATTGCCTGGGCGGCCGGGTTTCATTTTTGGCTAATGCAACATTACCGTTGGCGGCCGGCGTGAGCTACTATGGCGGAAGTATAAAACCCCTTGCCGAAAAAGCGGCAACGGTTAACGGCCCCCACCTGTTCTTTTGGGGCGGACTGGACAAACACATCGGGCAGGACCAGGTCGACGCGGTGATCGGCGCCATGGACGAGGCGGGGAAAGATTATATCAATGTAAAAATTTCCTATGCTGACCATGCCTTTGCCTGCGACGAACGCCCCAGCTATAACGAAAAAGCGACCAAAGAGGCCTGGGCGCTGACGCTGGCGTTTTTGAGGAATAATATGTCGTGAGTTCATGGTTCATAGTTCATGGTAGGAGGTGAAAGGTGAAAGGTAAAAGGCGAAAGGTAAGAAAGTTGGGCGGATAGTGGCAAATTGGCACTTAATTTTGTTTTCGACCGACATTTTAGCAGTATAAGAAGGCTGGCAGGCGATTTGATTAAGTAATGCTGATTAGGATCAAGGCTGATTAACTTAGTCAACAATTCAACTTAATCAACCCAATCAACTAACAACATGAATTTTAACAATTTTACCATAAAAGCACAGGAGGCTGTTCAAAAAGCTTCCGAAATAGCCGGCGGCAACCAGCAGCAGGCTATCGAGACTGCGCACCTGCTTAAAGGTTTGTTACTGGAGGACGACAATGTTGTCAGCTACCTGTTGAAGAAGCTCAACGTTAACGTGAACCGCTTAAACGAGCAGTTGGACGAGCAGATAGCTTCTTTTCCAAAAGTAAGCGGCAGTAATATTTACCTATCGTCGGGTGCAAACTCGGCATTGCAAAAAGCGGCTTCATATTTAAAAGAATTTAAGGACGAATTTGTCTCCGTAGAACATATACTGCTGGGTATTTTATCTGTCAACGATAAAACCAGTTCGACCCTGAAAGATTACGGCGTGAACGAAAAAGACCTGAAAAAGGCCATTGTTGAATTACGCGGCGATAACAAGGTGACCGGCCAGAATGCCGAAGCTACTTACAATGCGCTTAATAAATACGCGCGCAACCTGAATGAGTATGCCGAGTCGGGTAAACTCGACCCGGTGATCGGCCGTGACGAAGAGATCAGGCGCGTGATACAGATACTTTCCCGTCGTACCAAAAACAACCCTATCCTGGTTGGCGAACCCGGTGTGGGTAAAACTGCCATTGCAGAAGGTATTGCTTTCCGTATTATCAAAGGCGACGTGCCTGAAAGCCTCAAATCCAAGACTGTTTACTCCCTGGATATGGGCGCCCTTATTGCCGGCGCCAAATACAAAGGCGAATTTGAAGAACGTTTAAAAGCGGTTATCAAAGAGGTTACGCAAAGTGACGGCGATATCATATTGTTTATCGACGAGATACATACCCTGGTGGGCGCAGGCGGCGGCGAAGGCGCAATGGATGCTGCCAACATACTGAAACCAGCCCTGGCCCGCGGTGAGCTGAGGGCCATTGGCGCTACTACACTAAATGAATACCAGAAATACCTGGAGAAAGACAAGGCCCTCGAACGCCGCTTCCAGATGGTTTTGGTTGACGAGCCGGACACTGCCGATGCAATTTCAATTCTTCGTGGTTTGAAGGAACGTTATGAAACCCACCACAAAGTGCGCATAAAGGACGAGGCTATCATTGCAGCCGTTGAGATGTCTCAGCGCTATATTTCGGACAGGTTTTTGCCGGACAAGGCCATCGACCTGATGGATGAGGCCGCGTCCAAACTACGTTTGGAGATGGACTCTGTGCCTGAAGCGGTTGATGAACTCGACCGCCGCATCATGCAGCTCGAAATTGAGCGTGAGGCGATCAAACGCGAAAAAGACACTAAAAAGGTGGAAGAGTTGAGCCATGAGATTGCCAATCTTTCTGCCGACCGTGATACGTTACGCGCCAAATGGCAGGCTGAAAAGGCCCTGGTCGACGGTATCAATCAGAAAGTTGAACTGATAGAAAGCTATAAGCTGGAAGCCGAGCAGGCCGAACGCGCGGGCGATTACGGTAAAGTAGCAGAATTGCGCTACGGTACCATTGTAAAGACGCAGAAGGAAGTAGAGGACCTGAAAAAGGCGCTGCTGGAAAACCAGGAAGACAGCCGCATGCTGAAAGAAGAAGTAACAGCAGAGGATATTGCGGGTGTAGTTTCCAGGTGGACAGGTATCCCGGTTTCCAAAATGATACAAAGCGAGCGTGAAAAATTGCTTCACCTGGAAGATGAGCTGCACAAACGTGTTGCCGGCCAGGAAGAAGCGATAGAAGCCATTAGCGATGCTATCCGCCGCAGCCGCGCGGGTTTGCAGGATAAGAAGAAGCCAATTGGCTCGTTTATATTCCTCGGTACAACCGGGGTAGGTAAAACTGAGCTGGCAAAAGCTTTAGCTGAATACCTGTTTAATGATGAAGGCGCTTTGGTAAGGATCGATATGTCCGAATACCAGGAAAGGCACTCGGTATCGAGGCTGATCGGCGCGCCGCCGGGATATGTGGGCTATGATGAAGGCGGTCAGATTACCGAAGCCGTGCGCCGCAAGCCGTACAGCGTGGTGCTGCTGGACGAGATCGAGAAAGCGCACCCGGACGTATTCAATATCCTGCTGCAGGTTTTGGACGATGGCCGCTTAACCGATAACAAAGGCCGCGTGGTGAACTTTAAGAACACCATCATCATCATGACGAGCAATATCGGCTCCCACATTATACAGGAGAATTTTAAAGATTACAATGAGTTTGAAAAGGACGAAGTTATCAATAAAACACGCAACCAGTTGTTTGAGCTGCTGCGGCAAACCATCCGCCCCGAGTTTTTGAACAGGATAGACGAAATCATCATGTTTACCCCGCTGGGTCGTAACGAAATACAGGAGATCGTGAAAATGCAGTTCAGCCAGTTACAGCATACGCTTGGCGAAATGGGCATTACGATCGAAGCATCGGAAGACGCACTCGATTGGCTGGCACAGCTGGGCTACGACCCGCAGTTCGGCGCACGCCCGCTAAAACGCGTGATGCAAAAAAAGATACTGAACGAGTTAAGCAAGCAGATACTATCAGGTAAAGTTGATAAAGACAGCAAAATAGTGCTGGATATGTTTGATAACGAATTTGTCTTCTTTAACCAGCACGATGCTGAACCGGCAGGTACAAAATAATCGTAATTTAAATCCATTATAAATAATAAGAGCTTTCGTCGGATGACGGAGGCTCTTGTTGCTTATGGATAGGAATTCACGGCACAGCTACGCGCAACGGGAGGGGCACGAGACTCACGCCACGCAGCCTTTGCCCGGCATTCGCGCTTGAAATAGGTTTTATCGGTTATTTCGCTATCGCAGCAATGCCGGTTATATATGAACCTTCATTGCTTATCTGAATGAAGTTGCTGTTTTTCCAATATCCTGTAGAAGAACCCGTTATATCAGTGGTTCCACTTACATAAACGTCGCTGCCATTTATTGCAATGCCATTCGAAGAATTGGCATTATCCTGAAATTCTGTTACAACACCATTTTTCCAATATCCATGTGTAAGCTGATCACCCATCACAAAGTCGCCGGCTATATATGTATCGGAACCGTTTAAGGCTATCGCCAAACCGAGACTGGATTTGTTTCCGTCATAAAGTATCGTAGGGACGCTATTGATCCAGTATACTGCAGAAACTGAATACGGTGTGGGCGCTTCGGTGCCAACTACGTAAACGTCCCCATCCTTTATTGCAATTCCATGGGCCGACGAAGTGTAGAAGCCTTTTAGATAAGTTGGTACGCCATTTTTCCAATACGTTGCTGTGCTGGCGCCATGAGCGTCCCACGACGTTCCGCACATGTATACATCATTACCGTCTATGTCGATACCTGAAACGGATGAAGTTGCAAGACTATCAATGAGGTTCACAACAATCCCGTTCTTCCAATAAGCCGCCTTTCCATCAATTGAGCCCCCAACGTATAAGTCGTTACCATCTACAACTATGGCATTCGCGGCGGAATTTTCGGCAATTTTACTGACAACGCCGTTTTTCCAATATAGCGCGTGTGTTTGGGTGCCATCGTACTTCGTACCTGCTACGTAAACGTCATTGCCTTGTATTGCAATAGCATTTCCTTCAGAGAAGCTTTCAGGTAATGTTATTTTCAGGCCATTTTTCCAATAAGTTGCAACCACTGCGCTATCGCCAGGCGCGTAGCCAACAAGATATACATCAACGCCGGTATTAGCGTGAGTTGGAGTGGGGTTTTTACTTTTTTTGCAGGATACTAACCCAATTACAACAACAATTGCCAGTGAAAAAATGGAAAGTGTATGTTTTAATTGTACATGCATCACAGTTGGATTTGATCTTTGTTTGAGCCTTTAAAGTTCGCAATAATAATCCTGTTATCATTATTTATTGCCCGCAAATAACTTGCTTATTTCTGAGCATTAAAATTAATCCTATAAAAACAAGAGCTTCTGCCGACTGGCAGAAGCTCTTGTTTTTACGAACTATTTTTACAATGTGTCAAAAAAAAAATGCGATCAATAAAACAACGCATTGGTCATAACGCCGATAGCCAGGTTATCTGCCGCCGTGGTGCTGTTTTTTAGCCCGAAAAGCCAAATCGTATAAACTCCGCCTGCGCTAAGGTTTACATTGGCAAGGCTGGCCAGCGCGGTTGATGTACCGGCTGTGTTCACCTGCAGATTATAGCTCCCGCCGGCGGTCACGGTTATAAAGCCTGAATGACCCAGGAAAGATTTGTTGGCGACGGTGGTAGTGTTTGCTGCCTTTGCCTGCAGGTCAACAGCACCGGCATCGGGACTAAGGTTGACAAAACGAACGGATGCACTGCCGGAGGCTGGTTGGTTGAGCGTATCGGTCAGCAATAACGCTTGCGGATGGGCGGCGGTATTGGCCAGGAAAAGCGAATAATACACATTTTGACGCAGCGTCATCGTGTCTGATAATAGCTGTCCCCCGGTGTAGGCATTGTCGAAATTCGCGGTACGCAACCCGGTATAAGCCCTGAAGTAGTCGATATGATCGCCATATTGCAGCGGCGCCCAGGTATTAACCAGGTCGGAATTCAGGAAAAACTTCAGCGGCGGTTCGTCCGTCGATGCCTGCACAAAAGATAAATAGGCGACCGGTGGATTATAGTTGTTGTTATGGTCCTTCAGGCAGGACGAAAGCAGCAGCACGATGGCGCCCGGCACAATAAACAGCTGCAAACATTTTTGTAAGGGGGTTTTGAGACTTTTCATAAAATAAAATTTGTAATTATTTCCATTTGACTTTACGCTGATAACGCCTAAAACGCTACAGTTATTTTGGGGAATTAATTAGAATGAAATAATGTTTGATCAATAGTTAATTGAAACAAAGCCGTTTAAAGCATATTTTTTTGTCGGCAATGTTAAGTCAAAAGTCTTTAGTCGTAAGTCCTAAGTCTGTTTTTCGATACGCTGACTTAAGACTCAAGACTAAGCGCCAATTCATAGTTGACACGACACCAGTTTGTGAAATCTTTGTGTCCATAGTGAGCTTTGTGGTGAAAAATTGATTATAAAGGTAAGGCACACCGGTAGTACCGCAATATCACACCATTTATCATTTTCGATAAAAATTGTCATTCCCTGATATTCTCCTATTTTTGAATTGATTCAACCAATTATCAACCCACCCGAATGACGCAATCTTTCCCATACCTGCTTTTGTGCCTTATTGCAGGCATAAGCGTCATCGTGCTGCTTACTACGCGGTATAAAGTCCACGCGTTTTTTGCCCTGGTTTTATCTGCAATGCTGGTTGGCCTGGGTGTTGGGATGCCATTAGGGGATGTGATCACCACGATGAAAGATGGTTTTGGTAAGATCATGAGTTCGCTGGGGTTCATCATCGTCCTGGGCACTACTTTGGGTGTTATGCTGGAGTACACCGGCGCCACAGCCGTTATGGCGGCCTTTATTTTACGGCAAACCGGCGAAAAACGCGCCTCCTGGGCCATGAGCATTACCGGGTTTATCGTCGGGTTGCCTATTTTTTGCGATTCGGGCTTTATCGTGCTCAGCGGGCTGAATAAAAACCTGGCCAAAAGGTCGGGTGTACCCATCACTATTATGTCGGCCTCGCTGGCTACGGGTTTGCTGGCCATTCACTGTTTGGCGCCGCCGCATCCGGGAGCTACTACCGCAGCGGCCACCATCGGGGCAGATATGGGCAAACTGATCGCCTACGGTGCACTGGTCGCCATTCCGGCTATGATCGTCGGCAATTTATGGGCTAACTACGCGGGCAAAAAGTTTCCAACGCTCCAAACGGAAGATATAACCGAAGAAGCCGCAGGTTCCGGGCCGTCCGTTCTTAAAGCGTTTTTGCCGGTGGTCGTCCCTATTGTGCTTATCGCTTTAAAATCATTTTATAACATAGACCCCAAGTTATCCGGAAAATGGATCACCGCCATACTTGCCATCGGCGACCCGGTACCGGCGCTGATGATTGGTGTGCTCCTGACTTTTCTCTGTAAACCTAAATGGCAAAAAACTGAATTAAGCCATTTGCTGCAGGATTCTGTTGAAAAAGCCGGCGGCATTCTTATCATTATCGGCGCGGGCGGCGCTTTCGGCGCTATCCTGGCTGCCACGAAGATTGGCGTTCATTTCAGCCAGGTATTGGATCTCGGCGCCCTGGGCATCTTCTTTCCATTCCTGTTAACAGCGGTGCTAAAAACAGCGCAGGGCTCGTCAACGGTGGCTATTATTACCGCCGCAGCTATCGTTCAGCCTTTGCTGCATGGCTTGGGCCTGGATGCACCCACCGGTAAGTTGCTTTGTGTGCTGGCGATGGGTTCAGGCTCCATGATCATTTCACATGCTAACGATGCTTATTTTTGGGTGATCGCAAAGTTCTCCGGGCTGGATATGAAGACCATGCTCAGGGTTTACTCCATTGCCACGCTGCTAATGGGATTAACGTCCATCCTGATGGTTTTTATCCTGTCAAAAATTATCTGAAATGCACATCCTCATCGCACCAAATGCTTTTAAAAATAGCCTTAGCGCTGCGGATGCCGCGCGGGCAATAGCAGATGGCTTGCATAAAAGCAAATTGAACTGCACTACCACGTGTTTCCCCATTGCCGATGGCGGCGACGGCACCGGCCCGCTCATAATTGAAAAGTGCGGCGGGCGGATCGTCCATAAACAGGTGCACGACCCGTTAGGCAGGTTGATCACATCGCAATTCGGCCTGATCGATAATGGCAAAACGGCAGTGATTGAAATGGCGGACGCCTCCGGGTTGAGGCTTTTAAAAAGGGAAGAACTAAATCCGCTGCTGGCTTCATCTGCCGGCACCGGCGAGCTTATCCAATATGCCCTGGATGAAGGCGTAAACAAAATATTGATCGCTATGGGCGGTTCGGCCACGGTCGACGGAGGCTGCGGGATTTTAAGCGCATTGGGTACCCGGTTTTTTAATGCAAACGATGAGCTGCTCCAGCCGGTTCCGCAAAATTTGGTTGAAGTGTCCCGGATAGATGTATCGGAGTTGGATAGGCGCATCGCCGGATGCGAAATAGTTGTTTTATGCGATGTGAACAATAAACTGCTTGGTCCGCAGGGTTCGGCCGCGGTCTTCGGCCCGCAAAAAGGGGCTGCGCCAGCCGATGTGCTTCGGCTGGATGCCTTCCTTAGCCGTTTGGATGAGGTTACCGAAAAGCAATTCGGGATAAAGCTGTCCCAGCTCAAATACGGTGGTACAGCAGGTGGCGCCGCCGCAGGGCTTTGCGGAATGATCAATGCAAAGCTGGTAAACGGTATCGAATATTTTTTGCAGGTGACCGGGTTTGATGTAGAGTTAAAAAAAGCAGATCTTTTAATAACGGGTGAAGGCAGCATTGACGAACAAACGCTGCAGGGAAAAGGGCCGTTTGGCGTTGCCCGGCTTGCCAAACTCAATAATATCCCTGTTGTGGGCCTGGCCGGTAAAGTGCCCCCTGAGCCTGCCGGCGATATGCTACACTATTTTAATGTTTTATGGCCCATCGGGAACGGAACGGCGGAATTGGCCGAAGCACTGAAAGATACCGGAAAAAATCTTACCCGTACCGCACAGGCGTTGGGCGACCTGGTCCACTTATCCAATCAAATACGTTGATCGTTGGTTATCTTAACGTAAAGTATAGGATTTCATAACAATTTGGTAATCAATTATTTTCTTAAATAACAGCACAGATTTATTTCTTTGAGGGATAATTATTGTCCCTCAATTTAAACAACTCTTTAAACCAAATCTGAAATTATGCTTCACGAACTAAGTGCAATCACTTTGCCGCTCCTGGGCGAAGTAAATTTAACCGGCGGCATCCTGTTTGTTTTTTTTCTGTGTTTGCTGGCCGTGGTTGGCTTCGAATTTGTAAACGGCTTTCACGATACCGCTAACGCCGTTGCAACCGTTATTTACACCAAGGCATTAAAACCGGTTTACGCCATTCCCTGGTCTGGTACGTTTAACTTTTTAGGTGTTTTTTTAGGTGGCGTAGCGGTGGCCATGAGCGTACTGAAGCTGCTCCCCATTGATAGCATTATGGCGTTGCCGATAAGTGTTGGGGCGTGTTTTGTAATATCGGTTTTGCTTGCCTCCATCATCTGGAATTTGGGCACCTGGTATTTGGGTATTCCCTGCTCCAGTTCACACACGCTGTACGGCGGTTTAATAGGCGCAAGTTTAGCATTTACCTGGTTTTATGGCGGCGCAGGTGTAAACTGGGACAAAGCAAAAGAAATCGGCTTGTCATTGATCCTATCGCCGATATTTGGGTTTGGCGCGGCCGCATTGTTAATGTGGCTTGTAAAAGATGTAATAAAATCTAAAGCGTTATTGCATATCCCGAAAGGTGAAGATGACCGTCCGCCTATTTTAGTGCGGTTATTGCTGATAACAACGTGTACCTTGGTTAGCTTTTTTCACGGCAGTAACGATGGACAAAAGGGGGTAGGTTTGCTGATGTTGATATTGATATGTTTTTTACCGGCTAAATTTGCGGTAAACCATAACATATCCAATGATAAGATGATGCTGAGCCTGAATAATACCGAGCAGGTTTTGACCAGGGCTAACGCCACTACCGTTGATACTGCAAGCAAATCGGAAATACTGGCCTTAACTTCGGCCATTGACAAAACAAAGGCGCAGTTAATGATCACCAATACAAAAGACACCGTAAAAACCTACAAATTCCGCAAACAAATAAAAAGCGTGATGAAGGGCCTCACCGCGGTAATTGGCGATAAAAATATTAAAGTTGACGATAAGGACCAGGCAACGCTAAAAGCGGCATCGAAAAATTTGAATGATGTAACTGACTTTGCGCCCATATGGGTAATTGCCACCATATCCATTTCGTTGGGTTTGGGCACCATGATTGGCTGGAAGAGGATAGTAGTTACGATAGGGGAAAAAATTGGTAACGAGCATTTGAGTTATGCACAAGGTGCAAGCGCCGAAATTGTTGCCGCCTCAACCATTGGTATCAGCTCTTCACTCGGGTTACCTGTAAGTACCACGCATGTGCTTTCGAGCGGTATTGCCGGTTCCATGATGGCCTCGGGCGGTACAAGCAACTTAAACAGCGGTACCCTGAAAAGTATCGGTATGGCCTGGATATTAACCTTGCCGGTTGCTATGCTGCTCGGTATGTTATTCTTTGTTATTTTCCACTTGTTTGTTTAAATGTAATTTATATTGCATTAATTGACTTAAAACTCCGCAAAATGAAACAAATACTTGTTGCAACAGATTTTTCAAACAGTGCTGCCAATGCAATGGATTATGCAATGGAGCTGGCCAAGACCCTTAATATGGAAGTTTGCGCTATACATGCCATACTGCCGACAGAGGGTGTAGATAATAATATGTACAAAGCCTTTTATATAAAGGATTACTATGAGAGTAAAAGACAGGCTTTAAAGGAATGGGTGGCCACCTATACAGAAAGAGAAGAATATAAAGGTATCGCCGTAGATACTTTGTGCGATGTTGGCCTGGTAAAAAATGTAATCTCGAAATACATCGACGAACACCACGTAGAGTTGCTGGTGATGGGCATTACAGGTTCAACCGGAATTACCGGCATAGTAGGCAGTAACGCCAGTACGCTGGTGTCGATTGTAAACATACCTACGCTTATTGTACCGCTGGCGAGCAAATTTTCAAAAACGCCTGTAATTACCCTGGCAACCGATTACGAAACAAGATTGTCTGCCGACGACGTAAACGCGCTGAATGAAATGATATTAGCGTTTGGGTCGGATAAAATGCAGGTGCTGTATGTTGGAGAAAAATCGGAGGTGAAAAATGTTGAAACAGGTGAGAGTAAGTTGCAGGAGTTAATAAAGCACTCCGAACTTGAATTTAACTACATTAAGGAAAGTAACGCCTTAACCGGGATAATTGAGTTTATTGAAAAAAACGATACCGACATTTTATGCCTGGTAAAACATCATCACAATATACTTTACCGGCTGTTTACCCGGAGTACGGTAAACAAGGTTTTGAATAGGTCGGTTAAAGCTGTCCTTGTTTTGCACGAATAGTAAACTGTCACAATAAGTATGTAGGCCCGTGCTGTTAAAAAGCACGGGTTTTTTGTTTTCAGGCGGATGTACGAACCGGTATTTTGGGTTAAATGTATTATTGATTCTCAAGCCTTTTACCCCCGTCAAAATAAACAAAACTGAAGCCTGCCGCCGGAAATTCCTTTTCCAGCTTAGCCTGTATTTTTTTATAAGACCTGATTTCCGGGTAGGGCGCCATCTTTGTCTCAGCCATCGACCAATATTGTAAATTGAGCAATTCAGCGCCGTTACAAAAACCGGGCTGGCCTTTTATGCAATAGCGCGCTAAAGGCTTGCATTTGCCGGTATCTTTTACACAGATGATCATTCCGGGTAATTTACCCGAGTAAATGCCCGACGATAAGTAGTTATCCCACCACCCCACGAAATTTAATGCAGGCAAAAAACCCCAACAAATTAATACCGGTAAGTTCCGGCCCCGAAATACCTGCCGGTTTAGCAGGGCGGCCGGTTCCGTTTTTAAGCAAACCAGGTACAGATAACCGATCATGGCCACATTCCATGGCCATATAACCCTGTTGTACTGCAACCCGAAAGGCCCAAGAAAAACCAGGATAAACACGTGCATCAGGATAAGCGCCCAGGCAGATGTCTTCCTTGTTTTAATGGACAATAAACCAAGTCCTGCCATCAACTCAAAAATCCCGGCCAGGTACCCGCAGGATTGAACCGAGGTTTGTAATGCGCTTTTTGGAGAAATATGAAGAAATTGCTCCAGCAGCATTTTGGCCCAAATCGTATGCAAAAACCCGGTGTTCAGTTTACCCAAGCCGCCGTAAACGTAGGTGGAAACCAATACAAATAAGAATACAGCGATTGTCTTGTCCGTTTTGGTTTCATTTAGTATATAAATAAACAGGACAAATAGGTACTGGTAGTCCCAGGGCTGCAGCCGGTTTTGGTCGAGGAGGCACGAGAATACTTCGCACGCCAGCAGGCTTAGCAAAAAGACTTTGTTTAAAGGCAGTAAAAGTAATAACAGCAGCAATAACACCGATAACACAAAAAGGAAACTATGAACGGGGGCGGGGATGTTGTCGAAAATATTAAAAACCGGTGCGGTAGGAAATACCCGGTAAGTGGTGAACATGCGCCAGCCGATCAATTTAGCTATTAACCAGCAAAGGGCGGTCACCCGTACAAGCAGGGCGCTGATTTTTTCGGCCGGAATTGGGGCTAATAAACGGGACATGGGCGGCTATCAACCCGCCAAGTTAAAAATAAAACCCGGTATGCCTTTGGCCCGCCGGGTTTTATGATCATAATCCAGCAGGTATAAAATCTCATATTCCGAATCTTTTAGCCCCTGTCCCTTGGAGAGGGGTTGGGGTGAGGCGAATTCAGGAGGTGTAAATATCGTTTGCTTACTTCAGTTAAAATAGGCGTTGGTGATCATGACGACGTTGAGTTTGTCAGTGCTGTTAGTCGGGTTGCTGAGGCCCTCCAGCATTACCGTATAAAGGTAGCCACTGATAAGCGTGACGTTAGACAGGGTTGCGAGCACTGTACTTGTTCCCTTTTTAAGGATTTCAAAGGTAAAGTTTGATTGCCCCGCAACGGGTATAAAGGAGGTATAACCTTTAAATGACTTGTTGGTGGCAATGGTGGGCCCTCCCTGGATGACCAGGTCTACTGCCGGAGCGTCGGGGCTAAGGTCTACGAAACGCACCCCTGCATCTTCACCCGCAGGTTTTAGCAGGGTATCTGCCAAAAATAGTATCCCGGGTTTTGCTGATACGCTATCCAGGAACAGCGAGTAGGCCATATTTTGCTGCAACGTAACCTGGGCGGTTGCTACAATTGGGCTAAAAGTGCCTGAGTTGTAAAAATTGGCCGCTCGCTGGCCGGCTATCGCGCTGAAATAATCAATGCCGCTTCCGAAAGTAAGCGGTAACTGGTTTACTTTGTCGCCGTTTAAATAAAAATCTAAGGGGGGCTGGTCAGGCGAGGCCTGGATAACGGTCATAAGTGCAGTAGGAGGAGCGGCCGACGGACCGCCGTCCTTTTTAAGGCATGAAGACAGCAATAAGGATAACATGGCTAACCCTGCAATCGCCCCGCCAAACCAACTTCTCCACATGTTTTTATCTCGTTTCATGTATGCTGAATATAATTATGCTACTATGGTTTACGTATAGGCCGTGTAAATCGCTACAGTGGCTTACAATTAGGAAGCGGGTACTGAGTCGAAAGTCTTGAGTCTGAAGTCAAAAAAGTACAAAATCGACCCAGGACTTACGACTAAAGACTGACTTAACACCACTCAATGGCATATTTTCCGGCGGCCAAAAGTTACGTAAAAATACGTAATTAAATATAGTAAAAACCCTTATCGCCGTGCTTGGCAAATAATGTAATTTTATAAAATTAACCTTATAACCCGATAAAACTTAAAACCGATGGAAACTGGAAAAATTGATCACTCGGGAATGAAGCTGGGCAAAGCAGCAGCTTTCCACGACCCGCGCACCCTGATGCTGGCAGATTACCTGGATACCACTGCCCTGCCTTCGGTGCCTGCAAGTTATGCATACGCCAAAAACATAGCCGCAACCGGCTGGGGCATGATGGAAAACGATAAGATAGGTGATTGTACCTGTGCGGCTGCGGGCCACCTGATTATGGAGTGGACCGACGATAACGGCGCCTTATTTACGCCTTCGGATGCCGATATTGTTGCGGTGTATTCAGCCGTAACCGGTTATAATCCCAAAACAGGTAAAAATGATAATGGCGCGGTGGAAACCAAGGTGCTTAATTATTGGAGAAGTACCGGCCTGGCCGGCCATAAAATACTGGCTTACGCAGCGCTGGAGCCAAAGAACCATAATCATGTTATGCTATCTACATTTTTGTTTGGCGGTTGTTATATCGGGATGGCCCTACCCATCTCCGCCCAAAAGCAAAAGGTATGGTCGGTCCCACCCGGCGGTGCAACAGGGCAGGGCGCACCAGGCTCCTGGGGCGGCCATGCCGTTCCGGTTATCGGGTATGACAGCCATGGATTGACAGTTATTACCTGGGGGGCGACCAAGAAAATGACCTGGTCGTTTTGGGATGCGTATTGCGATGAATCTTATGCGTTGATCAGTCCCGATTTTGCGAATAAAAAAACTTCGCCAAGCGGATTTGACCTTGCTGCCTTACAGGCTGATCTGAAAAAGCTTGTGGCGTAGGTAGTTGAGTTGATTGAGTTAGATTGGGGTTACCCAAAAAAAACTTATCTTCAAATAACCTTTCGTAGGAGATGCGATGCATCGCGTCTTTTTTAGCATCGATGAATAGCATGCGGGAGACGCGATGCATCGCGTCTCTACATACCACTCAATCAACCAAATAGTTTATATTTGACCAACCATCAATTATAAACTATTTATTATGATCCAAAGAAAAGTCCTTACGTGGTCTATTATTGTCGCATTAGGCGGTTTTATTTTCGGGTTCGATACCGTAGTAATATCGGGGGCGGAACAAGCAATCCAACACTACTGGCATCTTGGACGCTGGGCCCAGGGCTTTACTATATCCATAGCAATTGTCGGTACCGTTTTCGGTGCGTTCTTTGGCAGAATTCCGTCCGACTTGCTCGGTCGTAAAAAGTCGCTGGTTATTATCGCGCTTATATTTTTATTTTCAGCGTTGTTTTCGTCAATGACAACCAACTGGTACGTTTTTATGGCCTTAAGGTTCATAGGCGGAATAGGCGTTGGCGCTTCATCAATAATTGCTCCTGTATACATTTCCGAAATTTCACCCGCTGTGGTCAGGGGTAGGTTAGTCGTTCTATTTCAGTTTAACATCGTATTTGGAATCGTTATATCGCTGCTTTCAAATTATCTAATTGTTTATATTCTAGGTCCTGTTCACACGGATTCATGGCGTTATATGCTCGGCGTAATGGCTATCCCATCAGTATTGTTTCTTTTGCTGCTGAAATTTATTCCGGAGACCCCGCGATGGTTGCTCCTGAAGGGGCGCCGCGATGATGCAAAAAATATTTTAATGGTGATTAACCCTGCAGGGTTTGAAAATGAGTTGAAAGATATCGAGAAAAGCAATACCGATGACGCCGAAGAACCGGGCGGAAAAGAGCTGTTTAGCGGCAGGTATAACTTCCCGATAAAACTGGCGATACTGATCGCTTTTTTTAACCAGGTGTCAGGAATCAATGCCATACTTTACTATGCCCCGCGCATATTTCAAAATGCAGGCTTCGCGAAACAAGATTCGCTTGCGTCATCACTTATACTTGGTGTCGTGAATTTTATTTTTACTATGATAGCAATTCGCTTTATCGACAGCACAGGCCGCCGAAAACTCATGTTTATCGGGTCGTTTGGGCTGATCATTACTTTAGGACTGGTTAGTTATTATTTTTACGATAAGGGTTTCAGCCCGAATTATGTTATTGGTTTTCTGTCATTATTCATTGCTTTTTTTGCCTTTTCTCAGGGTGCCGTTATATGGGTGTTTATATCCGAAATATTTCCAAACCAGGTAAGAGCGAAAGGACAATCAATCGGAAGTTTAACTCATTGGATTATGGCGGTATTGATTACCTTTTTTTTCCCATTCTTTAACGAAAAACTTGGCGACGGCGGAACGTTTTTATTTTTTGGTATTATGATGATATTCCAACTATTATTTGTTTGGAAACTAATGCCCGAAACCAAAGGAAAATCATTGGAGGATATCGAGCACACGCTAATCCACTAAATTTCGCTGCAATGCTTTGATGCCGCTAAAGCCGGCAAAATTTTGATCGCTGAGGTCGTTTCCGGCCGCGCTTTGCCCTCTTTTTTTGTATTAGTCCGGACTTACTGATACCCAACTTCACAGCCAAAGCCTCGCTGATCGCGGCAATAAAAAGCCGGGGAAGAAACAATTAAAAAGCCATTATGTTGCTTTAAGTTTTCGTTATGTTTTTACGTAGTTAAGATGAATAAATCGCCATTTAACTTATTGATTGTTAGTTAATTGTTATTTGTGTGTTAATCATTTTTTTCATCCCGAAAAATCAGAATTTCTACAGAATTCGCCCGGTTTTTTATGTCAAAATCAGACTATCAGGATGATTAAAAAACTCTACCTACTCGCATTTTTTCTATTGTTTGCAGCGGTCGTGTTCGCTCAAAATACTACCGTAAAAGGCCGGGTTATCGATAAGTCAACCGGCGACCCTTTAGTGGGCGCCGTAGTGAATCTGGACAGCAATAAAGTTGCTGCGGTTGTTGATGTGAAAGGCCGTTATGAGCTTTTGAATGTAGCGCCCGGGGCACATAAGGTTGTAATAAAGTACATCGGATACATCGCCTTTACGCAAACCCTGCAGGTAAGTGCCAAACAGGTCCAGGTTTTTAATTTTGAAATGGAGCAAAGCGTTCAAAGCTTAAACTCTGTGGACGTTCATGCACATGTTGCAACTGAAAATGAAGCTGCCGCACGGGCGAACGAAAAAAACTCGGATAACTTAAAGAATGTTGTAAGCGCCCAGGCCATTGCCAAGTCGCCTGATATAAATGCCGCAAATGTGCTGCAGCGTGTGTCTGGCGTAACAATTGAAAGAAATGCCGGCGGCGACGATGCTTATGCAATTATAAGGGGTTTGGAGCCGCGGTACAATAATACCTTGATAAACGGCGTACAAATTGCCAGCCCCGATAGTAAAACCCGCCTGGTTTCATTAAGTGTTGTGCCGTCGGACCTGTTAGCAAGGATTGAGGTGGATAAAACCCTGACGCCGGAAATGGACGGCGACGCAATAGGCGGCACGGTTAACCTGGTGTTTAAAGATGCCCCGGACAAACGGGAAATATCGGCGACCTCCTCCATCGGTTATGATCAACTTTTTATCGACCGTAAATTTGTCGATTTTTCTAAGTCGGATATACACACGTACAGCCCGTCTGAAATGAACGGGCCGAATTATGTTGCTCAACCGGGCGATTTCACGCGGTCAAACCTTGATTTCAAAAATATCACCGCGCCGCCAACGGAAACTTTCAGCGTTAGCTATGGTGAACGATTGTTAGATCAAAAACTGGGCGTTGTGGTAGGCAACAGTTATCAAAATATATACTTTGGGGTGAATAGTACCGGTGACGACGGCAACGCCGACCCTAACGACCCCGATCACCGGCCGCGTATTAATGACATTATAACCCATGCTATATCGAGCCGCCAGATTTTGAATAATGCGATAGTGCACCTGGACTATAAATTTAATGACAGGAATAAACTGGTTTTGGACAATGTGTTCCTGTACTCCAGGATTGAAGAAGCATCGTTTAATACCGACACATCGATAACCGGAGGCAACGGCGGCAGGACCGTCCCCGGTTCAGGTCCGGTAAACTTTATCAATCAATCTACCACCTCCAACCAGTACATTGAAAACATTAAACTGGCCGGCACGCATATTCTAAGCGATCATTTCACTTTCGATTGGTACGGAGCCTATTCCGATGCTTTTGTCAGAACGCCGGACCAGGCCGCTATCAACTCGAATATTTTGATCTCTTATGATCCGAACACCAAACAGTTTACCACCACGCCGAACTACTTTGACGAGATTGACCGGACATGGTCGAACAACAATGACAAGGATTTTATTGGCGCAGGCAACCTTACTTATCAAACCAAAATTAAAAATGCAAACCTCCAACTAAAAGCGGGCGGTTATTACAGGGATAAAACAAGGTATAACTATGAAGACGAGTATATTTTGCGCCCGGTAGCAGACTCAAGCGGAGAAAAGGCGGTTTTTACTAATATCTACTCGGCCAAATGGACGGTTTACAATCCCTACGGCGCCGGCGAATTTAATATTAATAACTATAATGCCTTTGAGGATATCACCACCTTTTATGGCGAGTTTAGGTATACTTCACCCAAATTAGACATTGTTGGCGGTGTAAGAAACGAAACGACTTCCGAAGGTTTCCATGTCAGACAAGATATAACCAAGGCATCAGATGTAACTAAAAATTACAGTGATCTGCTACCCAGCATAAACATTAAATACAAATTAACCGACAAGGCCAATGTAAGGCTTGCATACTTTGCTTCGATAGCCCGGCCGGCTTATTATGAATTGGTGCCAACTATCCCACCTACTACGGGCACGCAATCAACACAAGGTAATCCGAACTTATTACATACAACGGCCACGAACTATGATTTGAGGTATGAGCTTTTTCCGAAAGCCGATGAACAGTTTTTTGCCGGTGTGTATTACAAAGATTTGACCAACCCGATTGAATATGCATACCTCGGCAGCAACGGAACTACTTCTGTTTATGAACCTATAAACTCCCCGGAAGCCAAAGTTGCCGGTCTTGAATTGGCGTTCACCAGGTACCTCGGCAATTTTGGCCTGGGCGGTAACTATGCGTACAATTATTCGGATGTAGCCGGTCTGAAAGTTAACCGCAACGATCCGGCCGGGCCACGGGTGATCGAACATCGCATGCTCACCGGCGCCTCGGTTCATGACCTTAATATTTCTCTTCTTTACCGCGATGTAAAGGACAAGTTTAATGCCCAACTGGCTTACCAGTATTTAGGCAAAACACTGGTAGGTATTTACCCCGACAACGGGGATAATTATATTCAACAACCCTTATCGTCCCTCGCGTTTTCTGCCGACAAATCAATCGCTAAACACTTCACCATTTTCACAAAGCTAAACAACCTTACCAATACACACACAACAGTAGTGTTGCACAACTTTACAAATGGGGATGAGATAACAAAGGCGACCTACTTATTAGGCTTGCGTTACAACTACTAAAAAAAAACGAAAAATTAAAATTTATCAAAATGAAAACAAAACAATTCCCGATCTGGATAGCCGCTATCGGTTTAGTGGCTTCGATGGCTTCCTGCTCGAAAAAGGAAAACACTGACATCATAAAACCCGTAATCCCGCCATCACATCCCATTAAATCCGGCAATATCAGCGGTTTTGTAAAAGGAACATTGTTAACGGGTTCAACTTATACCGTAACAGCAGATATCTATGTTAATAAAGGCGATACTTTACTGGCCCAGCCGGGTGCCATTATCATCGTAAAAAACAATTCCCAGTTTTTAATTCAAGGCGTATTTCAATCTTTGGGAACCCAGGCAAACCCCGTATCATTCAATTCTGCCTCGAATACGCCTGGAACCTGGGGCGGTTTCGCATGCGACAGCGCCCAGGCGGTAACCATAAAATGGACCAAAATTTTAAATACCGGCGGCCCTGATAATACAGGCAGCGCCAGGAGGACATTGGTTGTAGACAGGCCCATAAAGGTTGACATTGAAGACAGCTGGGTTGAAAACGGACAGGACGACGGTTTAGGCTTATTCGGCGGCGCTGAAATTACTATTTTGAGAAATACCATCCAATCCGGCGGAAGTACCGATGGTGAAGCGATCAATATTAAAACCGGTTCAATGGGTGTTGTAGCCTACAATCTTATTTTCAGCCAGGCTGGTACCGGGGTAAAGTTAGAAACCGATGCCGTAGTTACAACCGCGCTGACCAAAGTTGATGTGTTTAATAATACAATGGTTGCATGCGGCTGGAGAAGGGGCGCTGCTGAGCCGGGCAGAGGCGTATCGGCCGGTGTAAGCGCCACAGGCAATGTTTATAACAACGTTATCGTAAACTGCTATCATGGCATCGAAATATTTACAGATGATGGCGCCAATAACATCAAATACAATAATAACTTGTTCTACTCAACGGCGCTCACGTTTGTTGATAAGACTGTTACACCCAACCTGACCATCACACTGAGAGACCAATATTATCCTGCGGGTGCGTTGGGGGTTCCTCAATCTGCAGACGTCATCTCGACCGCTGTCGGAAACGCGGATCCAAAGTTCGTGAGCTTCGACGGTTCGTTCCTTGTTCCGAACGGCGCGGCAAATAACAACGATTTTCACCTGCAAACCGGTTCAGCGGCCATCGGCAAAGGAAATACATCATTTGTTTTAGATAATCCGTCTTTAGCGGGCGGTGCGGCCCCTGACGTCGACTTAGGTGCTTATCCAACTGATGGTAAGGGAAACAAGCATTAATTAGTCAGAATTTCCCCGATACAAGAAAGGGTTTGCCCGGTGTAAATCCTTTCTTGCTGTTTATTACTTAATAATTGAGTTTGCTATGAAACGAAGGGACTTTGTTAAAAATACCGCTATGGGCGCCATTGGGGCGTCATTGTTGCATCCTTTTGGCGTACTCGCCCGGCCGGATATAACCCATTTAACGAGCGAGGATTTGACCTTGCTGCCTAAAATAAAGGATAATTATGCACAGCACTTTATGGCGATTGGCGATTGGGGCCGAAACGGCGAATATGACCAGGCAGAAGTAGCCAAACAAATGGGCCTTTGGGGCGCCGAACATCCTTTAGATTTTGTGATCTCCGCCGGCGATAATTTCTACCCAAAAGGTGTCGTCAGCGAATTTGACCCTTTATGGCATTATTCGTTCGAGAATATCTATACCGCCCATTCCTTACAGTGCGACTGGTATCCGGTTTTGGGAAATCATGATTATCATTCGGATGTCGATGCCCAGCTTCGTTATGGTAAATTAAGCCGCCGTTGGGATATGCCCGACCGTTATTATTCCAAAGAGATTAATTTGATTAAAGGGCAGGATAAAGAGGACGGACCGGTTAAGGAAGAGAAAAAGGAAAAGACAAAGGCCAAAGCGCTATTGGTTTTTATGGACACCGATCCGTTTTTACACGAATCAAAGGCAGACTATGTCACAAAAGAGCTGGCATGGCTTAATGATACGCTGAAGAATGCATCCGCAGATACTGTTTGGAAGATTGTCATCGGGCACCACCCGTATTACACCGTCGGTCCGCGCATTACCAACTATGATACTTTAACGATGAGAAAAGCGCTCGCGGATATTTTTGAACAATATAAAGTGGATATCTACCTTTCGGGTCACGAGCACTCGCTTCAGCACCTTGTACCCGGGGGCCATACACATCAGTTTATTTCCGGGGCAGGGTCAGAGCTTACGGCTGTTACCGCGGGTATTTCGTACAGCCGTTTCCAGGCGTCGGAAAATGGCTTTATGTACTTTTCACTCGATTCGAAGAGACTTAATGTAAAAGCGATAAATGTTGAAGGCAAAGTTTTATACGAAACGGAACTGACCAAATAGCCGGGGGCAGGGCAGACGCATTACAATAGTATTGAGCGTATTAGCGTTGAACCTCATAAACGAGGTGGTTTAAAGCGTGGATTTTTTACCACTAAGTTTCACAAAGGCCACAGAGAAAAGCGCTTTGTGATCTCCCATGTTTGTTTTTTACCACAAACTAACTATAACTGCAGACTAATTTGTGAAATCTTTGTGCGCCTGGTGAACTTTGCGGTGAAAATTATTGATTATAAAGTAACGCATGCCAATTGAACCGCTATATCAGATAATTATTAAAAAATAATTTTAATGCTGCTGCCCTGAAAAAGGAACGGCAATTTCAATTATTTCCATTTAACTACGCGCACCTGCGTATCATGAAAATTACAATTCTTCCTTGGCTACAACATTATTAATCAAAGGTTAAATACACGGTAACAATTCAATTACCCTTATCGTTTTTTTCTTGTTAATCGGTAGTTTGCCGCTGTTTATCAATTCTTATGTCGGGGCTGACGGAAAACCGGCATAAATTGCTTGCGTAAAACGGCAAACAAATTAAACCTGTAAATGTTCAATCAGTCAAAAAAACGTTCATTAAATAAATACCCCATGGCTACTTTAACCCCCCATCCCAGCTCTTCCTGTGATTTTTATTTTCGCGGCATGGTGACCTAGAACCGGCGCAGCATTCGCTAAGCAATGCTAATCGCTTCGGTCACTTTTCACTAATCAATTGCTGTCTGTTTCATCCAATACCCCAATGTCTAACAATATTTTAATCATAGCAGGTATGCACCGGTCGGGCACATCACTGGTGAGCCACTGGTTAAGCAATTGCGGGTTAAATATTGGTCAGCAATTGCTGGGTGCGGATATTGGGAATATAGAGGGGCATTTTGAAGACGTCGATTTTTACCGTTTTCATGAGGACACGCTGGAAGAAAATAAAGAGTCGAGATTCGGCTGGGTTACTCACCCCATAGGTTTGCTTACTACTTATCAAACGGAAAAGTTAAAAAGTATAATCGGGTTTAAAAACAAGATGAACAGGCAATGGGGTTGGAAGGATCCCCGTACCTGTCTTTTTTTTGCGCATTACCGCGAGCTTTTACCGGATGCTTATTACCTCAACATTATCCGGGATTACCGGTCGACAGTAAGCTCGATGATCATGCGTGACTTTAAACACCACGAAAAAAAATATTTATTAAGAAAAGCGCTTTCCAGGTTCATCTGGAAAAACTTTAGGCGAAAAAAACGGTTATTAAAATTTTACCAGGATCTGTCGGAATTTTATCTGCGTGTATGGATAACTTATAACGAAGAGATACTGAAGAATATCCAGAGCATAGACGAAGATAAATACCTTGTTGTTGATAACGATGCCCTCTGCACGATCGGCGAACAGGTTTTCGACCATTTAAAAAACGAATGGGACTTTGATTTAAACTATTACGATTTCAACAAAATTTTTAAAGCGAGTTTGCTCAGCCCCCCTACTGACATTGATGTTTTTGTAACAGACAAGTCGTTGCAGGCCGGGGCGCAGCAACTGGAAAAACAACTAAAAAACTTATGCATAAAGAAGACGATCGTAGCGAAAAAGTTGCTGTAGTTATACCGATTTACAAGAATAACCTTGAAACTTTCGAAGAAATCGCGCTGGAGCAATGTTTGCGTGTGCTGAAGCAGCACCGGATATTTGTAGTGAAACCCCATTCGCTGCAGCTGGATATT
The DNA here is from genome assembly GCA_013285685.1 of Bacteroidota bacterium. Classification (GTDB taxonomy): domain Bacteria; phylum Bacteroidota; class Bacteroidia; order Sphingobacteriales; family Sphingobacteriaceae; genus Mucilaginibacter. The sequence goes on from JABDHD010000021.1 coordinate 41,773, forward strand.
TTAAACGATCATAACCGTATCGACTACATCTCATTTGATGATGCTTATTTTGAAAGCCGCCACGGGTATAACCAGCTGATGTTATCGGATAACTTTTATGAGCAATTCCTCGGATTTCAATATATTCTGATATATCAACTGGATGCATTTGTTTTTGCAGACACGCTGCTGGAGTGGTGTGATAAGGGTTACGACTATATTGGGGCGCCCTGGCTGCGCGAAAAAAAATACAGCGACATTTTTAAGGCAATTAAATCAAAACTGCTGATAGCAGTACATACCCGGCTAAATATAAAACAACCTAACAGCGATTTACCAACAGACATCCAATTTGAAAATAAGGTTGGCAACGGAGGTTTGTCGTTACGGCGTGTTCAAAAATTTTACGATGTATGCAAACGATACAAGTCCCGTTTGACAAAGTACCTTGACCGCACCGAGCATTATTTTAACGAAGATGTTTGGTGGGGCGTTGAACTGAACCGGAAAAGTAGTTTGTTGAGGATACCTGGTTACAAAAAAGCCATTTTTTTCTCGTTTGAAAATGCACCTGAAAGGGCCTGGGAGCTGACCGGTGGCGAACTGCCTTTTGGCTGCCATGCCTGGAACATGCACCTGGATTTTTGGAGAACGCATTTTGATATGGAAACGTTTTTCAAACGCAAAAAGAAGGCAAAGCTTTATGTGGCATCGCTAAACCCTGAAAAGCAGGAAGAAGCAAAAGAGGTGAAAGAACTGAGCCGCGTGCCGAAGGCGGTGTAGTCATCGGGTGTCGAAAACCTTCCTTGTCCCTCTTTCCCGCTTGGAAGAGAGGGATGCCGATCCGCCTTTAGGCGGAGTGGCAGGGTGAGTCAACCCGGCGGACATTACCGTCAATGCATTTGCGCAAATGTCCGCCGGGTTGACTCACCCGAACCCCGTATGTACGGGGCTTCGCTCATTCACCCTCTCTTTTGCAAGCAAAAAAGAGGGTAGCTGCAATTATCTTTCATGTTTAGAACACCTTTGCCGTTTAGCCGTCACTCCTTATATGATGGACTATTCAACCACAATAATTCCGTTCGTACCATACACCGCCGGTCCTTTGCTCACTTCGAGTGTGTCGAGATCGATTACACCAATAAAATAATCTTTATCCTGCGATACGTAAGCATATTTACCGGCTACCTGCACGTTGATGGGTGTTTTGCCGGTGTTCAGGCGCTGCACCACTTTCCCATCCTTGGCATCAATAATTAGTACCGTGTTGTCCAGCGCGGCAGGGGCAATAATGTGTTTTTGATCCGGAGTTATGTTTGAATAAAATATTTGGCCGACGCCCAGGTTTTCAAAATGCTTAAGCACCGACAGGTCTGTTTTGGATAGCAGGAATATTTCATTAAATCCCGACGCGGCGATCCAATCCTTCCCAATGGAAAGCCCCCGGATAGGCGAGGAAAACGCGGCGTGTTTTAATATATCGCCGGTTTCAGGATTGAATTGATAAACGCCGTTTTGCCCCGCCATAAGCCATAGCTTATCGCCCCCGGCAGAGAAGAAAAAGTTATGAGACCCTTTTGGCAGGCCGAATTTTCGCTTCAGGGTTAAATTAGCCGCATCGTACACCATCATCGTATCGCCACCGATCTCCACGTTTACAAATAACTCCCCCGACTTTCCCGGCCGTACTTTTATCCCATGCGGGCCATTCCCGGCAGCCGTATCGGCACAGGTGTACACCTTTTTAATAACCTTTCCCGAAAAAGGATCGATAACATGAAAGCCATTGCCGGTTTTGCCTGATTTATGGTCGTAATCCTCCAGCCCGAAATCCGTTATGAAGCACTTTTTTGTTATGGGATCATAGCAGATCTCATGCGGTTTGTAGCTTACCGGCAATTGCGCCAGCCGCTGGTTGTTGCCGAGGTTGAAGATGGACACGGAATCTTTTTCCTGCTGAACGGTAACCAGGAGTTTGGGTTGGGCCTTTAGTAACGATGTAAAAAGGCACGTGGCGATGAAAAGGATGCATTGTTTCATAACAGCGCTGTTTAAAATCGGTTATGAAATTACATTTTTTTTGGAAGGCTGCATTAAGCGAAGTATGTGGCTATCTGTGAGCCGAGCGCACCTTTACATGTTTGGCCAATGCGTCAGGCACTTGAATTGGCGCCAGGCCAGGCTCTGCTCTCTTTGCTTATGGTTCGTTTACCCTGTTTACGGGCTACCTATCTGCGGGCCATCCCGATAGATCGGGGCGGCAGCGAAAATTACTTGCGGTAGCGGGGGGGCTTTTTTGGCCCGATAATTTTTTCGATGATTTTTCGGACCTTTTTATAACCATTTTGAAGGGTGTTGAAAGGGCGCCCGCCCGTAGGGGCGACCCTTGTGGTCGCCCGAATGTACCCGATTTCCTTGTGGTCGCCCGAATGTACCCGATTCCCCTGTGGTCGCCCGAATGTACCCGATTTCCGCCCCGGTCAATATAATATTGAACGTATAATGATGATGGCGGATGTTGGGCCCGGATGGTTTACGGAAAACGCGAGGGGTGCCCCTACAAACGTTAAACCAATGATAAATGCTGATGCAGGTGTTCACGGAATTCCCCAAAAATGGTATAGTTTCGACAATCTCAAATTTTAACCTGCTAAAAATCAGCGCTTTTCGTTGCAGTTTAGCGGGTGTATGTGTGCAAAACGTGAACACTTTAACCCCGTACGTACGGGGTTCGAAGCCGTCGGTTACGGGGAAAGCCGCGATTAATTTTAAATACGGTTTCCGGGGAATGATGGGTTTTATTTCTATTTTTAAAATTCGTTACTTAACAGCTTTAAAGCCCATTGATGAGCGCCTCACTGATCTTTATTATTATCCTCGCCTACTTCGTTCTGCTGATGCTTATTGCCCGGTTGACGTCGCGGCACAATAAGGAAACCAGTTTTTTTGACGGGGACAAGTCATCGCCCTGGTTTTTGGTTGCCTTCGGGATGATCGGCTCGGGGATATCGGCCGTTTCGCTGGTGTCTATTCCGGGGAACGTTGGCAATAACAACCTGTACTATTTCCAGTTTATCCTGGGCACCATTGTCGGCTACCTGTTTATCGCTTTCGTGCTAACCCCAATTTATTACCGGTTAAAGCTGGTTTCCATTTACACATACCTCAATATCCGGTTTGATAATATCACCTATAAAACCGGCTCCCTGTTTTTCCTGGTTTCGCAGTCTTTCGGAGCAGCGTTAAGGCTGTTATTGTCTATCAAAATTTTGCAGTATGCTTTTTTCGACAGCCTGCATATCCCGTATTTTGTAACCATCATTATTGTTTTGATCCTCATCTGGCTGTACACCAATAAATCGGGCATTAAAACCATTGTGTGGACGGACGCGCTGCAATCGCTGTTTTTGATCACGGTGATCATCATTTCCATAGCAACCATAACCCATTCCCTGGGCTTATCGCCCGGGCAGATGTTCAGCGCCGTTGTTCATCATCCGTATGCAAAGTTGTTCGATTGGGACATACATTCCGGTTCGAACTTTTTTAAGCAATTCATTTCCGGCATTTTAATAACCGTCGCGCTGGTGGGCCTCGACCAAAGCATGATGCAAAAAACGCTTACCATTAACAATGTTAAAGGGGCAAAAAAAAATGTTTTGGCCTTTAGCTTTTTTATTGCTGCAGCGCAAACGTTGTTCCTCGGCCTCGGCGTGCTGCTCTATTTATTCGCGCAAAAACATAGCGTGCATTTAGCTGTAAAAGATGGCCAGTTTGAAAACACCGACGGCCTTTATCCCTTTCTTACCTTGCACTATTTGGGGCAGATAGGCGCCATTGCCTTTTTTATCGGCATTGTGGCTTCAACCTTTGCCAGCATCGATGCGTGTATCGCCGCCTTAACCACAGCTTTCTGCTATGATTTTATGGATATTTCGAACCAGCCGCAGGAACGCAAGCGGAAAATAAAGAATATGGTGCT
>JABDHD010000022.1 GCA_013285685.1 Bacteroidota bacterium
CACGCCAGTAACCAGCTGATTTTCAACATGTTTCAGTATAATTGAGGAATTTCTTCCACACGGGTGAAAAAATGGAACGCTAAAATGAAACCCCCACGCCGGTTGAAGTATCCCGCTTTAGAACCGGCGGACCCAGCCAGTCTTAACTCAATCAACCTCCCCGCTAATTCCCCGCCCTATTCTCCTCGCTCTGCGCGCCGTTGGCATTATGCTTCCGCTGGTTGCTGATGGTTTTGCCGAAACGGTAGCTGAAGGACAGCTCGACATTGCGCGAGTCGCCGACACTGTGGTAATAAGCTTGTTGTGTGCCTTCGAGATAATTGATATACCAGCTGCTGTTTTGGGTATGCAGCACATCGTTAAAGTCAAGCTCGAGCGTGGTGGCGGTGGATAGTTTTTTCTCAAACGCAAAATTAAGCGAGCCGCGCGGCAAGTCGATAAATTGCTCGTTGGTAAACCTGCTCTGGTAATTCCCGTAGGCCTGCAGGGTCCAGCCGGTGCCGGGGGTAAAAGTGAATGTCGGCCTTACAAAAAGCTGTTCGCCTGTTGTATTTAGCACCCCGGTGTAAAAGCTGGTAACGGTATGCAATTCGGTTAGCCGGGTGTACAAATGTATGTTAAACCATTTGGCGGGGTCAAGGTCGGCGTTTACCTCTATTCCCTTTTGGTAGCTGTTGCCGATATTGCCCGGCTCGTTATAATAGTAGCCATTGATGATCTGTATCAACCCGTCCACGCGGTCTTTGGTATAGGTATAAAATAGCGTTATTTTTATTCCTTTAAAGGTGTAGTACAACTGCAAATTATCCGAATAGGTAGGCAGCAGGAAAGGGTTGCCGGTGTTATAGGTAAACTTATCCAGCGGCGAAAGAAAGGGGTTCAGCTGCGCATAATTCGGCCTGTCCACCCGGCGGCTAAAATTAAAGCCCAGCTTTTGGTTACCGGCTGTATCCAGTTTGTATTGGGCATAAAAAGTGGGGAAGAAGCCATTGTAATTTCGGCTGAACGATGAGTCCGGTTTCTCAGCATTGCCCAGCTGGTGCCCGTTGGCGATGGTATTTTCAAACCGCAGGCCCGCCTGTACCGACCACCGCTTAAAATCTTTAGAGGCGTTAACATAAGCGGCGTTAATATTTTCATTATAAAGGAAGTGATTGGTTTCGTTGTAATCGGGCGTCGTTATGCCCTGGTAGGTGTCGAAGTAATCGGCCAGGTTATCCGTTTTAGTATAGCTGCTTTTCATCCCCGCGCTAAGCTGCAGGCCACCGGCGAGCACATGGTTATAATCCGTCCGTGCCGAAAAAATGTTAAGGTTTGAGGGCAGGTTGCCGGTAACCAGGTCATAGTTATAAAGCGTTCCATCAGGGTAAAAGCTGCTGTTGGCGAAATTTTGGTCGAGTTGGGTATGATAGGTCACATAGTCCAGGTCTGCGGTTATTTCACTGCCTTTTTTATCATAATCATGCCGGTAATTCAGGTTGATGCTGCCGTTTTTTAAACTGCCGCTTATCAACGTTGTTGGCAACAATGCTCGAGTCTAACTGGCCTTGTGTACTGCTCAGTAAACTGGTATTGGCGGTATGATTGTCGCCTTGCGAAAATAGGCCGGTGAAGGCTGCGCCAAACGTGGTTTTATCGGTAGCATAATAATCTATATTTATCCTGCCGCTGTAGTTTTCGGAATGGCGCTTGACAAACGAATTTTGCGTGAAATCGGGGGCAATATCCGTAATTATTGTAGGGTCGAAATAGCGGTTTAGGTTGATGGCGCTATAATTGTTATTCAGCGTATAGCCCAGGTTGGCCGATACATTCAGTTTGTTTTGCCGGTAATTCAGGTTGACGCTGTTGTTGCTTCGGGTGTATTTTCCCTGGATATAGTTCAAATTCAGGTTGCCGTTAAAGCCCGTTTCTTTGCTGCGTTTGGTGCGAATATTGATTACTCCGCCTGAGCCTCCCGCGTCATACCGGGCGGGCGGGTTGGTCATCAGCTCAATCCTGTCGATGCCGGATGAGGGCAGCGAACGCAGGTAATTCGCCAGGTCGTCGCCTGAAAGATAGGTTGGTTTATCATCGATATAAATCATTACGCTGCTTTTGCCCTGCAGGCTGATGGTGTTGTCGTCAACGCTTACGCCCGGCGCTTTGGCCAATAAGTCCAGCAGCGTAGTGCCGGCGTTTCCGGGTAATGAACTTATATTAACCACCGTGCGGTCGATCAGCTGTTCCACCCGCGGTCTTTTTGCGCTGACGGCTACTTCTTTCAAATTGGTTTCGTTGGGTTGCAGGGTAATTGCCGGCAAAATTGTATCCCTTTGCAGTTTGATCACTTCGCTTTTATAGGATTTGTAGCCGATAATGCTCACCACAACCCGGTAATCCGCGGATTTGAGCCCCGTGAAAACAAAACTGCCATCCTTTTCGCTCAGGGAGGCTTTTACCAATACAGAGTCTGCCGCGCGGTTAAGGTAGATAGTAGCGCCGTCAAGCGGTTTGCCATCGGGCGATGTTATTTTGCCTTTCAGCGACAAGCCGGTTTGGGCCAGTGCAAAAGTTGCAGCAATAAGCAGCCACGCGGCTAAAAAAGCCGTTAATTTTATGTTCATTCAGTTAGCAATTTTTTTAAAATAAGGCACGGCTATTCCATGCCCCTTTGCAGAGCGCTTTTATTATTGCTGAAATTTATTTACTTGTGGTGCGAATAGGTCCAGCTCCAGTCGCCGCCCGAATCATTAGGCACGTATTTTTCCTTGTATTTCTGGTATAGCTCAGCGCTTTGTTTTTTGCCGTTGATCTCGAGCTTTTTGTTGCTGAGCGTAAAGGTCACATTATTAGGGTCAGTTATCAAACCATCCTGCAACAGGTCGGCAACAAGCTTTTTATCTCGTTCAGCCTCCACACGCTGTCGTTCTGCAGCGTTTCGCCGGGAATCAGCGTCCCAGTCGCGCGAGCGGTATACGTTGGTCGGGTAGCTTCCCGGGCCGGTGTAATTCCAGGTCCAGTTGTCACCTGCATCGGCTGGTACATATTCGTGCCGGTATCTTTCAAAAACCCCGCCGTTTTGCACGATCCCGTTGATCACAAAAGTTTTATCTGTAAGCGTAAATGAAACATTCCGTTCGTGGATCAGGCCATCCCGCTCCATTTCGTCTATGATCTTTCTTTGCTGCCCGGCCCAATACCTTTGCTGCTCCTCACCCTGCCGCTGGTAATCTGTTGAAGACTTGTTATATTCTGTTGATGCCTTGTTATAATCGCTGTTAGATCCCCCATAGATACCGGGATCCTTGAAAGTATAGCCGATATTGAAATCATCGTCCGGTTTAGAAAATTCATCCACAATCCGGCGGCGTAATTCGTCCGGCTGTTTTATGCCATCAATAGAGAATTCGTCTTTCGACAGCTTATAGGTAAAGTAAGTTTTATCCTTCACCAGGTTTTCTTTTATAAGCTCCCAGGCAATTTCCTTGCTCCGGTCCTGGAGATCAGCATCATATGACCCCGGATATTTGTATCCATAAGGTTGAGCACTGTTGACGCCATAATTGCCCTTATTGCCAAATTCACTGAAATATCTTTCATGCACGTTCTCCGGCATTTTTACACCATTAACGATAAACTTGTGTTCATCAAGGCTGATGCTCACATTGCTGTGATCAACAATCAACCCTTCACGGTACAACTGGTCAACCATTTCATGAAATATTCTGGACGCCGTTTTGTTGGTATCCAGTTTTCCAAGCGCAGATTGCAGCGTGGCGAGGGGGTTTTGGCTGCTGCCGCCACCCAAACTATCAACTTTGGATGTTACTAATTTTAGCGGCGATAGGGTCGCAAATTTGCCGGTATCCGCATGCGATAAATCCGCGGATTGAGCGTTGCTTCCTGCGCCGGCGGGATTATTAACCGGGGTTACCCCTTTTTTCAGCGTTGTGTCGTTTTTAACTATTTTTAGTTCCACCTTGGGATCAGCCTTTACTACATGATGGATGACTGCCGCTGCCGATTTTAGCGCCTTTTTTATATTCTCTCGCACTGTGAACGCCGATATGCCTAGGCCCATTACCACCAGGCAAACCGCCAGCACGGTTTTCTCAAACATATTTAGCGAGTGGTTCCGATTGCCAACCATGCGTTTTACTCTATCCAGCAAGGTGTTTTTGCTGCCCGGAAATGCCATAGCATAATTTGGCCCGGCGGCCCGGTACTCCTGGCACGACACCAGCGCACGAATGTAGTTTTCTTTGTTGCGGCTTTGGGCGACCGCCAGGTCGTCACAGCAATTTTCCCTTTCGGTTTTAATGAGCTGCGATATCCATAAAACAGCCGGGTTAAAAAAGAAAACGATCTCCATAAAACTTTGCAGCAGGTTTACCAGGTAATCGCGACGGCGGATATGGGCCAGCTCATGGACTAATATCGCTTCTACCTCATCAGCGTTCAACGAATTTATAAGACCGATCGGTATCAGTATCACCGGCTTCAAATGGCCGATCACCATGGGCACTTTTGCGATGCCCGATTCGAGTAACTGAAGGGTTTGTTTGATGCGGAGTTGCGCTGATAATTGTAAAAGCCGTTCTTCCCAATGTTTAGTTACCTTAAAAACCTTAGTCCGCCTTAAATGAAACACGCCATGCAGGCCCACTGCCATTTGTATGCTTTTGGCGCAGATAATTAAAAACCATATTAAAACGATGATATTATAATGGCTGTTAAAGTAGTCAACCGCTGTTTGGACAATAACGGAGATACCAGGTCGGCTGGCCTTAGCGTTCCCGGCCCTAACAGCGGCAGGTATTTTGCCGGTTGAGTAGATCGTATTTACATGGATTCCGTTTGCATTCGCTGCGGTTACGTACGTAAGATAATTAGTGCCGCTATCTGCGGGTTTTTGCAGTTGCATGATAAAGGTGACCGTTACGCCAAGCGCAAAAAGCGTAAGCGCACCTACCAGCAAATTATACCGGTAAGCTGCCCTGGCTTTTTTGGTGAAAATAACTATCGCACCGCTTATTGCAGCCAGTACGATTCCCTGCCACAGCGAGTGCATTAATGTATTGCACAACGCCCTCATAATATGATCGCTTATCAGCGAGTTTACAGTTGACGGTTCCATAACTCAGATATTAGCTTGAAGGTTATTCTTTTTCCAATTTGTTCAGCAGTTCTTTTATCGCTTTTAAATCCTCTTTCGAGGTTTTTTTATTGCCCAGCAATTGCATTACCAGTTTGCTTGCCGAGCCTTTATACATCGAGTCGACAAATTTTTCCAGCAGGTGGTCCTTGGTTTTTTGTTCCTCTTCGGCAACCCGGTAAACGTGTTTCATCTGGCTTTCGTCGCGGGCAAGTATGCCTTTGTCGGCCATGATCTGCATCAGCTTTAAGGTGGTGGTATAATTCACATCCTTTTGTTTCAGCAGTTCATTGTTTACCTCGCGTACCGTTGAAGGCCCTGTTTCCCACAAAACCTGCAGTATCTCCAGCTCCGATCTGGTGGGTTCCAGTTGTTTGTTTTGATCTTTCATATTCATTTCAAATCAAAGGTAGGAAAATTTTCGTACGAAACAAATATTATGTTAATTTTTTTTGGGTAGGGTGGAAAGGGGCGCATTTAAGTCGCTCATCGGACAAACAGATTTGAGAAATATTTATGGGCATTTTGATTAGAGGCTGACGAAACAGGAAAATTATTCCTTTATAAAAAAAAGACTTACGAAGTTTAAAAACTTCGCAAGTCTGATGGGGCGCCTACAAATTAAACAAATTATACTCCACCCTCACCAAATACACATGCGCGGTATTGCGCTCCATTGTACTACACAGCGGTATCCTATACGAAAAATCAACCCTTACCAAACTGTTAAAGATCAGCTGTACCGCCGGCGCGGCATCCAGGTAGCTTTGGCCGTAGCCGGGGTTGGTTTTGCCGAGCAATTCGGCATAAATATTCAGGTTGGTTTGGCTGTAGCTGGTGTAGGTTTTGGGCAGCAGCAGGTAGCCGGCCGAAAGGGTGTAGGCCACGGCATTTTCGGCATGCCATGCAGGCAAGTTAAAACCGCCGGCATTGTTCCAGGCGTGCAGGTAGCTCGCGGAGCCGGATAGCGCCAGCTTGTGCAGCAGCTGTGTAAAAACAACGCCGCCCTGCAAGCCGGAGTTGTCGCCGTCCAGCGAAATTTCCTGGTACGGTATCGGGTTGTTGATACTTGATAACTTGCCGAAAACCGCGCCCCTGAAATGCTTTTGTACCGAGTCGACGGATATGAAGCGGTATTTGGCATAAACGCTGCCGCCCTCCAGGTGCTGCTGCGGTTCGTAATAATCCGATAGGTATAACGACCCGTGCACCATTAACCGCCGGCTTGCGCCAAACATCAGTTCGAGGGTAGTACGGGTTTTATATGGATTGAAATAGCCCTGGTTTTCCAGCCGGATACCAAGCGAATTGGTGGCCATATTGCTCGCCGGCTCGGTGTTTACATATAGCTCCTGCGCAAACGCCGGGCATGCCAGCGCCAGCAGGCTGATGGCTATAAATAAGTGTTTCATAATGAAGGATTGAGTCTAAATAGGCGTTCAGAAAGTAGCAGTTACCCTCTTTTCCGCTTGTGGAAGAGCGGGTCGGCGAGTCCCGGAAGTCCGGGACCGGGGTGAGTCAACCCGCCGACATGCATTGGCGGTAATGTCCGCTGGGTTGACTCACCCTGCCACTCCGCCTAAAGGCGGATCGGCGTCCCTCTCTCCGGCAAGCCGGAAAGAGGGACGGTGCATCTTTCGAACACCCGGGTTTAAAAAATTATTTTATATAATCACATGATAAACACGCCCCGCTTTGCCGGTTGATACGCTGCTCAACTGCCCCGCGTATTTTTTTGACACCGATTTGGGCGCGAAACCTTTGTCGATTAGGGTAACGGCAACCTGCCCGTTGAGTGGCTTGTCAGTACCGCTAATTACCTGGAAAGTATCGCCGCCATAGCTGAAGGAGTTGTCGGCGAGTTTGGTATTGTCGAAGTTAAAGGTGGTTTTCAGGCTGTTCACAAAAAAACCGGCATCCTGTACTTTTTTGCTGATCTGGTCGAAATTTACCGGCTGGCCGTTTTTAAAGGTGATGACGAATATATTGTGCAGCAAATCGGTTTTGATATCCCCGATAAATGGAAGCGTTTTTAAGGATTGTTCGGTAGCTTTTGAGCAAAGGGCGCAGGTTAGGCCGCTAACCTGCAGTTCGGCCTTTGTAAACTGGGCGCTGGCTATGCTGGTAGAAAGCGCCAGCAGCAATACAACTATTTTTAATGTTTTCATTTTTGATCATTATTAATGGTAAATAAAAAGGCAAATGATTTTTGCTGCGGAGAGAGCAGCGTCACCTTAATGATCAAATACGGAAAACCCGGTTTTTCAGGAAAGAATCGACATTTGTTAAGGGCGGATCGGGCGGGCGTTTGCTAATAAAAGCTTCTGCTAAAACCTGCTTAAAGTTGAACGAAAAACAAGGTTGAACAAGCGCGGGCACAACTAATGCCGGAAGCTTTGCCTGTAAATTAGTTGGCTGCGCCAGGTGCGCATCCTTAACCTTTACAACCAAATGCTTGTTGGTGCAGCATGACATCCCGTCCACACACCCGGAGGGAGCTTTGGCGGGCGCGTTGATGCTTATGGTGGTGATGCTATCCCCGCAAAAATGCAGGTTGAGCGCAAAGCCCGTTGCTGTAACCAGGTACAGTACGGATAAGAATAACGCTGCGGCTCTTTTTAGCATGATCAAAGATACGATCAAATAAGGTGATTAACAACAAGGAATACCACCGTCGAGCCTTCCATACAAAATAAACTCAACTTCCACTGATTATTAATAACTTGCTCAATGATAAGGTTACGATAAAATGAAGACAGAAAAAATAGCCGTTTTAATTGATGGCGATAATGCACAGGCCAAATTGCTGAAGGCGATAATGGAAGAAGTAGCAAAGTACGGCAAGGTGACGATAAGACGCATTTATGGCGACTGGACACAAACGCACATGAACAGCTGGAAGGACCTGCTGAATGAGCTGAGCTTTACACCGATACAAAAATTCAGCTATACCACGGGCAAAAATTCTACAGACAGCGCGCTGATCATCGATGCAATGGATATTTTGCATAGCGGCGTTACGGATGGGTTTTGCATTGTTTCCAGCGACAGTGACTATACCGGGCTGGCCAAACGGATACGGGAAGAGGGCGTGTTTGTGATGGGTGTGGGCGAAAAGAAGACACCGGCAGCTTTTGTCCGGTCGTGTGAGGTATTTACGTTTTACGAAAATATTGTGCAGGAGCCTATACTGGAGAAAGCGATCACCACGCCAAAAGCCAGGAAAGAGGTTTCGAAACCCGAGACGCCGAAGTTTCCGCCGGTAGATCTTAAACTGGTAGACAAAGCCTATTTTATGTCTAATTCAGAGGACGCGGGCATATTTGTTTCATCGATGGGCACCAACCTGCGCAAGATCGATTCCAGCTTCGACCCCCGGGCGCATGGTTTTGCCAACTTAACCCGGCTGCTGGAAAGCTTGCGGGAGTATGAGATCACCCGCGTGGAAAGCGGCGGGTTTACGCATCCGTTTGCGAAGCGGAAGAAGAAGGTATAGCGCGCCTGGCGCGTGGTTTTTACCACAGAGGCCACTGAGGGGATGCACAGAGGGCACAAAGCTTTTTTGGCGTGTAGATGTGCTACATACTTTCCGGCAGCATTAAACAAAATGGCAATGCCCGGCCGTAATCCAGCAGCTCATATTCCAGACCCAATACCCTGATGTTTTTGTAATACGCGGCATGTTGGGTATAATACATTTTTTCAGACTGCAGGTACCATGCTTTTTGTCCCAGCTTTTGCGCCAGGAACCATTTTTCGAGCAGCCGGGCCGACCGGCCGTTGCCATCATCGAAGGGGTGGATTTTTACAAATACAAGGTGGATCATAGCGGCGAAAAAAAAGGTCTCTTCAACGGTCAAACCGGCGCTTAACAATTTTTCGATATCACCATAAAGTTTTTGCATCTCTTCGGGTACCTTTGCCGGCGCACAGGCAACGTATTCAATTCTTCCATCGGGCGTCATCACATACATCATCCCGCCGCGAATTTTGCCGCGCTGCTGTTTTCGCAGGATGTGGCTGGTAATAATTGCATGCGCCTCCGATACATTGACTTTATTCAGCTCATTTTGCTGTGCAAAAAGGTATGCCTCGTAAAGGTCGTCGATCTTTCGGGTATAGTCGGGCAGAAATTTTATGCCCAGCATTTTATGTTTCAGGTAAGAATCCAACTCGATCTCTTCGCCTTCGATTTTTGAAGAAAAGACGGCTGATACGGAAGTATAAAAGCTGAACGTTTTTACGGACAGCTCGCTATCTGTTAAATTTTCGAACTTTCCCGTTGCCGACCGATCGGATTGTGCTATGTATTGTTCTAACAAGCCGGCGGGTAATATTTGAAGATGAATGTCCTCCATTGTAGCGAAGCGCTAATGTAGCGGTTTTATCTCAATGCCATGTCGAGGTTTTTTTTGTTGAGGATAATTCCATTGGCTTTTATAATTTTGACGATGAGTTTTAAGCCCGTTTTACGAGTTAAAAACGTTTAAACACTAACGCTGATGTATTTATTTTTCGACACGGAAACCACAGGTCTGCCTAAAAATTATAAAACACCTGTTTCGGATTTGAATAACTGGCCGCGAATGGTGCAAATTGCCTGGCTGATGTATAATAAGGATGGTAATTTGATGGCCCAGGAGAACCATGTGATCAAACCTGTCGGTTTTACTATTCCGGTTGCTGCATCAACGCTTCACGGCGTAACCACTAAAAAGGCACAGGAATCAGGCGCTGACCTTGCAAGCGTACTAACGAACTTTGCTGATCATATAGCAGGCTCACAATATCTTATTGCACATAATATCGGTTTTGATAAAAATATCGTCGGCGCTGAATTCCTGAGAAACAGGATGAAAAATGCGATTTTGGGTAAAACTTTATTGTGTACGATGGAAAGCGGCAAAAATCACTGTGCAATAAGGACATCTTACGGATTAAAGTCACCAAGGCTTACTGAATTGCACTATAAATTGTTCGGCCGTTCTTTTGACGGCGCTCATAATGCTTTGACCGATATCACCATGACGGCAAAATGCTTTTGGGAAATGCGAAAAAAAGGATTGATTTGAATCCAGGCATTTTTTGAACTGCAACCCGGAGTCGCCCGGTATTTGTTCCTCAAACCTAAGGCGCGACCTTTTGATCCACCGCCCGGTTATAGGCTTCCATCCGGAATGTTTGCACGTAAGCGGAATCGCTGAGCATGGACGGGTCAGATGCGTTGGCGGCGGCAGGCTTAAAATAGTCGGACTTAGCGGGGAATTTTTCCTTTTTAAACCTTGCCAGCAGCGGTTTTGACAGATCAAAGCGCTGTGCATCCTTCCGGGCTATGTCTTTTATAGGGTCGGAGTAACCGGCATCAGGATGGCGCGGCATAAGGTTTGACGGCAGCAGTGGATGAAAGCTTTTTTCGTCGAGCGCCTGGTCAAAGGCTACCAGCTTATATGTTTTTACGAAAAGCGAGTCCGTAGTGAGCACTTTGGGAACACGTGCATCCGGTTTAAAATAATCGGAAGTTGCCGGGAAATGTTCAGCGTGGAATTTTTCCAGTTCCTTGTCCCTCAGCCTGAACCCGGCTCCGTAACGGTGGGCAGCGTTAATCACTTCAGTAGAGTCTTCGTGGGTTTTATGCTGGGCGTTGGCTTTTTGTACTAAGCAAGCAGCGGTTGCCAGCAGTATTAATAGGATTTTTTTTATGCTCATGGCTAAGGATTTGATAAATCGGAGGCGGTTACACGTCCCCGTTAAAAATACGGTTTGGATAGGAAAAACGCTACAGGGGGGTATTTAATCTGTTGTATATTGCCGGGGTGCTCGAATTTAGTACTGGCATCCGCCGAAGAAACTGGCGAAAAGGTGTCTGTGGGAACACAGACACCGGGAAATCGCTTTTGTAAATATTCCCCAAATAGTCTTAGCTTTAAACCTGCTTACATTATAACAAAAACCGGAGTTATGAAAAAAATCCTTGTCGGCTTTATTGCCCTTAGCCTGCTGAGCTTCTCGGCCTCAAAACGTCATTTGCAGGATGGCTGGATATCCCTGTTTGACGGCAAAACGCTGAATAACTGGAAAGTGGGCGACAACGCCGAGACGTTTTCGGTTGATAGCGGTCATATAGTTGTCCACGGGAAAACCGCGCACCTGTTTTACGATGGCCCGGTAATGGACCATAACTTTAAAAATTTTGAATTTAAGGCCGATGTGATGACGCACAAGGGGACCAACTCGGGCATTTATATTCATACGGCTTACCAGCAGGGCGGGTGGCCTTCAAAAGGCTACGAAGTTCAGGTAAACAATACGCATACCGACTGGATACGCACCGGCAGCCTGTACGGCTTTGTAAATATTAAGGAAGTGTATGTAAAGGATAACGAATGGTTTACCATGTACATCACCGTTCAGGGCAAAAGGGTGATTGTAAAACTAAACGACAAGGTGGTGCTGGATTATACCGAGCCCGATAATGTAAAACGAAACCCCGGCGATGAGCAGCGCATACTGTCCAGCGGCACCTTTGCCCTGCAGGGGCATGACCCGAATAGCCTGACTTATTTTAAAAACATCATGGTAAAGCCGCTTCCGTAAAACGCAGGCTGCCGGGGCCTCTGGAGAGTGCCAGGGCGCCGGCTTACGCTATCTTCAACTATATTGGCGCTTCCGATGGTGTTCCGCTGCGCCATTCTCACTTTATTTTTCGTTTTGCGAACAAAGTTTACCACTTCGCAAAATAACGTGCGGCTGTCTCAAAAAAAATAGCCTATGCCCCCCTCAAAAAAAAAATTAAAAAAAATTTGCGTAGTTAAATAACTACATTTAAATTTGTAGTCAAATAGCTACACAATGAATTTAAGACGAGACGTATTTCAAGCGATAGCCGACCCGACCAGGAGGGCTATATTGCTGCTGGTTGCTTCGCAGGGCCTTACAGCGGGCGCTATAGCTGCAAATTTCGACACAGCCCGGCCGACCGTTTCAAAACACCTGCAAATACTTACTGAGTGCGAATTGTTGGCGCAAAGGCAAACCGGCAGGGAAATTTACTATTACATCAATGCAAAAAAAATGAAACAAGTAGCTGACTTTATCGAGCCATTCCGTAAAATGTGGGACGACAGGTTTAACGTATTGGAGGCTGTAATGAAAGCATACCAAAAGAAAGACCAACACTAATTTAATCAACACGAATTTTCACTAATGAAGACGAATTTCACGAATTGATTTCTGGTGCTTATTCGTGTAATTCGAAAAAATTCGTGGGCATTCGTGTCATATGGCATTCGTGTTATTAAATATTTAAATATTATGGAACGGAAAACGAAGATCAACGCCGAAGACGGCAAACAGGACATTGTGATCACCCGGGAATTTGACCTGCCATTGGAATTACTTTTCAGGGCGTTTGCAGAGCCCGAACTTGTTGCGCAATGGATGGGGACAAAAGTGCTGAAACTGGAATGTAAAAAACATGGGAGTTACCTGTTTGAAACATGCGACCCTAAAGGAAACGTGGCATTCCAGGCAAATGGCGTATTCCATGAGTTTATCCCCAACCGGAAGATCACCCGGACATTTGAAATGGATAACGTGCCGTTCGGCGTTCAGCTGGAGATAACCGAATTTGAAAAACTGACCGACGACACCAGCAAACTAAGTATGCATGTGATATACGAGTCGCCCGCCCAGCGCGACGAGCTGCTGAAACTGCCCTTTGCGCAGGGCTTAAACTATGCGCATAACCGGTTACAGGATTTTATGAACAAACTAAAATAAAAAAACAATGGAAAAGAGAAAGCTAATTTGGTATTGGATAATTACGGGGTTATTATCCTTTTGTATTTTTTTTGGAGGGCTGTTCCAGACGCTGCAGTTACAGGGCGTAATACAGGGCTTTAAGCCTTTGGGGTACCCAACCTACTTTATTTCGCTCATCGGCATATGGAAGGTATTGGGCGTATTTGCCATACTGGTACCGGGATTTAAATTGCTGAAAGAATGGGCCTATGCGGGTATATTTTTCGCCATGACAGGCGCTGTCATCTCGCACCTGGCAAGCAATGATATTCATCCGCAAATAATTGCCCCATTTGTGCTGGCGATTTTTACAGTGCTGTCATGGTATTTAAGACCCGCGAACAGAAAAATTATAGCTGTTAATTAACCACGAGCGCTGAAATGGCTTTGCAGCGTCTTTTGGACTCTACTGACTTTCGGACTAAAAAAATTTATTAACCATAAAAAACAAAAATCATGGCAAGCGTAGCAATTTATTTAAACTTCCAGGGCAATGCCGAAGAAGCGATCAATCATTACAAAAAAGTTTTCGGGACAGAATTTTCTAACCCGCTGGTACGGTTCAAAGACGCGCCGTCCAACCCCGCCGCCCCACCGTTGCCGGAAGCCGACCAAAACAAAGTAGCACATGTAGCCCTGCCCATACCTGGCGGCGTTCAAATAATGGCAGCCGACATGCTGGAAAGCATGGGACAAAAATTAATTGCGGGAAATAATTTTACTATCTACCTGAGCCCCGACACCACAGAAGAAGCCGACAAATTGTATAGCGGGCTGTCGGAAGGCGGAACAGACGGCATAGCGCCGCATGACGAGTTTTGGGGATACTGGGGTAGCTGCAAAGACCGCTTTGGCATCAGCTGGATGTTCAATATTCTTAAGCAGACCTGGTAGAAATTCAACGGCGTAAAAAAAAGTAAATTCGGGGCTTGTTGAAGGTAAATCAACAAGCCTCAAACATTTTATAACTTTACGGTGTCGTCAGAAAACAGCCCCGCTGAATTATCGGAACTGATGTTGCATAAAATAATTTACGATCATGCAGAATACAACGAATCCAAAGGTTGACTGGTTTTTTAATAAAGCCACGCCCTGGCAGGAAGAATACACCAAATTGAGAATGATCGCCCTTGACTGCGGGCTGACGGAAGAATTGAAGTGGGGTTGTCCCTGCTACACGCTCGATGGGAAAAATATCGTATTGATACACGGTTTTAAGGAATATTGCGCCTACCTTTTTTTTAAAGGCGCCTTGTTAAATGATGCCAATGATATCCTGATCCAGCAGACAAAGGATGTGCAGTCGCCCCGCCAGGTACGGTTCGCCAATGTGCTGGAAATAGTGGAGCTGGAGCCCGTATTGAAGGCTTACATACACGAGGCTATTGAAGTTGAAAAAGCCGGTTTAAAAATCGTGCCCAAAACCACCGCCGAGTACGATGTCCCTGCAGAGTTTCAAAGTAAACTGGACCGGATCCCTGCCCTGAAAACCGCTTTTGAGGCATTAACGCCGGGTCGGCAGCGGGGATACCTGTATTATTTTTCTCAGCCAAAAACAGCCAAAACCCGCGAGGCAAGGGTTGAAAAATATATACCGCAAATTTTGGATGGTAAGGGAGTGGATGATTAGTTTGCTTGACAGGAAAATCAAGCAGAATAATTCATACCTTCACTTACTACAATCTTTAGACATATGCCTAAACTTTTTTTTGCTGCCCTTTTATTGATGATTATTGCCTTGTCATTTAAAGCCCACACCTGGAATCGAGATGACGCAATTTCAAGTGTGGCGGCCAGGCCGCGGGTTCAACACGACAGAAACACCGACACCTTAAAAAACGTTCTCAAGCAAAACCTTGATTTTTTTGCCAAACGCTTGCTTAAGGGGCATAAGGGGGTTATCCAAAATTATGCAAGGAAATATCAAAAAAATACATGTGGAATACTTACATATCAGGACAGCAGTTTAAAAGCAAACTTTGAAGGCGTTAAAGCAATAAAAGGTATCTTCATCAATAAAAAAGCCGATACCGTTTTTGTAATGCCGCCATTCAATTATTGTGACGATGGAGAATCTTACTGTTTTTATAACAAGGCGCTGCCGCGATTATATACCGGTTCCTATTGCTGCCATCCAGCTAATTTCTTTGTGTTGCCAGATATCGACGAAGATGGTGTAAGGGAGATAGGTATTTATTATTCGTCTTGCGCAAGCCGTTTCAAAGCATTAAAAATTTATAGTATGAAAGGCGGCCGTTGGAAAGAAATTGCATCATCAACGTTCGATATTGATATGAAGGATCCGGACAAAACCCAGTTCGATACGCTGGTAAGGAAGATATCAAAAGGCAAATTTAAAATATGCGATTTTGCCAATGGGAAAACCGAATGGAACACAGTGGTGATGAGGTAATAATTTTTCCGTATCAGCAGAGTCTCTCGCAGATTTAGGTCTTCCAATAAAATCAAGACGCGTATATTGCTCCATCACCGTCAATTCGGTAACCACCAAACGTTCCCATGGAACGTGAAATAGGTTTTTTGATCGATTCCGTCCTTCTGCACGGCATAGTGGAGCGCAAAATTTCGGTCCCAGAAAACAAATTATTCGAGAAAAAGCTGATAGCATTAATAATATCCCCAATTATTCAAGGGTAACAATATATTCGTTCTCCCTTTTTTCCAGGTTAATAAATCGCCAATTGATATTTACATTGGCAGTCTTGCAAATGATTGTCTTCCCGTTAACTTGTATCGCGTTTTGCGGAACATAGAGTGTTACGCCTTTTACAAACCATACCTCCTTATTAATCACGGTAAGAACAGCCTGATTCGTCATCTCAAAATAGTCGTTACTGTCTTTGCCTAATTTCAGGGATGTAGCATGAATAACTAAACTATCATTGATGGCCTCAGCATGCATCGGGTCAAAGCTTTTGAGTGCCGGGGAGCTATTAAATAACAGCGTTATCTTTAATCCGGCCTGGCCATTAAAGGCCTGAAAATGTTGCGCATGCTTTTCTTTTTCCATATTGGTAAAGTATCGCGACCTGGCCTCATACCCGGAAAGGTCGGGAAGCTTAACCTGCCGGGGTTTGAATTTTGAGAAAAAATAATCGTTCAGCATTAGCCCTGAAGCGTAATATTCCTGCTGCCAATTTTTAAAATTCCGCGATAAAAGCAGGCACTGACTCATTCCGGTTAACAAATTTTTATTGCGCAGCCCCTCCCTGCCATAAATCGGCTCCGCCAGCGAATAAAAAAAACGCTTGTGGATATATTCCAATTCTTTCTCGCTGGATGAAAATTTCTTCATGTACCTGTACTCGCAATAAGTAGCCGGCCCTTCTAAGGATTCAACACTTTTTTCGTAGTCTAAATATTTATCACCTATAATTTTTTTCCGAATGACCCGGCAGCTATAGAACTTGTTCAGGTTACTTTTAAATTGCGCAGCAGGCCCGGATAACATTTCCAGTAAAAGCTCATTTTCATATTGTTTAATAGCGTCATTTCTATAATCTTCCGGGTAGGTTAAAATATCTGCCGGATTGTCGAATTGTAGCTTTTTGATATAATTCCGCTGGAATACATGGTGCAATTCATGAAATAATTCCGAATAAAACTGGGTTTCACTTATATAAAATGACTGGTCGTAATGGTTTTGGGCCGTTAAATAGTGATTGATTTCTGTCTGGGTTGTTCCCATCAAAGTATATTCCGACTGGTTGAGCATATAAATACCGTTTCCCAGGCTAGTTGCATTGGCCGGCGGTTTGGGATGGTTCATCAAAAAAATAGGGCCGTTTGATCTATATATGCAGAAAGGGCCGATTTTCATTCCGGGCCAAACCTCGTCTTTGATGCTGTTGGCTTTTTTTAAAAAGTCGGGAAGCTTGTCCAGGTAAAGGCTGTCGATCGGCTCAATTTTTTGTGCACAAACGGCCTGTATATTCCCGAGGAGAAAGATTGCGAGCGTTAGTATTCGCGTCATATAAAAAGTTTTTGTTGTTTCAATCAAAATCGCTAAAAGCTTAAAGCAGCAATTATTTTGAAGCATTCCGCTGCAATTTTAGCTTTGTTGATGTTCGGCACGGTCTTCGGGCGCAAGCTCACGTGCGGCATCCCGCTTCGCATTTTGTTTATAAAAGTAGGAGAATTTTTTTATTGTTGATGAGGGGTGAATAGGTTTTGGTTGTAAAAAATGAAAGGAGTTCGACGGTTTGATTTTGGGCGGAAAAGGTGTTGGATGGTGTGTACATTCGGATTTATAGACTGAATATTTTAACTTTACAAACCAAATGATAGGATTTAAAAAACGGAGAGGCCTAAAGCGGTATTATAAAAACCTTACAACTAGAATCGACCTAAACGAAATTGACCGGTTGGACTTTGATAGTCCGCAAGGCTGGTTTGAAGACTGGTTTTCACGGTTCAACCTAAAACCGTACGGAAACAATCAAACCTGGTTTTATAATTGGCATTTACACTTCGACCGAAAAGGACTTGGAAACAATAGCTTCAAAGCAAGAAAGCCGCACTTAGATATGCTTCTCAGGAATTTTGATATACTGGCTGAGAAAACGAACCGCTTAAAAACGGAATTTCAACTATACGCAATCTTACTCGACTATCATAGTGCTAGCGATGCCCTATTTTTGCATCCACCAAAGCCAGATGGCAATCAATTTCCATTTAAAATCTCTGACTTAAAATTAACCTCTACGCTGACAAATAAGCCCCTGAATAATTACATTAATCATTTGGACGGATATGAAAAAAGATATGGCCAAGCTGGCGAAGCTTTTTGCTTTCTGTTCAGAAAAAATGTAGGTCAGCCATTTTGGTAACATCCCGTCCCGGAAAAACAAATTTGGAGCTGAAAAAATATTTCTATTGTATTATGGAAATACCTCTTTCAATGCATCCTAATTCAAACCGTCAATTATAACGAGTTATCAAAATGAGATTACCACTGACCATTATTTTAACACTTTTTATACTGGCAGTTCGCGGGCAAAGCAAACTTATAACTTACAGTAATGATCTGAATGCTTATTACAACAAGTCAAATTTAAATACAGACGCTTTTCTGGAGCTCAAAATAAACGAAATCACATTAAATACCGACTCGACCTTTGAGTTTTGGAGCAGGCCAAATGTAAGCTGCTTTACCTGGCATCAATATAAAGGAACCTGGAAAAAAGTAGAGGATACGGTATTGTTTTATGACAATTATGAGGTTGTTGAAAATGATATGAGGGCGGCCTACAAAAAAGACGGTAAACAGAGATATCATATTAGTTTTTCGACAGACAAGAATTCCGGGCTCAGGAACAAGGATATAAAAATTCAATACGTGTATGATTATAATGCTCATTTGGAAGATATAGAAAAAACATTTTACCTAAATGCGAATAATGTGATTGAAATCCCGTTCCAGGATATTCCTAATCTTATCAAACTTGCTGCGATCAAAATAGAGTACCAGTTGAGTTCGGAAGAAAAACGATTTGGTTACCTGACAGAGAACAAATTCCTCAATATAAAAAATAGGGACTTACCTAATATTATTGGTGTTGAGTTTGTCGAAACCCCTAAAACGGAAATTGTACATCGAACGATCAAAGGAATAATAAGAAATAACGCTCTTTCAATTATATCAACAATAAAAACCCAAACTACGTTGCCGGACTATCATGACGAAATAATGTTTGAAAATAGTTACACATTGAACAAATGATATTGTGCGCCCATTATCGTCTCAACATGCGCCTATGCCAGAAGCTCCGTGGGAATAGAAGTTCGAAAATCGACTGATTCTATAAAATACGATGAAACACATACTGATATTCATATTAACCGTCATTTTCATCCAGGCTAAAGCTCAAGATGAGGATAAATTCCAACCAGACAGCATATACCGATCTTGCAAAGTAAAAAGGATTTACGTTTATGGGTACTCTCCCAGGGATTTATCGATAGTAATAGACCTGGACAC
The DNA here is from genome assembly GCA_013285685.1 of Bacteroidota bacterium. Classification (GTDB taxonomy): domain Bacteria; phylum Bacteroidota; class Bacteroidia; order Sphingobacteriales; family Sphingobacteriaceae; genus Mucilaginibacter. Next base: position 18,939 of record JABDHD010000022.1, read on the forward strand.
AAATGGGCATAAAGTTAAACTTGTACATTATGACGAATCCTATGATAGGAAGACACGGGCGCGAAAAGGAATATATAGTATTAGCCGCTACATATATGATTCTGAAAAGAAACTTATTGAAGTGATCGATTCCGAACGCTATACACATCCCGGCGATACTGACCACACGTACTTTTTTTATTCCGCAAATGGCGTTCTGAAGGCATCAACGCATTACAAAGGGAAATATGTTTACGATCATACAGATTATAGCGCTAACCCATTCAAATCGGTAACAACGCGCGGAAAAAATGATTCTATGATTTTTTACCAAAACACCCAGGAATACGATCGTGATTTTTATGAAAAGCGTTCCTACGGATTTTCCTGGGAACCGAAACTTAAAACTGTTTTTTTTGTTCACGGTACCGACACAACGAATTATCAGTATAGTGATGATAAGGACTTGAAGCGGTTAGAAAGTTTTGAAGAGGACACAAATCAATTCAATTCAAAGGGTCAATTGATTTCTTCCGATATCAATCAGCGTTTTATGGTTGATCCAGGTACGTGGAGAACCTTTCACGACACCGCAATATATAATTACTATGCCAACGGGCTTTTAAAATGGATGTCCGGTTACTCTGGCAAAAATTTTAAATATGAGTTTTACAAGCCATAAACGCGCAATGGCCTGCATGGTGTCCGTTGGTCTCGACATGGGGTTCTTAATGAGGTCATGGCGGTCTTTGGGAATCAACGTAACGCTTGACGGTTTTGTAACCACGCGGTGATGATCGCGGACGAAGAATTGCATCAAAACGCGAATGATTTTTTAAGAAACACTAATATCTTGTATTTCAGGGGATTTAGGCGGATTTTTTTGAATGCAGTGCAAGGAAGAAATTAACAAGCTACTATTGACGACGCATGAGTTTGGGGAAAAGAACGGTCGGCCCAATTGTCAGAAACAAACCCAGTGTCGCTGCGCCCACGGCTGTTCCGATGGCGAAATCCTTGCTGCTGATGAGCCGGCCGCCAACTCCATATTTGGCCAGGAGATAGAAGATGACTGCATATAGCAGGCTCGTAACCAGGCCCGGTGAATAGGTGTTGAGGCGAATGGTCCAATATAGATGCACGGTTAGAACATGGGTGACAAATCCACCCACAAAGATAAGCGGCAGGATAACCCAATGGCCGCCAAAGCTATCGAACAGTATGTTACTAAACGCGATTGCCAAAATAAACGCAGCATTAAACCAGAAGAACATCCGCATGTGATAGGTCGGCCAAAAATTTTCCGCAATCCATCGGACAAAGCCGCCGTTAAGCAGCGTTTCGTCAAGGATGTGAACAATATAAGATGCGAAAAATGCCCAGAAAAGGATGTTTACAACCGGCATAATTTTTTTATAGGATACTTCACTAATGATAAAGCGAAAATCCTGCCAAAATGCACCGGGCAATTTTAAATTTATAAGGGGATAGTTTAATTTTCTCTTTTTAAGAAGAGTATCCAGCGCACCGCATTTTATCACGGGTTTCCCTAATTTTGTTTTATACCAATGTAAAACTTATGAAAAAGTATCTGCTTGCATTTTATGGGGGAAATAGGACGCTCCGGTACGAAAATCTCGATAAAGCGGAAAAAGAAGCACAGGAAAAACATCGGGCCGCCTGGAGCGGATGGATGTCGGACCTGGTGAAAGGTGGGCATTTGCAGACCGGCTATCCGCTTGAGCCGGACGGAAAACGGATAGATGCTGACGGGCCTCATGATCATCATTTTCCCGACACGACCGAGGGTGGTTTTATCGTCATAAAAGCAGAATCGCTTGATCAGGCTGCGGAAATTGCGGGGTCGGCGCCCATTATCAAGAATGGCGGATACGTGCTTGCGCGACCGTGCGGGGAGATGAGGTAGGGAAGCTGTATGAGGTCAAAACCCGTCTCATTGCTCAGATTATAAATAAATAGCATGAATCCTGAAGTCAATAAATTTTTTAGCAATGCCAAAAGATGGCAGCAAGAAATGGAAAAACTGAGAGCGATCTGCCTCGATTGCGGGCTGACCGAAGAGTTGAAGTGGGACCAGCCCTGTTACACGTTAAATAACCGTAACATAGTGATAATTGGGGAATTAAAAGACCACTGTGCACTTAGTTTTTTCAAAGGCGCCTTATTATATGACGCCGAAGGCATTCTAAAAGCACCGGGGGAGAATACGCAATCGGGTCGCTGGATCAAATTTAACCATCTTAAGCAAATAGTTGAGCTAGAGGCCACCCTGAAAGCCTATATTTATGAAGCCATTGAAGTGGAAAAAGCGGGTGCGAAAGTGACGCTTAAAACCACCGCAGACTTCCCCATTCCTGAAGAGTTTCAACTTAAGCTTGACGCAATCCCCGCCCTCCAAACCGCATTTAATGCATTAACGCCAGGGCGGCAACGGGCGTACCTCCTCTATTTTGCTGCACCCAAACAATCCAAAACCCGGGCGGCAAGGGTTGAAAAATGTATGCTGCAAATTCTAAAAGGAAAGGGGCTAAATGACGACTACCTCCGGTAGCCTGCAAGATCTCACCGCCCTGGTGTTATATCAACCTTGAATTGACGCTTAGTCTCGACGCTCAAGTCAGAATGTCGAAAAAACCGACATAGGGCTTGCGATTAAAGACTGCCAGGAATGGGACTCTAAAACCCTGTTAATATGGCGAATTTCGATGTGAATTGGGTGAACGGACGCATCGTTGTTTTATGTGGGCAACAAATGTTTATTTATATTTGGACCATGCAGCATTTCACTCACGCCCTGGAAATATGGTGGCAACATCAAACTGTGCTCGAATTAATGGGTTTTTTTACTGGGGTGCTATGTGTTTGGTTGGCAGCAATTAACAATATCTGGAATTGGCCAGTTGCCGTTGTTAGCGTGGGCATCTATATTTTTATCTTTTTCAATACCCATTTGTATGCAGACATGGGTTTGCAGGTTTACTTTATGGCGATGAACATTTATGGGTGGTACTTTTGGAGTAAAAAGCCGATTACAGAAGAAAAAACACCGGTTTTGCGGATAACCCCGCGAGAAATCGCTTACTCCATCATCGCCGTTATTGTTTTTACGGTTTTTTTAGGTTCGGTACTAAAATATACAACGGCATCGTATCCCTTTCTGGATAGTTTTTGCACTGCGTGCAGCTTGGTTGGCCAGGTGTTTCTGGCCCGCAAGGTGCTGGAAAATTGGCTTATTTGGATCTTTGTCGATATCATTTATCTGCCCGTATATATTTTGAAACACCTCGACGTCACGGCTCTAATGTACGGCCTATATATTTTTATCGCAATTTGGGGTTATCTTGATTGGCAAAAGGAATATCGGGAACAACAATTGCAACAAGCCTGACCATGTCAAAATCCGAAATCGAAAATCCGAAACTATCTCTTGAGCGAAGCGAAAAATCCGAAATAAAAAAAATCGCAATCGTCGGCCCTGAATCCACCGGCAAGTCAACCATGTCAGCCTACCTTGCTGAGCATTACCACACCGTTTGGGTGCCCGAGTTTGCCCGCGACTATTGCGCCGCGCTAACAGAACCACCCTCCTGGCAGGATGAGATCAATATGTTTTACGGCCAGTTGGCCCTCGAGGCGGAACTTGCACCCAAGGCCAATAAGCTGCTGATCTGCGATACAACCTTTATCACGGTAAAAATCTGGAGCGACTATACCTTCGGCCGCTCGCCGCAGGAAGTGCTGGATGAGCTGCCCCGGCGACCTTATGATTTTTACCTGTTGTTAGACATAGACCTGCCCTGGGAGCACGATCCCCTGCGCGATTTTCCCCACCTGCGCGAACATTTTATGGAGGTATGGCATAAGGAATTACAGGCGTTGAATGCAAATTATGTGGTAATTTCGGGGATTGGGAAGGAACGGTATGAACGTGCGGTTGAGGCGATCGATAAATTCATTGCGGAAGTCGGAATGCCGAATGCGGAATAAAAAAAATAATGCGGAAGTCGGAATGAAGAGATGAATGCGGACGTCGGAATGCCAAATGCGGAATGAAAAATCAATATGGGTTCCGAAATTAAAACTTCCGAAATCGGCATTTCGCCTTCCGAATTAAAATACTTCCGAAATCGGCATTCCCACTTCCGCATTCAATAATTCCGAAATCGAACATCCGACATCCGAAATTCCTCACCATGCAACGTTCCTAAAAACCCTGCGTCATATACCGTGCAAGCTGATCAAAATTTGGAAGCCGTATTTATCGACAAGCATTATAACCTGGTGGTTGAGTGCAAGCAGGGTAGTAAAAAAGCCTGTTATGAGCTTTACCGCCTTTATTCTAAAGCGATGCTAAATGTCGCCTTTAGGATAGTTGGTAATATTGCCGAAGCGGAAGATGTTTTGCAGGAAGCGTTTTTGGATGCCTTTAATAAGGTAAAAGATTTCAGGCAGGATACAACTTTCGGGTTATGGCTGAAACAAATAGTGGTAAACCGGTCCATCAACCTGTTGCGCAAACGCCGGCTGGAGCTGGTGGACATGGAAGGTGAGCAAATTGAAAACATTGCCGACGAGGAGCCGGAAGACCAGGAAGAGGTACAATACCTTGCCGGGCAGGTAAAAGAGGCAATAAAAGAATTGCCGGAAGGCTACAGGTTAGTAATTTCGCTGTATTTGCTGGAAGGTTATGATCATGAAGAAATAGGACAGATATTGGAAATATCAGAAAACACCTCGAGGACGCAGTTTTTGAGGGCAAAACGAAAATTAGTTGAGATTTTAAACAGAAAGGGAATAGCACAATGAGCAAGCGATTAGAAGATTTGATAAGGACTAACCGGGAAGAATTTGATGACCTGGAGCCATCGGCAGATCTGTGGGCGAGGATTGAAAAACATTTGCCGCCGCAATTTGAAGAACCTAAAAAGCGGGAAGCCAAAACATTTTCGCTTGGCTTTGTGCTGCGTGTTGCTGCCGCGATTGTGGTGGTGATGAGCATCTTTTTTACGCTTTACCTGCGCGGCACGCATAAAGAAGGGGTGGACCTGGCAGCCATTAACCCGGTTTATGCGCAGCAGCACGTACATTTTACATCGCTTATCCAAACCAAAAGAGAGCAACTGAAGTCGATAGAAAAATCGCAGCCGGAGCTGTACCAGCAGTTTACCTCGCAAATAGCCGAGATGGACTCAACCTATAAGGAATTGAGTACTGAACTGCAAACCAGCCCGAACCAGGAATTGGTATTAAAGCAAATGATCCGCAACCTGGAGATTCAAACCCAGGTGCTTACCCAACAGCTGAAGGTGATCAGCCAGTATAATGAAATGAGAAAAGAAGAAAATAATGAAAGCAAAAATATATAAATCCTTGCTGGTTACTACGGCCGCACTCTTTATAGCGGGCGCAGCATGCTATGCGCAGGATGTTTCGGTATCGGTTAACCTGTCTTCTTCGTCGGGTAATGCGACAGTTAAAGCAAAAGTTAAAAAGAAAGCGATAGAAGCCGCCGCAAAGTCGCTGGGTAATGACCTTGAACTGAGTTTAAATAACCTCGGCGCGGATATTTCAAACCAGGTTGACCGGCTTACGCCAAAGATTGAGGCTGCGGTAAATGATATCGTATCAAATGTTGATGTAAGCGTAAGCACGGATGGCAACAGCTATTCGTACAACGATAACGGCGGCGGCAAATACGAAAAATCAAAAACCTACAGCAAAAGCTACCCGATTGATGGTAACGACAGGATAAAACTGACCAACCAATACGGCAAAATACAGGTTAATACCTGGGACAAACACGAAGTTAAAGTAGATGTAATTATAAAAGCCCAGGCCGAGGACGAAGGCGCGGCCCAAAAACTACTGGATGGCGTGCACATCAGCGATGGTAAAGACGGCGACGATGTACGGTTCCGTACTGAGATCGACCGTATTGGCGGGGGCTTTAGATTCTGGGATTTCGGCAGCAACAAAAAGCACAAGGTTGAGATAGACTATACCGTTTACATGCCGGCTCGCACCGATCTGACCGTTGAAGACAGCTATGGCGGCATTGAACTGCCTGATCTGGCGGGAAAAGTGAAGATAAGCACATCCTACGGCAGCGTATCGGCACAAAACCTGAGTAACCCGAATAACGAGATCGAGGGGAGCTATGGCAGCCTTAAAGCGGGTTCAATCGGCGGAACCAAGCTCGACTTTTCATACGGCAGCGTGGATATCGACGCCTGCGGCAGCCTTAAAGCCGACCTGAGCTATGGCTCATTCAGGCTTGGTAAATTGAACGGCCCGGGCGAATTTGATATCTCTTACGTAGGCGGTTTCAAAATTGATGAGCTGGCCAACAGCTTCAAAAAGCTTAAGGTGGATGCCTCTTACTCCAGCGTGGCCCTTGGCGTACCCGGCGGCGATAACTTTAACTTCGACATCACCACTACTTACGGCGGCTTTAATTACGACGATAACAAAGTAACCATCACCAGTAAAAACCCACCCGATGGCGCCAAACATATCGGCCCGACCCGTAACTATAAAGGCCACGTTGGCCGCGATGGTAATGACGCGATGATCAATATACAAACCAGCTATGGCGGGGTGAATTTTGATTGATTTATGCGAATTTAATTGACACGAATTTCACGAATTAAGGCGAATGGGACGAATTCGCGCGGTAAGGCATTACCCGAAACTTACGAAGTTATTTAGACTTCGTAAGTTTTTCCGGGCTTTAAGTATTATCGGCTAACTTCTCTAAATTTCTCCTGATGGCCATTTTATCCGCCTCCGATTTAGCAAATTTCAGCGCATTTTTAAGATATCCCATCGCTTTCCCATCATCAACCCCGGTATACAAATACCCCAGCAGCGAATAATACAAATGGTTATTCCCAAGCTTTAGTTTTTCAGCCTCTATTATCGCTATTTCTTTGCCGTCGGCTTTGGCGAGGGCATAAGTGCGGTTGAGCGCCGCTATGGGTGAGTATTCGATAAACAGCAATTGGTTATATAATTGCAGGATGGTTTCCCATTTTTCTGACGTGTCTTCTTTTACGGTATGCTCACATGCTATCGCCGCTTCAATATGGTATTTGGATAATGTTTTACCCTCGGCAGCCAGGTTAAGGTAGTACCTGCCTTGTTGCATCAGTTCCTGGTTCCATAAGGATGGGTCCTGGTCGTCATAAAGGATCAGTTCGCCTTCCGGGCCGGTACGCGCATCGAAGCGGGAGGCGTGGAAACACATCAGGGCCAGCAGGGCTTTTACTGCCGGCTTGGCAGTGTTTTTATTTTCAACCAACAGAAAAGTGAGCCGCATCGCTTCCAGGCAAAGGTCCTGCCGCAGGGTGGTATTTTGCGATACGGAATAATAACCCTCGTTGAAAAGCAGGTATAACGTGGTCAAGACGGTTTCTAAACGCCGGTCTATTTCATTGGGCGATGGAAATTCCAGCTTTACTTTTTCGGCCCGTAGCTTTTCCTTAGCCCTGAACAGGCGCTTGTTGATGGTCTCCTTATTACTCAAAAAAGCATCTGCAATTTCCCCGATACCAAAACCACACAGGATCCGCAGTGACAGGCCTATCTGCGCTTCGGCCGGGATAAGCGGGTTGCAAATGGCAAACATCATTTGCAGCTGGCTGTCGGTAATGTTTCGTTCCGATAGATCGATATTAATTTCGTAACCTTCAGCGCTGTTTTGCTGTAAGCCGGGGCTAACTTTTTCGATAAAAATGTGGTGATGCTTTAAATAGTCCTTAGCGCGGTTTTTGGCAACGGTGTACAGCCAGGCAACCGGGTTATCTGGAATGCCTTTCATTCCCCACGTTTCGGCGGCCAGCAGAAAGGTATCGCTGGCAATGTCTTCGGCAATCTCGATGTGCTCAAACCCAAACAGTCGGCTCAATACGGCCGTTATTTTGCTGTATTCCGTGCGAAATAAATGGGGTATGAGATTGTTTTCTTTGAGCATCGTTTTTTCATATCGCAAATTCGTCATTGCGAGCGCAGCGTGGCAATCGCGAACTATGTGTTCACACTAAACACACCAACATGCAAAGTTCGCGATTGCTTCGCTCGTACCCCGCTCGCAATGACAAATTTGCTGTTTTACGCGTTCATAGGCGCAATATACCTCACTTCAACATTGCCGCCAAGGGCTAATACCGGGCAGCCTTTGGCCAGTTCAATAGCTTCTTCCAATGTTTCCGTTTTCAAAACGCTGTAGCCGAGGATGATCTCTTTAATTTCGGCATACGGACCGTCGGTAACCGTATCTGCTTTTAAAGTAGCCCCAATAAAACTAAGGCGATTGCCAAGGTTAGCCAATTTGCCCTGGGCGGCTATACCGCCCAGCCAATCCTGCCAGGGTTTACTAATTTCCTTTAATTGTTCGGGCGTAGGCACTGCATCGCCGGTTGGCGGAACGTTCCTGAAGATCATCAAAAATTCTTTCATGACTTTAATTTTTTAAATTGTTTATACCTCAATGACGACCGCCTTTTTTGATTTTGGACATGACTTGGGCATTTTTTTTAGGGCGGAAGACTGAGAATTGCCGGTATTCTTATTCAATCGGTGAAACTGAGCGCAGCGACCTCATGAACACCACTTAAAAAAATAAATACTGGTGAATAATCAAACAAAAATCGGTGAAATCTGTGCTTAAGACATCACCGCCCTCACCTCCACATATCCGCCCAGCAATAAAATAGGGCATCCGTAAGCCATTTCAAAGGCATCGTCGAGCGATTCAGCTTTTACAGTGATCAAACCGCCTAATATTTCTTTTACTTCGGCATAAGGGCCGTCGGTAATTACGTTTCCGGGTTTTAAAATGCGGCCCTCGAAGCTCAGGCGGCTGCCGCCTACAAACCTGTTTTTAGCAGATATGCCGGCCAGCCAAACGTCCCACTTTTTGGCGAACTCCTGCATCACCCCGGGCGAAGGCCTGGCATCGCCGGTGGGGGCATTCCTGAAAAGCATTACAAACTCTTTCATCACTTTAAAATTTTAGTTTTTTGGCCGGATGACGATCAAAAATTTAAATATTGGACAAAATAGCCAAATATTGTTTGCGATAGTTTATCATCCGCTATCCTTCTTCTGTATAACATAACAATTCAAGATTTTACCGCAAAGATCACAAAGCGGAAGGCGCAAAGGCCACAAAGCCTTAATAGTTTGTAATTTTTTTCGGTATTCTCGGTTCCTTCCTGGCGATCTGCGGTTAAATTAAAATGATTTCTTAACGGCTATCAGCCAGCTGCAGCTTCTTTCGGATTTCCCCGACTTTCGAACTGTACCGTAGAAATAATATTACAAACCCGCCTTTGTTGTAATAGTCAAAGCCTGTATATTTGATTGTCCCCGTTTTTTTAGCCAATTACTCCCTAACTATAAAATTTGTCAACATGAAAGATCATAATGTTTCCAGGCGTCGTTTCATCGGCGCCGGTGTGCTTGCCGCGGCAGGCCTGGCCCTCACTTCAAAAAGCTCGTTTGCCAATGGGCTATTTAAACCGGTAAAAGTGGATTCAAAAATAAATGGTGTGCAGATCGGTGTAATAACGTATTCCTTCCGCAGTATGCCAAGCGACATCGACCACCTGCTGCAATACTGCATCCAGTGTAACATTAACGCGGTTGAACTGATGGGTGATTCTGCTGAAGCTTACGCCGGCGCGCCTAAATATGAGCGCGGCAGTACAGACTATGCCAAAAAAATAGCCGATTGGCGCGAAAACACCATCCTGGACTCTTTCGTCGCGATCCGCAAAATGTTTAACGATCAAAACATCAATATCTACGCATGGAAACCCAATGCACTTGGCAAAAAAAATACCGATGGCGAAATAACCTATGCCTTTAAAGCTGGCAAGGCACTCGGCTGCAGCCACGTGACCGTTGAACTGCCTGAAGATTCGGAACAAACCCAGCGCCTTGGCGACCTGGCCGAAAAAAACGATATGATGGTGGCCTACCACGCGCATACCCAGGCTACACCAACCCTTTGGGATATGGCTTTGGCGCAATCCAAACACAACGCCATAAACCTTGATATCGGCCACTATGTTGCCGGCACCAGCAGCAGCCCAATCGATTTTATCCAAAAAAACCATAAGCGCATTTTGAGCATGCACCTTAAGGACCGCAAATTCCACAACGGGCCGAATATGCCATGGGGGCAGGGCGATACCCCGATAAAAGAAGTTTTGCAGCTGATGAAAAAGGAAGGCTACAAATTCCCGGCAACCATTGAACAGGAGTACGACATCCCCGCCGGCTCCGATGCGGTTAAGGAAGTAATAAAGTGCCGCGAATTTGCAAAAGAAGCGCTGGCGTAATTGGTGAATAGTGAGTGGTGAGTAGTGAGTAGTCGGTACGGAGGACATTTGTCTTAATACTCACGATTCACCACTCACCATTCACCATTCACCACCTGGCACAACATCCCCCTGGATATGGCATTAATGCCATATTATAAATTATTTATATTTGATCCGTAATTTATAAGCTATGAAGGAAATTGCTTTAGTTATACACGAGGATGCTACCTTATCAACCATTACCGGCGCAATGGATATGTTTATCCACACCAACGGCCTTTACCAGCAAACCGGCAAATCGCAACCGTTTAAGCTTATCCTGGCCGGCGAAAAAGAAAACAGCAGCCTGCTGCCTATCAACCCGCTTTTTGTAAGCTACCGCAGAATTGATGAACTGGAACATCCGGATCTGATAATCGTTCCCGCATTTTATGGTGATCGCGACAGCATGCTCAAAAAGCACAGGGACTTGATCAACTGGATAGCCGTTAAGTTTGAGGCCGGGTCGGAAATAGCCAGCTTATGCTCCGGTATTTATTTCCTGGCCGAGGCAGGTCTTTTACCGGGCCGCGCCTGTACCGCGCACTGGGGCGACATGGACGATATTGTGCGAAGGTATCCGGATGTAAACTTCCTTTCGGATATGGTGATCACCGACCAGGATGGCATTTATACCAGCGGCGGGGCGTTCTCGTCATTAAATCTGATCCTGTACATGATCGACAAATTTTGCGGCCGCGAAGTGGGTATCTGGGCCAGCAAAATGTTTTCGCTGGATATGGACCGGATGAGCCAGTCGCATTTCGCCGTTTTTAAAGGACAGCGTTTGCATAAGGACAATGACATTTTAAAAGCGCAAACCTATATCGAGGAAAACCATCACCTGCCGCTGAACATTGACACCATTGCTGAGAAGAGCAACATGAGCAAGCGCAATTTTATCCGCAGGTTTAAAAAAGCCACCCATAATACGCCCTTTGAATACCTGCAGCGCGTAAAAATTGAAGCCGCCAAAAAAGCGCTTGAAAAAGGCAATCAAAATATTAACCTGCTGATGTACGATGCGGGCTATAATGACATAAAGACCTTTAGAGAAGTGTTTAAAAAGCTCACCGGCCTGACGCCGCAGGATTATAAACGAAAATACAGCCGGGCGGATTTGGTGTTGAATTAAGCGCCGTTCCGAGACGCAAAATATTGCGTCTCTACATTAAATAGGGCGAAGCTTATAACCCCATATTTTCCCGGTAAACCTGTTCAAAAGTTTTACTTTTTTGCTTGAGATAGATGTCCGAAAACCTGGCATTTATCGGGCTCAGCATTTGGATGCACAGTTGTTTATCATCGTCGCTCAGGCTGTTTACCATCATGTTTGCCACCTGCAGTACCAGCACTTTTGCTTTGCTAAGCGTTTCTTCGCCTTTTGGGGTTAGTTTTAATCGTTTTACCCGCTTATCTTCATTGTCTGAATATTCAGCGATAAGCCCCTTCTTTTTCAGCCGGATCAACATATTCGTCCCGCTTGACAATTCTAATAGATTGTCATAGATCACTTCTGATTTTATCGGATTTTTTTTATTAAAGATAATAACCAGGATGCCAAACTCCTCGATCTGGTCAAGGCCGGTCCCCTCCAGCGCTTTGTTGGAATACATGATGTGAAACTTCCCGATCTTCCTGATCAGTATAACCAACTGGCCGCTAATATCCGGGACCAGTTGCCATTCAGGCGCTATTTGTTTTTCCGCTTTCAGCGATACCGACAGCTGGTGCCGGCAAAAATCTTCTATGCAGCCCTCGGGATACTGCTCTTCGTAAGCGCCCCATAATTTAACCAGCTCAACTGCTTTATTCATCCTATTTACTACCTTTTGGCAGCAAATGTAAAAAATATATTGCAGAATGCTCGTATATTACTACCAAATAGTATATGTTTGTACTGCTATGCAACCAAATGGTAGTAAATATAAATCATTAAAAGTTATTGAAATTGATACTGCTAAAGGAATGTCGTATAAACAACCAACAAAATGAAAAGCAAATTATTTAATAACCTGCTATTATTCTCGCTCTTCGGTATTGCACTTGGATTTTTCGGAATGCTGTACGAGGGGGTTGTTTTTGTACCGAAAATGCTCGACAACTCCATGACGAGAATGCTTTTTTGGAAAGACTTTTACGCAACATTAAATCCACTGGCTTATTATATTCCGTTGGTGCCGATAGCGACGATCGTTTTGATCGTTTTGTATTTCACGACGCCAATACAAAACGCCGCACTTAAAAGCCGGTTAAAATGGGCGGCGATATTTCAAATGGCAGCGCTGGTATTGACATTTTATATGGTTACACAGATCAATCCTAAATTATTTTTTAGCAACATCGAAAAACGTGCAGGCGTCATTCCAGCCAAAACACTCCTTTTAAATATTGTCAGTGTTATTCGGGCGGCAATTTCTGCTTTGGCTTTAGCGTCCGTTTTCAAAGCCTATGTACAAACGGTGAGCGGTAAAAACTAACGCTTCAAAACAATAAAAAATATGAATATATTAATCATAGGCGCCAATGGTGGGATAGGCCGACAAGCCGTAGAAATAGCCCTGGCCGCGGGGCATAGTGTAACTGCTTTGCTGCGCGATCCGGCGAAGCTCACCCTCACGCATGCTAAGCTGAAAGTGGTTAAAGGCGATATAATGCAGCCGGAAACGTTTGAAAATTACCTGGATAATAAAGACGCCATAATATCAGCGCTCGGCGTAAAGGCCATTAAACCGACGACGCTATATTCAGAAGGGAACGGAAACTTACTAAAAGCAATGAAGGTGCGGGGAATAAAACGGGCTTTCTTTATTTCAGCATCCGCCATCGAGGTAAGTCCTGTTCAGCCGTTTTTTGTAAAGGTATTCACGAAATATATTTTACAAAAGATATTGAAGAACGTTTATGCCGACCAAAGAATTATGGAAGCCTTGATAAAAGAAAGTGATAGCGACTGGACAATTATGCGCCCCTGCAGGCTGATCGATAAGCCGGTAACGGGCAATTACCGGGTCGCGATCAACGGTTTTCTAAAAAAATGTTTAACTATTTCGCGTGCCGATGTTGCACACTTTATGATAAACAACATCAATAATGAGGAGACTTATAAAACGATAATCGAGATAGCGTATTAGGATTTGTTTAAAATGATTTTATTGCGTCTCACATTAAAAACAAATCGCCTTATGGAAATATTGATTTTTAAAACAGATGTAACCAGCAGAAAAAAAGCAACGAGGGTTGGCCGGCTGCTTTCGTCAATTCAAACAATAAAAACAATGGAATATCGACCTTGAGGATTGCGATAAGGTATTACGGGTGGTGGCAACCCGGATAAAACCCGGTTTGGTAGAATCGCTTTTGATGAGGGCCGGGTTTAGCTGCACGCTGTTGGAATATTAATACGGCGACGTGCTCACTGCCGTCCACCCCCCACCGACAATAATATTTTGTCAAAAATAAAACCGCATTGGCAACATCCGCAACGGCAGCTTAAAAATTACCCTTATTTTACTACAGATTTACTGCAAATTAACCCTAATTATGTTACATAATTTTGAATATTTACCCTAATTTTGTGACATGTTTAGCAGAAATATTATAGCCGAGTTGCACCTATGGGTTTCCAAAAGTGACCGTAAACCCTTAGTTCTTCGTGGTGCAAGGCAAGTTGGAAAAACAACCGTTATCAACCAATTTGCAGAGAGATTTGAACAATATATCTACCTGAACCTGGAACTCCCGAATGACAGGAGGCCCTTTGAGCAGTTCAATACTATCGAAACTTTGGTGCAAACCTTATTTTTTGTAAAAAATAAAGTACTGTCAAAAAAAAAGAATACCCTGATCTTTATTGATGAAATTCAGGAGTTGCCGGAAGCACTAAACATTTTGCGGTATTTTTATGAGTCGGAGCCAAACATCGCGGTTATAGCAGCCGGAAGCATGCTGGAAACTTTATTCGATAAAAATATCAGTTTCCCGGTGGGTCGCGTAGAATATAAAGTATTGCGGCCGGCGTCTTTCCCTGAATTCCTGGAAGCAATCAATGAAACGGAGGCGCTGAAATACTTGCAAAGTATGCCTTTGCCAAGCTTTACGCATCCCAAATTATTACAACTTTTTCACACGTATGCGCTGATTGGCGGAATGCCGGAAATTGTAAGGAATTATAGCGAAAATAAAGATTTAACTACATTAAAACCGATTTACGATTCCCTGATCATGGGCTACCTGGATGATGTAGAAAAATATGCTTCAACAGAATCGCAGATACAGCATATCCGTCATGCAATCCGGGCATCCTTTTCACAGGCCGGGAGGCGAATAAAATTTGAGGGTTTCGGAAATTCCTCCTACCGGTCACGAGATATGGGGGAGGCGTTACGAACTTTGGAAAATGCACTATTAATACAACTGATTTATCCTTGCACAGATGTACACTTACCATTACTACCAGACCGCAGAAAGTCGCCACGCTTGCAGATATTGGATACAGGAATGCTTAATTATTTTGCAGGCATTCAAAAAGAGATATTAGGAACTGCAGACCTAAACAAAGTGTACCAGGGTACGTTGATCGAACATTTGGTCGGCCAGGAACTATTGGCTTTTCAATTTAACGCGTTAAGCAGCCTTAACTTTTGGATACGCGAAAAACAAAGTTCTACAGCCGAAATAGATTATGTGTGGGCGTTTGAAGGAAAACTTGTGCCGGTTGAAGTAAAGTCAGGCAGCGAAGGAAAACTTAAGTCGCTGCATTTATACATGGATATGGCTCCCCATAACATGGCTTTACGTTTTTATGCGGGCGAAATAAGCATCACCGACGCAATAAGCCCCGGCGGCAAACCATTTAAACTCCTTAATTTACCTTATTACCTTGTTTCCCAAATTGAACCATATTTAAAATGGTTCCAGGAGCAAATTGATCGTGGTTAAACCCGGCCGCGATGGCTAATACGGCGACGTACTCACTGCTGTCCACCCCCCATCGACAATAATATTTTGGCCGGTAATATGCCCGGATGCCGGCGAAACCAAAAACAAAACGGAATTGGCAACATCCTCCACCGTAGCCGGCCGGCCCATCGGCGTTATGCGCGACCAGGTATTTTTATATCCGGCATCCTCCAACGTCCGTTCTGTTAAAGTAGCTCCGGGTGCAACTGTATTTACGGTGATTTGATGAGGCGACAATTCAACCACCAAACTTTTCGCCAGCATCTCCAGCGCAGCTTTGGTCATGCCGTAGGCTGCAAGGTCCTGGTGTGCCTGGTGGCCGGTTACCGAGGACATAAACAATATCCTCCCGCCGTTTTGCTGTTTGATCATCTGGTTGGCGGCCCTTTGCGCCAGGAAAAAGCTGCCCTGCAAATTCAGCCGCATAACGCTTTGCATTGATTCAACAGGATAACTCAAAAAATCGCCAAATAAAGTGATACCGGCATTGGCGATGGCAATATCCAGGCGGCCAAATTGCTTAACGGCGGTATCCACCATTTGCCGGATGAAATCCAAATCAGCGGCATCCCCGGCCAGTGCACAGCATTGCCCGCCGGCTGCTACAATTTTTCCGGCGGCGGTTTTTACCAGGGCCTCGTTAATGTCGTTTATTAAAACGGCAGCGCCCTCAGCGGCCATTTGCCTGGCGATCTCAAAGCCGATGCCCTGGCCTGCGCCGGTGATGATGGCGGTTTTTCCGGTGAATTTTTTGGTTGTCATATTATATTCTTATCGTAGCGATGAGTTTAAAACCGAGTGTGTTAGAAACACTCTTCGTCCCTCTTTACCGCTTGCGGAAGAGAGGGATGCCGATCCGCCTTTAGGCGGAGTGGCAGGGTGAGTCAACCCGGCGGACATTACCGACAATGCATTAGCGCCAATGTCCGCCGGGTTGACTCACCCCGACTACTCCGCCTTTAGGCGGATGGTCGACCCTCTCTTCACCTTCGGTGGAAAGAGGGTAGCTGCAATTATTTTATATTTCTAATATTCAAGATATTAAGCCAGAGCTATTTGTGCAAGCCTCAATGTGAATCCCTCAATACCCCAGCCCCTGATCCTCCCTTTAAAAAATCCATATCCGCACCCAGGTGCGCCTGTTCCACATGGTTTTGATACAGCCAAACATAGCCCCGATTAGTCAGGTTTTCAAACGGCGGCAGTTCACTTTTTCGCTTTGCAATTTCCTCATCGGATAAATCGACATTCAAAATCCCGGCGGCGACATCCAGGTGGATAATATCGCCATTTTGTATAACCGCCAATGTTCCGCCAATAGCCGCTTCAGGCGAAACGTGCAGCACTACAGTACCAAAACCGGTGCCGCTCATCCTGCCGTCCGAAATGCGCACCATATCGGTAACGCCTTTTTCCAGCAGTTTTTTTGGGATGGACATATTACCTACCTCCGGCATGCCGGGATAACCTTTAGGGCCTACGTTTTTTAGTACCAGCACGCTGGTTTCATCAACCTCAAGGCTGGGGTCGTCAATTTTTGCTTTGTAATCTTCGATGTTTTCAAATACAACGGCTTTGCCGGTATGTTTCATTAATTCAGACGTTGCAGCCGAGGGTTTCAGGACCGCGCCGTTTTCGCACAGATTGCCTTTTACCACTACAATACCCGCCAGTTTGTTAAATGGCTCAATCATGGTTGCGATCATTTCCCGGTTAAAACATTCACTGGCGCGGTAGTTTTCGTCAATGGGCTTTCCGCTCACGGTGATGGTCTCGCTGTGTAAACTTTCATGCAATTCCTTCATCAACGCAGGCAAACCGCCTGCATAATAAAAGTCCTCCATAAAATATTTGCCAGAGGGCTGCAGGTTGGCCAGCAGGGGAATGTTTTTTACATTATGAAAATCATCCATGTTCAAATCCACACCTATCCTGGCGGCAATGGCGAGCAAGTGGATCACAAAATTGGTTGAACCGCCGATGGCGGCGTTTACGGTGATGGCATTTTCAAATGCTTCCCTGGTCAGAATATCGGAGAGTTTTAAATCTTCACGCACCATATCTACAATTCTGCTTCCCGACAGGTGTGCCAAAACTTTGCGCCGGGAATCGGCGGCGGGGATTGCGGCATTTTCCGGCAGGCTCAGGCCTAATGCTTCAACCATACAAGCCATAGTCGAGGCGGTACCCATTACCGCGCAATGGCCGCGGCTGCGTGTCATACACGATTCGGCGATCAGCAGTTCCTCATCTGTCATTTTTCCGGCGCGATAGGCTTCCGAAAAACGCCATACGTCTGATGTGCTGATATCATGCCCGCGGTATTTGCCGGTGAGCATCGGCCCACCTGAAACTACGATGGTCGGCAGGTCAACACTACAAGCGCCCATTACCAAAGCCGGTGTCGTTTTATCGCAGCCGCAAAGCAAAACCACGCCATCCAGCGGGTTGGCGCGGATAGATTCCTCCACGTCCATGCTCACCAGGTTGCGGTAAAGCATGGCGGTTGGCTTGATCAAAGTTTCGCCAAGCGACATTACCGGGAACTCGACCGGGAAACCACCTGCTTCATAAATACCATGTTTAACCGACTCGGCCAACTCGCGAAAATGGGCATTACACGGCGTCAACTCCGACCATGTATTGCAGATGCCAATAACCGGCTTTCCCTGGAATTCATGCGCGGGTATGCCCTGGTTTTTCATCCATGCGCGGTAAATAAAACCATCTTTGCCTTTGCGTGCAAACCATTGCCTGCTGCGCAACTCGTCGTTCTTCATCTTATTCAAATATCCCGTCAATATTATTCATTTAGTTTGATATTTCGGATTTCGGATTTCGGATGTTCGATTTCGGATTTGGTTTAACGCGAAAGTGGTAATGCCGAATTCGGAATTTTTTAATATGGAGGTGTATTTTTTTGATTATCGTTAGTATTGATTTGATGAAAAATATAAAATCCGAAATCGAACATCCGAAATCCGAAATAAAACTTTTAAAACGGCCTGAACCAGGGCCTGCTAACGAGCGGCGAAAATGCCCAGGGGATGGAAGTGAGGATAAGGAATAACGCGATTGGTTTGAGCTTTGAAAATATGACGGAGAAGCAGGGAGGAGATTTTATTAAAGCGATCCGGATTACGTTGCCCGGATCACTTGAATATCATTTATGCCCTGGCGGCAGAAAAAACCGGGTTCAACCGGTGATAAGTAATGTATGAAACTGCCAGAAAAACCATGAATATAATCGGCATGGAATAAACAGACGCGGGATCACCGGAGGAAACATGCGCTATAACCGCCGATATAAAGGTGATGGAAAAACCCGCATAAACCCATTCTTTTAAGCGTGCACCCAGCGGCAGTACCAACAAGGCCGCGCCAATTAGTTTCGCGATAGCCAGTTCAACCCTGAAATAGCCGGGATAGCCGAGGTGCTGAAAGGCTGCCGCAACTTTTTCTTGTGTTAAATAAGCATAAGCGGAGTAGGTCATCATTAAAGCCACGATGGCAGTGAATATCCAGTAAATAATTTTTGTTGTTTTCATTTCTTTTATTTTTACCGCAAAAATACCTACATTTACTATCTATAGGATAGCACTATACTAAAGGATAGTACTATCCTGCGGGATACTTAGCTAAATTGCAGGAATGTTACGACCAGAGCAACACAGCGCCGAGGCTTGTTCGGCATCGATAATGGCAGTAAAGGATGCGCTTTACATGCTGAACGGAAAATGGAAGTTACCACTCATTGTAGCCCTAAGCAATGGGTCTATGCGGTTCAATGATATTCAGCGGGCATTGGATGGCATTACGCCAAAAATCCTCTCTAAAGAATTGCGCGAACTGGAACTGAATGAGTTTATTGTGCGAAAAGTATTGCCGACCATGCCCGTGACCGTCACCTATGAGCTAACTCCCTATAGCAATTCGTTAGATCGGGTAGTAACCGAGTTAAGGAATTGGGGTGTGCAGCATCGGGAACGGATCATCGCAGGGATGCGCCTGCAAAAAACAAAACAACCATGAATCAACCTTTTAAATACGCCGGCAGCAAAAAGCTGAAATTCATTTTGGTGTTATTGCTGACAACAGCTGCAATTACCGGCCAGGCCCAACAGAAACAGCCCCGCTTTCACGTCGTCGCCTTGTACGAAAACGGCGGCCACCACGTGGAATATACCAACGTTGCGCGACCCTGGCTGGAGAAACTGGCCGCCGACAGCAATTTTTCGATCGACTTTATACAAAATACCGACCTGGTCGATTCCGCCTTTCTTAGCAAATACCAATTGTTTATACAATTGGATTATCCGCCTTATGCCTGGAAAGACAAGGCCGTAAAAGCATTTGAGGACTATATCACCAAAGGCCGTGGCGGCTGGATAGGTTTTCACCATGCCACGCTGCTTGGCGAATTTGACGGTTACCCGATGTGGAACTGGTTTTCGAAATTTATGGGCGATATTGTCTATAAAAACTATATCCCCACATTCGCCAAAGCAACGGTAAACGTAGAGGACAGGAACCATCCCATTATGAAGGGCGTACCGGCATCGTTTACAGTTGAAAAGGAAGAATGGTATACCTATAATAAAAGCCCGCGGCCAAATGTACATGTGTTGGCCAGCGTTGATGAGTCAACATACACACCGGATTCAGAAATTAAAATGGGCGACCACCCGGTAGTTTGGACAAACCCAAATGTAGCGGCCAGAAATGTTTACATCTTTATGGGGCATTCGCCGGTTTTGTTTAACAGCGAGGTGTATAAGACGATATTTACCAACGCTATTTTTTGGGCAGCTGGTCGGTAGAGACGCGATGCATCGCGTCTGGGACCTTGATTTCCGGGTTTGGGTCTAAAAGGCCGGCATTTCATTTCCAAGACGCGAAGTATCGCGTCTCTACATTAATACAGCCGGCCTTTTTTATGATGCGGCTTTTTCCACAGGATCAGCTGCCAGGCCAGTTCGGCGGTTGCCAAAACAAACAATGCGAAAACTGCGGCCCAAAAAGATTGATCAGGCGACATACAGGCCCCGACCAGGGCTACAAAATACACGGTGAAAGGCAGCACCAACATCAAACAAAGCCCGGTTATGCCGAGTGTTATTTTAAAGGGCCGGTGTGCATCCGGCGACACTTTGCGGAGTTTGATAAGCGAGATATATTCAAGCGATAAGCCGGCCCCATAAACGGTCACGTCGATAATAAATAGTTCGGGCAAAGGCCAAAGGGCCATAAAGCTAACCACCATTGAGCAAAGGACAATGGAAACATAAGGGCTGCCAAATTTGGAGTGGACGCGGTTGAGGCGCTTCGGCAACAGGTCATCATCAGCCATTACTTTGGGCACGCGCGAAACGGACAGCAGCACAGCAGCATAAATGCCAAAGCTGCTGGCCATGCCCGCCATAGCAACTAATGCGCCCAGCCACCTGCCGCCAATAGCCACGCCAACCGCCGGGAAAAAATGTTCTTTTAGCGCCTTTGGATCGATACCGCTTTGCTGAGATATCAAAATAATAAGAAAGTACAGAACAATAACCAGCGCAAAAGCGATGAACGTGCCATATAGATAGGATTTTACTGGTTTTTCAACCTCCTCGGCATAAGTGGTTACGTTATCCCAACCCAGGCAATTCCACATCACGGTATACAAAGCCATACCCACCGACCAAAAGGGAAGCTTGTGAAGAGATTGCGAAGGGATTGTGGTTACGGCATGATGATAAAATGCCAGGGTAAATAAAATTATAAAAGGGATAAGCACAATTACACCGAGAAAAAGGGCCGTTCGGCCAACCGGTACAATTCCAAGGATATTTAGAAGCGCCGACGCCCATATAAAAGCGAGACTCAATGCCAGCGGGTAATGGCCGGTACCCAGCCAGGGAAAAAAGAAAGAGGCATAAATTACAAACAGCGCCGGATAAATAGCCAGGTCGATAAAGGTGTACATCCAGGTCCACCAGCCTTCGTAAAAGCCCCAGCGTTTTCCCAGCGCGTGTTTAACCCATTGATAATAACCGCCTGTTACGGGCATCATGCTGTTCAGCTCCAAAACCGTAAAAATGGCAGGGACATCCCATAGCAGCGGTGTGATCAGCAGGATAAGTATAGCAGCGTGCTGCCCTGCGTAGCTGATGAGTGGTTCGAGTCCGTATGGCCCGCCTGACACCGTAAAAAAAATAACAGCCACCAATTGCAGCGGTCTGATTTTTTTTAGGGTTGTAGATGAGGGCATGGGGTATAAAAATATAGTTTATTGCTGAAATTGCAATTTTCGGCGGGCTCATATTTTCTTCTTACTTTTGACGCCAACCAATTGGTGTCAAATGAGTAAGCCTTTTAATCGCCCCATTCGTGTTTTAGTTGCTAAAGTGGGGCTTGACGGGCACGACCGCGGCGCCCGCATTATAGCCACCTCGCTTCGGGATGCAGGTATGGAAGTCATTTACACCGGCCTGCGCCAAACGCCCGAAATGGTGGTGAATACCGCTTTGCAGGAAGACGTTGACGCGATTGGCATATCCATCCTTTCAGGCGCGCATATGACCGTTTTTCCAAAGATCATTAACCTGGTAAAAAAAAAGGGCATGGATGATGTGCTGATCACCGGCGGCGGTATTATTCCGCAGGAAGATATGGAGGCCTTAAAAAAACTGGGCGTGGGGGAACTATTTCCGCCGGGCACCAGCACAAAAGATATTGTAAGTTATATTACCGGCTGGGTGCACAAGCACCGTAATTTTTAAGAACCACCGTGTTTGATGATTGACTCTAATTGGGTTTATAATTAATTGAAAGTTTGAACATTACGTAGCTCCCCTCTTGAGAGGGGGTGCGGCGGGATGTGTTGTGGCGGGGGTGTGTTAGCCTACTTGTTCGTCAACACACCCTCCATTACGCTCAAGAGGGGAATCGCACAACCCAGCGCTTTTTCCTCATTTTAAGCACAGATAAAAATATAATAACATGCCATTTGAAAACCTGCTCACCGAACTGAAGGACCGCATCCTGTACGTTACCATTAACCGTGAAAGCAAACTTAACGCATTGAACAGGACAACCATAGCTGAATTGCACGCTGCATTTGCGGATGCTTTCGAAAACCCGGAGGTTGGCGGTATCATAATAACCGGCGCCGGGCAAAAGGCGTTCGTTGCGGGGGCCGATATTTCGGAGTTTGCGGCAGGCGATGGCGCCACCGGCGCTGAACTGGCCCGATTGGGACAGGCGACAGTTTTTGACCTGATTGAAAACGGCAATAAGCCGGTCATTGCCGCCATTAACGGCTTTGCGCTGGGCGGCGGACTGGAGCTGGCTATGGCCTGCCATATCCGCATCGCATCTGATAATGCTAAAATGGGCCTGCCCGAGGTTACCCTGGGACTCATCCCGGGCTATGGGGGCACCCAGCGTTTGCCGCTCCTGGTTGGAAAGGGAAAAGCGTTTGAAATGATCATGACCGCGGATATGATCACAGCTGATGAGGCCTTCCGTTGCGGACTGGTGAATCATGTAACGGCCCAGGAAAACCTGCTGCCAAAGGCCGGAGAGCTGATGGATAAAATATTATCGCGGGCTCCGTTGGCCGTGGCATCGGCCATCAGGGCGATAAACGCCGGCCAAAAGGAGGGTGTAAATGGTTTTGAAGCAGAGATAGCTGAGTTTGGCCGATGTTTTGACACCGCGGATTTTAAAGAAGGCGTAAAAGCATTTGCAGAAAAACGCAAGCCCGAATTCAAAGGCGTATAAAATCAATTTTTGAATAATATGAATGAGGCCGTTTAAAGAATAATTTTTTTTAACCATCAGGTTGCACTAACGACACTATAAACGTTGACCACTTTGTGACCTTAGTGTACTTAGTAGTAAAAATTATTGATTATAAAAGTAAAAAGCGCTTGGTTGAAATACTATATCAGATAATTCCCTGAATCTTTATGAAAAATTTATCACGAACCGTAAATTATTGCTAATTTGCATGTTGGTTAAATTATTGATGAATTTTAGTTAATTATAACTTTTATCCAACTGAAAACGTATCACAGGATTAAATTTATAAATTAGCGGATTAGTAGGCTGATCCTTACAAAACCTCTAATTAAAACACTACTGGTTGTATGAAAAAAATACTCATCATCGATGATGAAGTTAATGTTGCGTTACTGCTCTCCAAGTTTTTAGCGAGAAACGGGTTTGACGTAACAACTGCTTCCAACGGGAGCATCGGTTTGGAGTACCTTAAAAATGGTGATTTTAACCTTGTTTTATGCGATTTCAGGCTGGAGGATACGGATGGCAGGGAAATGTTGAGGAACATAAAAAGCCAATATCCGAAAACCGGGGTGATCATTATCACGGGCTACTCTGATATCAAAATGGCGGTTGAGCTTATTAAAATGGGCGCCTATGACTACATCACCAAGCCGCTTTACCCGGATGAAATTTTAAATACCATCAACAAAGCGATTGAAACCCATTACGCACTTGTTGAAGCAAAGAACGAACCCGAAATACAGGAAAAAACATCCCGCGATGTAAGGCGGCAAAACTTTAACGGCGAGTTTGTAGTGGGCGCCAGCAGGCCGTCGCGCGAGTTGCTGCGGCAGATTGAATTAGTTGCACCAACCAATTATAGTGTGATCATTACCGGCGAAAGCGGTACCGGCAAGGAATCGGTCGCCAAAAATATACACCTCAGCAGCCCGCGTTATAACCAGCCGTTTATCGCTATGGACTGCGGTTCGCTCACCAAGGAACTTGCGGCAAGCGAATTTTTCGGTCACGAAAAAGGCTCGTTTACCGGCGCGTTGTATACCAAGATAGGGCACTTTGAAATGGCCAACGGCGGCACGCTGTTTTTGGACGAAGTGGGTAACCTTTCGTACGAGATACAGGCTGCATTATTAAGGACCGTGCAGGAGCGAAAAGTAAAAAGAATAGGCAGCACCAAGGAGATCAGCCTGGATGTGCGTATCATCATCGCTACCAACGAAAACCTGCTTGATGCCATCCAAAAAGGACGTTTCAGGGAAGACCTGTACCACCGTTTTAATGAATTTAGCATTTATATCCCGCCACTGCGTGAACGCGGGGGAGATATCATGCTGCTGGCCGATCATTTCTTAAAAATAGCAAACCAGGAACTCGGCCGTAACGTAACGTCATTTTCACCCGAAGTTATCGAGTGCTTTATGAACTACCGCTGGCAGGGAAATATCCGCGAGATGAAAAACGTGGTACGCCGCGCAACCTTGCTGACCGAAGGAAACGAAATAACCATGAAAGCGCTGCCGCTGGAGATTTCGAACTACAAAATGCCGGTTTACGATTATGCCTATCAGCCCGCTGAACCGGTTGAGGCAAAAGAAGGCCGGCACGACCTGAAGAACGCCGCACTGGAAGCTGAGTACGAAACCATATTAAAGGTTTTACGCGAAGTAAACTTCAACAAAACCAAAGCCGCCGAAATATTGAATATCGACCGCAAAACGCTTTACAATAAGATGAAAGCGATCAATGTGAAATAGCATGAAAAAGCCCGCGGCAGACAAGGCAGTAACTCCCCCAAAAGCTGAACACGATCCCATGCGGGTATTGAAACACGACATTAATAACCAGCTTTCCAATATTTTTTTAGCCCTGGAGCAATTGCGCTACGAAATCCCCGACGTATCCGAAGATTGCCAGTTTTACCTCGATTCCATTTCGATGAGCTCGTACAAAATATCTTCGATTTTGGAGGGGGAAGGTAAATAGTTTAATAGTTCGTTATTACGGACCAGCGGCGCGCTTGTCGGGCGGCGGGTTTAGTTGATGTGTGGCTTTCAGATTACCTAAACGCGGGCCACAAGCCGGGAGGTCTGCGGCAGCGAAAATATTTGCGGTAGCACAGGTAGAATTGAAGACTACTCAAAGTCGACGCACCGAAC
>JABDHD010000023.1 GCA_013285685.1 Bacteroidota bacterium
AAATAGGTTATGAAAAAAAGATCGAAAATTTTTCGTATTGTTTGTCTGTTATTTTTAATATTAGTGTTATATGTTGATTTTTTTGCTTCAAGCAAACCTTCTTATTGGCCTATTGTTCGTGACGTTTTTGTGATCATATTGGCAATAATTGCAATATACTATAGAAACAAGAGCGAAGGGTAGTGCGGTAGTGTGTCAAAGTAGTTGGTGCTTGCTTAACTACTTGAAAGTCAGTCATAGTATTTAGGACAAGACAAAAAATAAGTAAAAGCGGGTGATATTAAGGTTCCAAGCCCTAATTCAAGAGTCTGTCGCGCAAGCCAAAAGCGCAAACCACTGGTTCAGGCGTGAGTGAGTCTGTCGCGCAAGCCAAAAGCGCAAAGGCGACTCGTGCCCCGCTGACAGGTCGCCGACATGCTTTTACGTTTTGCTTTATTAGTTTAGCGCCGTACATTTAAACCATTATGAGCGCCATGACCTGCACAGTTTGTGACCTGCCAACGGGGCACGAGTCGCCTTTGCGTACTCGCCGACCCGTCAGACTCGCGCCTGAATTCGGGGGCATCAACGACTTTTTGCAGATCGACAATATCAGCCAATATCCGGATAATAAGCTATCCATCACGAACCGCAACGGGCAGTTGATCTACGAAACCCAGGGCTACGACAACAGCTCAAAAATATTCGACGGGCACAGCAACAAAAACGGGCAGATGCAGTTGCCGGGAACTTATTTTTACCAGCTGGACTATACCGCAAACGGCATCACCAAGCATAAAACAGGGTTTATTGTGCTGAAGTATTGATCAGTCAGGAAAGTCCGAAATCAGGAAAGTCCGAAAGAAGCTGCAACAGCGCCTTTTAGACTTTTCCTATTTTCGCTCAATCTCTTTTTTACTACTCTTTTTTCCTTCGTCTTTTCCGACTTCAGTCCCGATAGCTATCGGGATTCCCAACTTTTCTGACTTCCCCCATATACCCCAAAGATGTGATAGACAAGGGTTATTATTTAGCATATCTTTAATGCCTGAATGCACTGTAGTTTACAGCGGTCTTATTTGCCGCTGCATAATTTTTTCATGATCACAATAATTCATCCGTTATGCAAACCAAAACAATCGCAATTGCAGCTTCCGCCAGCCGCTTTTTAAATTTAACAGCAAGTTTCTCACAAATAAAAAAGTTGTTGCTTCCTGCGGCGTTTTTGCTGGCCTTTTCATTGTTTGCCGCGCCGGCTGCCGGGCAAGCGGCTACTGCAACACTCACTTTAACCAGCAGTAACGCTAACCCGGGTTATGCCAGATTTGGCGACAATATATACTTTACCCTGACTGCAACTAATGGTAACCAGCTATCTTCCTGGATGTTGATTGTTGCAGGCGGGCTCGGACCCAATTCCGAAAATGTCGTAGGTAATTCTTCGAGTGTACAAGGATATTTCCCTGTTATGGATAACGCTTTCGAGGAGATATTTACCGAGGGTCCCATTGGCGTTTTTTGGGAATACAAAAACCAATACGGGACTTTTGGCAACGGCGGCCCCACTTCCCCGATTATTTTTGACAGTTTGCCGCCGACTGTTACCATAGGTGCGCCATCGGCCAATGTCGCGGCGGGCAACGGAAAAAGTTCAGTTTCCTATGCGGTAACCTATGCCGATGCTAATTTCGGCTCCAGCAACCTCACCGCGTCGGGCCTTACGTTAAACACTACCGGCACCGCGACGGGCACCCTCGGGATCAGCGGCTCCGGTACCACCGATACGGTCACCATCTCCAATATTACGGGCAATGGCACATTGGGTATTTCCGTTGGTGCAGGCTACGCTGTCGACCTGGCCGGGAATACCGAGGCAACAGGCGCCGGGCCATCCGCTACCGTAACCGTTATCCCTAATGTTGCGCCTTCAATCAGCTATGCCAGCCCGCAGGGATACGCGGTGAATACAGCCATCTCCCCGCTGACGCCATCAATTACCGCAGGTAATGAGGTGTTTGCAGGCACTAACGGCGCCAGCGGTATAGCGGTCGATTACAACGGCAACGCGTATACGATAAACACTGCGTATAACATATTGATGTACCCGGCTGGCGGCGGTTCGGCGGTAACCGCTTATAATGCCAATGGGGTGGTCACTAACGTTGCCGTCGCCCCCATTTCCTCAACAACCAGTACGCTGATATTTGGCATCGGCGGCGCTCAACTCGAGTCGATGGATGTTGTAGGAGGCGTTCTTCAGGCGCCGGTCACTATTGGCTCCATCTTTAACGGATTTTCGCCGGTTGCCGCAACGCACCCGGCTTCAGGGCCGGATGTTGTAGCCGTTTTTACCGACAACAATTCAAACATAAATTTCACGGCACGTACCAGTGGCGTTTATTCCGCACCGGCTCCTATTGCTAACGCCCTTGTAACGGTTTCTGCCGCTGTCTTTGCCGGCGGTACCGCCCTTGCGTTAAACACCTACCAGGGCGCTGTAAAACTGGCTTTTGTGGGGCAGGATAATAACCTTTACTATTCTATTTATTCCGGTGGAATATGGTCGGCAGTAGCCCCCTGGGCCACACCGAATATCAGCATAAGCAGCATCGGGGCTTTTGCCCTGGATGCTCAGGGTAACGTGTGGTATAGCAGCGGCACTTCGTTAAATGAGATCGCATCCGGCGCAACTGGTGCCGTTGCGATGGCCACGTTGCCGGCAGCGGCTAACGGCATTGCTTTTGATATTTCGGGCAATATTTATGCGAATTGCGGTACGGAGATTGAAGAGTTGCAGGTTCCCACCAATTTCCTCGTAACGCCCGCCCTTCCGGCAGGCCTGAGCATTAATAGCATAACAGGTATCATCAGCGGTACGCCCACAACCCTTACCGCCGCCGCTAACTACACAGTGACCGCAACGGCGGGGGCCAATAACTTAACAGCTCCGGTGAATATCCAAATCGTTACTACACCTACACTAAGTTATGGCGGTGCGTTAAATGCAACGTTGGGCGCCGCCATTACACATATCACACCGACGAGCGGCAGCATAGCCTTGCAAAAATATAACAGCACACCGGCTACTTTTGCAAGCGCAACCGCGCCCGCAGGTTTGGCAGTTGATGGCCCGGGCAATGTGTACGTTGCCGAAAATGGCGGCAGTGTGGTAGAAATCCCGGCGGCCGGCGGCACACCAACGCCGCTGAACGCAGGTGGCCTCGGGCCAATTTATATTGATGCCGCAGGGAACCTTTATACCTCCAATTCATCATCCACTGTAGAATTTACTTTTGCCATGTATCCGGGCGGTTCCACAACAACTTCTTCTCCATTTGGAGGGGGCGCACCCAATGGCAACATGCTTACAAGCGTCAACGGTTTAACCGTTGACCAGGCCGGTAACGTTTATGCGGGCGGCACATCCACAGATGGTGTAACATCAACAAATAAGGTTTATGAATACCCTAACCGCCTTTCGCAAAACGGGTTCTTTAACGCCGTGGCCATAGGTACAGGGTTTACTTCCGTTTCGGGAGTTGCCGCGGACGCTGCGGGAAATATCTATGTTTCCGACGCAGGCGCGGGAACGATCGACGTAATTCCGGCCACCCGGGGGCAGTGGACAACGTTGGTATCAGGCCTGGGTGCGCCGGCCAACATTTGTATCGATGGTGCGGGGAATTTATATTTCAGCGACAACAGCGCCAATACCATTAGCGAAATTCCGGCCGGCAGTCCCGTAGGTACGGGACCTGTACTAATAGCCTCGGGCCTGGGTTCGATAACCGCATTGGCAATTGACGGGCAGGGTAATTTGTTTGCCGCCGATAATACCAATAGTGTGATTGACAAGTTTTACCCGACGGGCGGTTACTACATAAGCCCGGTATTACCGGCCGGCCTAATTTTTAACGGCGCCACAGGCGTTATCAGCGGCAGCCCGGTTGTTGCATCGCCCGCCACTAACTATACCATTACAGCATACAACACGCTTGGCAGCGCTTCGGCCACGCAAAATATTACGGTTCCCGGCACGCTGCCAACATTATCATACAGCAGCGCGATGAGTTTTACAACCGGCGAAGCGGTGGCTCCGCTTACGCCAACCTCCAGCGGCGTGGCTGCACAGGGATATAGTACGGTACCTGCTTTTATCGACAACACGTTCGGTGCTCCATTTGCAGTGGCCGTTGATACTTCGCTAACCGTGTACGTAGCCGATCCCTATAATACCGTTACACACAATTTAGGTTACACAGCAAACGACGGGGGCTATGCCAATTTGTATTTTGCAAAGGGTAGTGGAGCGTGGAAATATTTTGCTTCGACTAATGAGCAGTTAGTCGGCGTAGCTGTTGA
Source organism: Bacteroidota bacterium (assembly GCA_013285685.1). GTDB lineage: Bacteria > Bacteroidota > Bacteroidia > Sphingobacteriales > Sphingobacteriaceae > Mucilaginibacter. The sequence goes on from JABDHD010000023.1 coordinate 4,342, forward strand.
TAGTACTGGCAATGTGTTCGCCGCCAAAAGCAATATCGTGCCATCCAAATTTGCGCCGCCCACGCCGCCCACGACGTTGTTTACTGAGACGGCGTTGCCTTTTGGAGACCCCGTCTATAATGTTGCGACCGATGCTCACGGCGACCTGTTCGCAACGGGAACAAACAGTACCGTTCAGGAACTTGCACTCAACGCTACCTCGAGCACCATCATTGCCTCCGGGTTTAGTCAGGCTACCGGCATTGCCGTCGATGGGCCCGGGAATATATTTGTGGTCGACAGGGGTACCAATACCCTTTACAAAATACCCGCGGGCAGCCCCGTGGGTACGGGCCCAACGGCGGTGGCAACCGGGTTTAATTTGCCCTGGCAGCTGGCGGCCGATGGAACGGGCAACATATTTATAGCCGATGGAGGCAATGGCGTGGTAAAAGAACTGCCTGCCGGCGGCGGGGCGGTTTCAACCGTAATATCAAATTTAAAAACACCAAACGGTGTGGCGGTGGATGTTAACGATGTGTTATACGTTGCCGATGAGGCTTTTGCACAGGTACGAAAATACGCGCCCACCGGCGGTTATTACATCTCGCCGTCGTTACCCCCGGGTTTAAGTTTTAACAATAGCACCGGGGTAATCAGCGGTACGCCAACTACGGTTACCCCGGTTAAAAACTATAAAATTACAGCCTACAATTTAGCCGGAAGCACCCAAACCACTGTGAGGTTCGGCGTAAACGCGCCAAACTCCAACCTGGCCGGTTTAACGGTAAGCACAGGCAGCTTAAGCCCGGCTTTTGCTACCGCAACAACGGGTTATTCGGTTAGCGTGCCCTACAATATATCGCAAATTGCCGTCACGCCCACCAGCGCGGATGGTAACGCAACGATAACTGTAAATGGTACGGCAGTGTCCTCAGGCAGCCCCTCGGGCGCCATAGCTTTAAGCGTTGGCGCCACTCCTATTATTATTGCGGTTACCGCCAGTGATCATTCCAGCACGCAATCCTATACGGTAACGGTAAACCGCGCCGCGCCATCATCAAATGCGCAGCTGGCCGGCGCCGGCATAGGTTACATAACCAGCGGTGATGTTGTCGAGGCCGTTGTAACCCCAACAACCGCCGACCCCGGCGCTACCGTAACAGTTAACGGCGTTGCCGTGGCTTCGGGTGCTGCAAGCAATCCCATCCCGCTTAGTCCCGGCTCAAATACCATTATCATTACGGTAACCGCCCAAAACGGGGTTAACAAACTCACTTATAAAATAACCGTGGAGGGGCCGTTATCGGGCATATCAACACTATCGGCCTTAACTATCAGCGCAGGTACGCTATCGCCTGCATTTTCCGGCAGCACCACCAGTTATACTGATAATGTGAATACGGGGATAACCTCAGTTACGGTTACACCAACCACCACCGATCCTAACGCCACCATCGCCGTAAACAACGCCGCCGTTGTGTCGGGCACGCCAAGCAGCGCTATCGGCATCAACATCGGCAACAATACCATTTCAACCGTTGTAACGGCGCAGGACGGCGTAACAGCGACAACTTACACCATAACGGTGATCCGCCCGGCGCCGTCATCCAACGCCGGTCTTTCAAATCTGATCCTCACCAACGCGACCTTTACACCTGTGTTTGCAACCGGGACAACGACTTATACCGCTTCGGTTGACAATACCATAATAGCTGTTACCGCGACACCAATCACCAGCGACGCCACCGCAACGGTAACGGTTAACGGCCTAACAGTAAGTTCGGGCACGGCATCGCAAAGCATCCCCTTGGTTGTCGGCGCCAATGCCATTAGCACGAAAGTAACCGCGCAGGACGGCACTACCAGTAAAACCTACACGGTAACCATAATCAGGGCCCCGTCAAGCAATTCCATGCTGTCAGGCTTAACGCTGAGCAGCGGCACATTAACGCCGGCTTTTGCAAACACTACTACCAGTTATACCGCATCGGTAACAGGTGGGGTCAGTTCAATTACCGTGACACCAAAAACAGGTGTTCCCACTTCAACGGTAACGGTGAACGGTGTGTCTGTAACATCGGGTACAGCCTCGCAAACCATAATGCTAAATGTTGGTTTAAATACCATCACCACAGTTGTGACAGCCCAAAACGGGACAAATAAAAAAACCTATACGGTGAAAGTAACCCGCGCGGTGCCTGATCAAATCGCCACGCTTTCCAACCTGGCCATCAGCGCCGGTACGCTTTCGCCGGCATTTGCAACTGCAACTACCGGCTACACGGCAGCGGTGGACAATACGGTAATTGCCACTACAGCAACACCGACGGTTACCGATGCTACTGCAACCGTAACGGTTAACGGCCTGGCGGTAAGTTCAGGCACGGCATCGCAAAGCATCCCCTTGGCTGTAGGTCCCAACACCATTACCGTAGTGGTAACGGCTCAGGACGGCAGCACCACCAAAACCTATACAGTAACCATAACCCGCGCGCCGTCCAGCAATGCCACGCTTTCAAGCCTGGCGCTTAGCAGCGGGACATTGGCCCCTTCGTTTATAAGCACGACTACCAGCTATACCGCTTCGGTGGCCAATACCGTCGCCACCATTACGGTAACACCTAAAACCGGTGTCCCCACTTCAACAGTAACGGTGAACGGCACAACAGTGACATCAGGCACGGCGTCCGGCGCCATTGCCTTAAAAGTGGGTGCAAATACCATCACCACAGTTGTAACGGCCCAAAACGGAACAAATACAAAGACCTATAAAGTGACGGTAACACGCGCCCCGGGCGGCGCCGATAGCTATATCCCGATAGCTATCGGGACCGGCATCAGCGTAACCATCCCGATAGCTATCGGGACAACCGAAACGCCAACACTGGCTGAAGATGGCATACAGGTACACCAGGGCGTATCAGCCAATGGGGATGGTATAAACGACTTTCTCATTATCGAAAACATCATCAATTACCCGGACAATAAACTGATGATCATGAACAGGAGCGGGCAATTGGTGTTTGAAGCGAAAGGTTACGATAACAGTTCAAAAATATTCGACGGGCACAGTAATAAGAACGGACAAATGCAATTGCCAGGGACTTATTTTTATCAGCTGGATTATACCGCAGGCGGTATAATCAGGCATAAAACCGGGTTTTTGATTCTGAAGTACTGATGTTTAGAGACTAGTATCATGTCGCTATTGAAATGATGCTTAGCCTTTACAGCGGAATTTAACTGCTTGTAGCGAACCGGATAAAAAATGAGTTTTTGACTGTTGACTAAGGTTGCCGGGCCGGCATAATGTTATTTAATTTACTGACAAATTTATGTCAGTGAAATGGGTTAACACAGATGTTAAGGTATCTAACTAACTTTCGTGTTAAATAATTGATTAACAATTATTTAAAAAAAGGTTAACATTGAAATATGTTAAGTTGCGTTAACCCTTTGGTGTGATTATGGATGGGCGTTATGGTGCATTGGTACGAAAAAAATCGAAAGTCAGAACTGTCCGCTACTTCCGAAATCAGACGCTTTCTCCCCAAAAAAAATCCCAAATCCGACATCCGAAACGGCGAAGCCTTCTTTAACACCTTAAAAAAAATAAGCAAGCGTTAAAAATCAAAACTTATCTTTACCCGATCATGAAAACCAAAAACATCGCCCTTTGCGCCGGCGGTTTCACCGGCGAATATGAAGTATCCATCAACAGCGCCAAAAATATTGCCGCTAATTTAAACCCGGAAAAGTATACCGTTTATACCATCCTCATCAACCGCGACCGCTGGTTTTATGAGTCGGCCAACGGGCCGGTTGATGTGGATAAAAGTGATTTCAGCATTATCCTTAATGGCGCGAAAGTAAAATTTGATTTTGCTTTTATCACCATACATGGCACTCCCGGCGAGGACGGCAAATTGCAGGGCTACCTGGATATGCTGGGCATACCGTATAACACCTGCGACGCTACAACATCGGCCATTACCATGAACAAGGCTTATACCAAGGCTTTGGTGGAGGGTATCCATGGGCTGCATACCGCCCGCTCGACGCGCCTGTTCAGGGATGATATGCATGATGTAGCGGGTATTGCCGCTACACTAAAGTTTCCGCTGTTTGTAAAGGCCAATAACGGCGGCAGCAGCGTGGGGATGAGTAAAGTACATAATGCGGCAGGTTTGCCTGATGCGTTAAAAAAGGCTTTCCATGAGGACGACCAGGTTTTGGTGGAGGAATTTATACAGGGTCGCGAGTTTAGCAGGGGAGTGGCCCGGCTTGATGGGAAGATAGTGGTATTGCCGGCGAGCGAGATTATAAGTAAAACCGAGTTTTTTGATTACGAAGCCAAATACACCGCCGGAGCATCGGAAGAAATTACGCCGGCCGATCTCCCGACGGAAAAAAATGACGAGATCGCTGAAATATTGACCGAAATATACCTGCGTCTGAACTGCAAGGGGATGGTGCGCATCGATTTTATTTTACCGGAAGCAACAGGGGACTTTTATTTCATCGAAGTAAATACCACGCCGGGCCAGTCGGATGCCAGCCTGATCCCGCAGCAGGTAAGGGCGGCCGGGATGGACCTTTCGGAATTTTACGGCGCCTTGGTAGAGGGGGCATTATAGGCGGCAATTTTTTTCTCAGTAGAATGGCGCTAACTCAACCACCAATGACGGGCGAATTAATATCGAATAATGAATTTCGAACGTCCAATTTCGTCCCGCATGTGCGGGATTACTTCATTATTCGATATTCAGCATTCGTTATTCGACATTAAATACACTATTTAGCGCGACGTGATCAAGAAGGCAGTCGTACATCGCGGTGCTGTAAATTCATTTCTTTTATTGTTTTCAAATAGTCGCTAGCCGGCCGGCTAATTGAGGCTAAAGCCCTTTGGCGCTGTGCTTAGCGCCCGTCCCTTAAAAAGGATGGCAATGAACAGGCCTTTTTACTTTCATTGCGGTCGGTTTTAGTGGTTGTCGCACAACCTAATCTATGCAGAAATTTAAGATTTATCTGATATGGCAGGCAGTAATGCCCCGTCGGGGCTACCTATTTGTAGTACAAACCATTGATATCTTCCAATGCCTCATCGGGGCTACCTATTATTTTCGACTCGCTATTCGTAATCAATAGGTAGCCCCGATGGGGCAATTATCCAGGATTGGGCGGTTTCTACAAATAGGCAGCCCCGATGGGGCATTAACCGGTCAGTTTGTAATTGTGCAACGGCCACTTTAACCGGCGGATAAAAAATGAGTCAGAATAAGGCTTTAGCCAAATTCCGGAAGATGCGTAAGCTAAGCAAACAGGTGAACCGCGACAATTTGAATTGGATCCTGTTTTTTCCTTAAATAGTAAAATATCACGCTATATTTGATTAATGCGGTTATCGGGCTTTTTAACCTGGGCCCTCTCCAATTATGTTTAAATCATGCATTTTTTGCGGACTGCTGTCACTGCTGCTTTTAAGCTGCCGCGAAACTTATACGCCGCCGAACACCTCAACGAAAACCAGCTACCTGGTAGTTGAAGGGGTGATCAATACGGGCGGCGACTCAACCAGCATCAAACTAAGCAAAACGGTAAGCCTGACCAGTAAAACCACGGTAAACCCGGTAGTGGGTGCAACGGTAATGGTTGAAAGCAACCAAAACGGCACAACCTGGCCGCTGGCTGGCGATGGCCAGGGCAATTATTCGGCTGCGGCGCTTAACCTTTCCGCAACCGCGCAATACCGTTTATCAATTATGACAAGCGACGGCACTTACATTTCGGATTTTGTGCCGGTTACCGCAACGCCGCCAATAGATAGTGTTGGATATATGCTTAAAAGTGATGGCGTGCACCTGTATGTGAGTTCGCACGATCCATCCAATAATACCCAGCTTTATCGTTGGGATTTCCAGGAGACCTGGATTTTTCATTCAGAATATGAGTCCAGCTATATTGCCGATACCGTAAATGACATGATTGTACCCCGTTCCATCGATCAATATGTTTATTATTGCTTTGGCAACGATGTATCGTCCAACATCCTTATAGCTTCAACCAAACACCTGGGCAAAAGCGCTATTTACCAACAGCCTTTAGTCACTATCCCGTTTACGTCGGAGAAAGTGGAAAACAAGTATTCCGTTTTGGTGAAACAATATGCGCTTACGGATGATGCTTACGCCTATTATGAAAACCTAAGAAAGAACACAGAGCAGTTGGGCACAATTTTTTCGACCATGCCAACTGAGGTGATCGGCAATATCCATAACACTACCAATAGCTCCGTGCCTGCCGTGGGCTATGTTTCCGCAACCAACATTCAAACCAAACGAATATTTATTCTGACTGATGCCCTACCCCCGGCGTTGGTCGATTACCCCTATGCATGTGAAGTGGATACCGCGACAATTTATGATGTAAAAAACACTTTCTTTTATCCGCCGGTTACTGCTATACCAATAGATAGAGTGCCAAAGGGCTTCGTGTATAGCACAATACCTTGTGTAGATTGTACGATACGGGGCACCACCAAAACGCCCTCTTTCTGGAAGTAAATGTGAAACAGCATGATTATGCCTTTAAAGATCGTTTATCGCTGCCATGACGTAACACTTTCTTTACTATGAATATTAAATTTGCGTATGCAAACTTAATTGGTTTTATTAGGGAGCTGTAAAATCGCGCTCACCAATTTTATTTGTATGCTAAAGCAACGGTTATTTTATTTTATACTTTTATTAACGTTAACCTGCTGCAGGAAGCCATATAACCCGCCTGTAATAGCTTCCACAAACAGTTACCTGGTGGTTGAGGGGGTTATCAATTCGGGCGGCGATTCAACCATTATCAAACTTAGCCGCACCGTTAACCTCAACGCGCAGGTGACTACTAACCCCGTAGCTGATGCAAGCATTAAGGTGGAAAGTGACCAGAATGGATCGTGGCCCCTTATTGCGGACGGCAGAGGCAGTTATTATACGCCTGCGCTCAACCTGTCACCCGCGGGTAATTATCGCATACACATCACCACATCCGACGGAAAACAGTATGTTTCAGACTATCAACCTATAAAAGCTACTCCGCCAATCGACAGCATAGGCTATACCGTTAGCGGCAGCGGTATAAATCTTTATGTTAACTCCCACGACCCGGCCAATAATACCCGGTACTACCGTTGGGAATACAATGAAGCCTGGATATTCCATGCCAAATACGACTCGCAATACATGCTTGATTCCGCAACCCAAACCATTGTTTACAGGCCGACTTCGAAGCAGGTATATTTTTGCTATGGCAATGATGCGTCGACGAACTTATTGCTGGGATCAACAGCTAAGTTAAGCAAGGACGTGGTTTATCAAAGCCCTTTGACGAGCATACCTTTTAATTCGGAAAAACTGGAATTTAACTACCTGATTTACCTGAAACAATATGCGCTGACCCCCGAAGCCTACACCTTTTACCTGAACATGCAAAAGAACACCGAACAGTTGGGCAGCATTTTTGATGCGGAGCCAAGCGAGTTGCAGGGAAATATACACAATATTAACAATGCCGCCGAACCAGTTATCGGCTGGATAAGCGTAACCAACGTGCAAACTAAAAAGGCATTCGTTACCGACCAGGTGGTACCAAGCGGAACTGTTACCACTTATCCGGCCGACTGCGCAGCAGACACGGCGCTTTATGTGGACAAATCGGGCTCGAACGATGTGCTTAATGAGCTTATCGACCCACCGTTGACCGCCTTACCGATTTCTGACATCAACCCGACAGGCATTAAGATCATAGGCTATACCTATAGCACCTTAACTTGCACCGACTGCACGCTGAGGGGCAAAATCGCGCCGCCCTGGTATTGGAAATGATAGCCTGCGTGTTAAGTCGAAAGTCTTGAGTCGAAAGTCCTAAGTTGATTTTTCGCTTTCCTGACTTAAGACTTTCGACTCAAGACTTAAGCATTAACCCGGTATCGTTCCTTCCGACAGCGATTTTAAACCGGCTATTCCCGGCAAAAACAAGTACAAGCTGCCATCGGTGCGTATAAAACGCTCCAAACCAGGTATTACTTTGTATTTGCCATTACCCGTATTGTATGCAAAATTGTGGTTATCCGGATCAGGGTCTCCGGCCTGGGGGCCGAAGAGCGGGTCGATGCCGCTTGAATTTGGCGATTTGTCCGGGTAACGAAACCCTCCGTTACTTATCCATTGGCTCATGATAAACTGGAACTGATCGGTAAGGTTGGCCCCGATGAACAAGCCTACCAGGCCGCGCTTAACCTCGGGCGTTTTGGGCTCATCGCTTTTATAGGGCGGCCCGTAGGGACTTGCACGCCGCAATACGCGGTGAACTTCGTTTGGCGGATTGTTGCCGGTTACGCCGCTGTCATCGCGCGGATTTGCCCTGCGTATGTGTGCGGCATAAGGGCACCTTGCGCCCAGGTCATCGGGTCCCGGCGGGCCCAGTTGATTGGGGGTGTGGGTCAGGTAGTTAAAGTTGGTAAAATCGAAATCCTTTAGCGATTTGTCTTCGCCGCCGGGCGATACCACCAGCGGTGTACCGTCAAACCAACGTCCGCACATTTTGGCAGCCACCAGCTCCGGCGATGTTGTTTTATCGGAGGCGATAAAACTGTTAAAAGCGCCCACATCCTGGTAAAGCAGCCTGAAGGCGGCAAAAGTGCCATTTTCCAACAGTTTATGGGCGTTATATGAGGGGGCACTCGTTGCTATCGCGAAGTGGTAAAGCGGCACAACCGGGCGATCGTCAACAGTGCTCACGCCGGTTAAAAGCCGTACTTCTTTTTTGTTCCAAAGGGTATTGCCTATTCGCGGCTGCGATAAGCTGTCCTTGTATCCAAAATGAATATAGTCCAGGTCTTCCCCAACCGCTATCGGGTCCGAATCCATATAAAAGGCCGGTACTACCGCCTGCCCGCCGCCTGCCGCCGGTATCATACTCAAAAGGGTGTGATAATACGCCTCGCGCGATTCCGGATTATGCGTAAAAAGGGTAAGCTGTAAATGCAGTTCGCTGCCATTCGGTGTAGGGTCGTTTTTTAACAGCCAGCCTCCCGAATTTTTCCACCAATTTTTAGGCGCGCTGGCGCCGGTATCGCCAATCGCCGCCGTATTATTGGGGTAGGTAGCTCCTTGCTGGAAGATAGAAAAAAGCTCGGGACTGTCACCAGCCACCGTGTCGCAGTCCGGTTGCCCGATAAGCTGTAACATACCGCTGTAAGTAAGGCCGATGTTTAGGCAATAATCGGGCTTAACACCGCCTGGCCAGGGCTCGGCATTGGTAATGCACATGGGCTTTCCGCTGCCGGGCAAAAGGTCGGCACAAAAGTCCCGTGCCCCCTGGGCATCGGCAATGCTGAAAATAATATACCTGATATACCTGAAATTATAACCCCGCAGTATCAGGCCCTGGATGTCCTCCATGTCGGCAAGTTGGTCGGCATTCATATTGTTTAGATGGTTTAATTAAGTGATAAAAACAGCTCAATAACACGCAGGCCGCTCCTTTGCGAAACAGCCTGCGCTTATCATGATCATTCATTTTTGCCGTTTATGGGCAATTGGGTTTAAGTGATTCGCCAAATTTGAGGTCAACCGGCGGGAATGGCCAAAGCGTATCGGCATCCGGGTAGTTTTGCAGAATTTTGCCTACGGTAAGCCCCGGGAACGTTCCGCCCAAAAAATATTTTTTGCCAGGCAAAGCCTGGGTCGAAGCCGGAATGGTTGGGTCGGCAAAATTATAGCGCATCAGCAGGCAGTAAAACGCGGCGGCGTTTTTTGCAACTCCGTCTTTAGCCAATATGGTGTTTGCCGAATTGGGGCCGTCAGGATCGACGCCCGGTATACCGGTTTCGTCCATCAGACCCAGTATGCTGTCCAGGCCCTGGGCAATTTTCGGAACATTAACGAAAGAACTGATATAGGGAGCAAAATCTGCATCATAAATGGATTGAACCACCAGCAAATGTTTGCCCGGGAAAGTTTGAAAGCTGGGTACCGGCAAACCGGGGTTTTGGCCGTCGGGCAATATATAAAAAAGAAAGAAGTGAACACCGGTAGACGCACGAAGGTCAGGGTCTGATGGTGCAGCAGCGTGAGCCATGATGTTGTGATAAAGTTCGCCTACTTTTTCAACCGCCTCGGCCTGGTGGGCCTTTTTAATCGGAAAAAACAAAAATAACATGTGTTGCTGGTCGGTAGCTTTAACAAAATTTGCCATAGTATAAGATTTAGAAATTGATACCTACTCTGTTCAGGCTTTTCGGTGAACGCCTTTCGTGAAATGAAAATTTAAGTGATGTAAATGTAAGCGGCCTGAATAAAATTTCCAACTAATTATAAAATTAAATATCACGAAAACCGCCGGGTTAAAAATAATCTGAAACGAAAATGTTTTTTAACCCTGAATTAGGGGTAACGCCCCCTGTTTTGACGATCCACGTATGTCGAACGCCTATATTTTAGCCAGTACAAAACTTTTTGCGCGTAATGCAGGTTCCATTAAAAAAATCATTTTTATGGAATCGATCGTATCACGCCGGCCCCGCTATTGGTGGGTATTTATGTTGCAGGGCATTATCTTGCTGGCTTTGGGCATCTACATGCTTTTTGCACCAATCAGCGGTTTTGCAACGTTGGGCTTTTTATTCGGGCTGGCCATTTTGGTAACGGGTATTTTTGAGATGATCCGCGTGGTCCGCGATCACGACCAGGCCAGCCGCGCCTGGCATATGCTGCTTGGGGTAATTAATATTATATTGGGTATTATACTGGTAGGTCATATTGGCACCAGTGAAACGATCCTGCGCATCATACTGGGTCTTTGGTTCGTGTTCAGCGGCGTTTCGTTAATGAGCTTTTCGCGGCTTACCGGCCCTAACTGGCTGCTGAGCGCAGGCGGGGTAATTGTGGTGCTGTTTGGGCTGGCCATCATATTTAAGCCCATATTTGGCGCCGTTACTATTGACCTGTTAATTTCGATCTCTTTTATCGTAACCGGGCTGTTTGAAGTGGTGCTCGGTTACCGGCTGAAGAGATAGGGAAATATTTACTGCTGCCAACGACGCTTTTTTAATGCAAATGTTAAAAATGAATATGGATATTGATAGAAAAGTCATGCCGATCCGCCAATAGGCGGACGGCATGATTTTTCTTTTAATCATTTATCTCAACGGGTTCCTCGGATCCGGCTTAGCCTTTAGTTCAAACTCCTTCGGCGGCGTTCCGCCAAGCAGGTTCTTTACAAAATAATCCCAGCGGCGGCGCATCATGTACGCGCTGAACGGGCCGTAGCCGTGCTGGCTGTTTGGGAAAACGATCAGGTCATAATCTTTGTTTGCGCGTTCCAGGGCATCCACAACCAGCATCGTATTTTCGGGCGGTACGTTGTTGTCCATTAATCCATGTGCCAGCAACAGCTTCCCTTTTAAATTTTTGGCCCAGGTTTCATTAGCCTGCGCTTCGTAATTTGAATTGGCAACCAGGCCGTCATAGCGTTCGCCCCAGTCGTCCTCGTAGTTGCGGTTGTCATGGTTACCCGATTCCGCTATACCAACTTTAAAAAAGTCGGGATAGCGGAACATCGCTGCTGCCGTTGCAAAACCACCGCCGGAATGTCCCCAAACGCCTACGCGGGTAGTATCGATATAGCCATATTTATCTGCCAGCTGTTTGATGCCGGATATTTGATCGGGCAGGGTATTTTCGGCCATGTTGCCATAGCTCATATCATGAAAACTTTTGGAGCGGAGCGGATTGCTGGTGCCTTCTATCTGTATCACAATAAAACCCAGTTCAGCCAGCGCCTGGTTATCACCCCTCGACGCGGCAAACGCCCAGCTGCCTACGCTGCCGCCCTGCGGACCGGGATAAATGCCATCCACAACCGGGTATTTTTTATTTGGGTCGAGGTTGGTGGGGGTAAACATCAGTCCGTAAATTTCTGTTTTGCCGTCATGTGCTTTTACCGAAAAAGGTGTTACCGGTTTCCAGCCCGCTGCCTGCAATCTCGAAATGTCGGCTTTTTCCACGGTCGTGATCAGCTTACCGGTCATATCCCTGAAAACCGTAACCGGCGGAACATCAGGTTTCGAATAGCTATCGATAAAGTAATTTTTTGACGGTGAAAGGATCACCTCATGGTTGCCGCTTTCAGGAGTGAGCACGGTTAAATGTTTTCCATCAAAGCCTATCTTGCAAAACTGGCTGAAATAAGGGTTTTCCGGCTCGCGGTCATCCGTCATAAAGTAAATCTCCCGGTTTTTTTCGTCTACATGAAGCACCTGCGTTACCACCCAATCGCCTGTTGTGATCTGGTTTTTCACCTTGCCGGTTGCAGCATCGTATAAATACAGGTGTCCCCAGTTGTCCCTTTCCGAAAACCAGATGATCTCATTTGTTTTAGACAAGAATTTCCAGTTGATGCTTCCCCAGCCCGATTCATATTGTGTCGGTACGGTTTCTTCGAAAACCTCCTTTACCGCCCCGGTGTTTGCATCGGCAATCCGGAATTTTTCATCTTTATGGTCGCGCGAGGTGGACACAAAGGCCAGTTGGTTGCCGTCTTCGCTCCAGTCCACATCGTCAAAAGTGCCGCTGCTCGAAATATCGTCGCTTAAAGTAGCGCGGTGCGGATCAGCGGGGACGTCAATTGCAATTAATTTAGGCTGATCGACATTGATGATCACCCGGTGTATCATCGGGATATCTTTGTCGCCGGGCAGGGGGTATTTCCAGCTCTTTAGGGTTGGCTTACCCACGTTGGTGGCCACCAGGTACATGTCGCTCACTTTACGCTGATCCTGTTTAAACGTGGCTATCTTTTTTGAATCCGGCGACCAGCGCAGAATGGGGCCGTCGCCCTGTTTCCAGCCTGCATTATCAGTGGCATAACCATAATTCTCCACACCATCTATCGTAAGCTGTGTTTCTTTTTTGGTTGCCACATTGCGTACCCACAAATTCCAGTCGCGAATAAAAGCAGCTTTTTTGCCGTCGGGCGATAAAACTTCATTTTGCGGCCCCCCGCGGAATCTTCTGCCCGAGCCAACGCCCGCCATGCCACCCGCAACTTTTTCGGTATCAGGTACGCATTGGTAGCTTTGCAGATCGCATTTCCATTGCTTTCCATCAGCCCTGAAAATTACCGCTTTACCGTCTGCGGAATAGGCAAATGTTTCAAAAGGCAGCATCAGTCCTTCGTATTGTTTCCCGGTAGCCGTCGAAAGCGCGGCTGCCAGTTTACCCTGGTCAAAAACACCCGATATGGATTTTTTTGCCGGGTCGACCAAAATAAATTCGCTGCCATGCGCATCCAGGTCGCGGAACCAAAACTTGTCGCCGGGCAGCCAGTTAGGGCGCACCACGGCATGATCGATCAGCGGCTCGGTGCCATAGTTTAAAAAACTTTCGGCGTGGGCGTAATCCTTGTCGGTTAAAACAGGGCCCTGCTGGGCAACGGCGGCAGCGGCAGTTAAAATAGCAGCAGCGGTGAATAAGAATTTATTCATGTGGATAGGATAAATATGATGATCAGTTACAGCGTCAAATTACTGTAATTTAAAAGCATAATGCAATAGGGTTGGGGTAACGGGATTGTGACAAATTTGCACAATGGGATAAAAGAGAATGACGAAATAAAAATATGTTCAACGCTTGCAAATGCTAATAAAATTAGTATTTTTGATTTCAAAAAAAAACAATGAATCAATTCGGAGGCAATTGGACGCAAGCCAAAATGGAAATAGTGGTTGATTATGCGAAAGCTTATCTGGTCATTATGAATAAACAAAACTGGGTCAAAACATTATATTTTGATGGTTTTGCCGGATCGGGATTAATTGGCGATGCGGAGAAAGAGGAGTCCATAAGGGGAACCGCGCTAAGAATACTGGATATAAATGAACCTAAGCCATTCGACATTTATTATTTTGTTGAAAAAGACGAGAAGAACAAAAACGCACTTGAAAAAAGGATCAACGCTCAATATTTTGGGAAAAATGCTCACGTTGTAAGAGCTGATTGCAATAAAAAGTTGGCTGACATGGCTGACTTTTTAAAGAAAAATAAAAAATATCGCGCTCTTGCGTTTATTGATCCATACGGGATGACGGTAAATTGGGATTCTATTGAAAAGTTAAAAGGCTTGGGAATAGATTTTTGGATTTTGGTTCCTACAGGTGTGGGGGTAAATAGGCTATTAATAAGAAATATCGAAAATATTCCAAAAGGATGGCTCGGTAAACTGGAAAAATTCTTAGGTTTATCAAAAGAGGAAATATTAGCTCATTTTTATTCCAGTAAAACGGTAAATACATTATTCGGGGATGAAACATTAACGAATAAAGAGGAAAGTGCAATAAATAAGATAGGTGAATTATATAGACAAAGATTAAAAACAGTATTTAATTTTGTCTCCGAATCTTTTGTTATGCGCAATAGCACAAATTCCATCATGTATCATTTTATGATGGCAACGAATAATGAAACCGCATTGAAACTTGCAAACGACGTTATCAAACCGAAATATAGATTATAATGGCGCAATCAAATATTGAATGGACAGAACTAACCTGGAACCCTGTTACTGGCTGTAACAAGATAAGCCCTGGTTGTAAGTTTTGTTATGCCGAAGTAATGTCTAGACGACTTAAGGCCATGGGGGTTGAGAAATACAAAGATGGTTTCAATATAAGAACACATAGCGATTCATTAAACATTCCCTTCACCTGGAGAGGGTCAAAAGTGGTTTTCGTTAATTCGATGAGTGATTTGTTCCATCCGGACGTCCCGGTTGACTTTATCAAAGCAGTTTTTTCTGTAATGAATCAAACCCAGCAGCATACTTATCAGATATTAACTAAACGTTCAGATAGAGTGTTAGCCATGTCCGACGACTTAACCTGGACCGACAATATTTGGATGGGAGTATCGGTGGAAAATGAAAGGTATACATATCGGGTAGACGATTTATCGAAAACCGCTGCCAGCATCAAATTTCTATCTATCGAACCTTTAATAGGCCCTGTAAGAACCCTAAACCTTGAAAAAATCGATTGGGTTATTGTTGGTGGAGAGTCAGGGCATGGCGCTCGTCAGGTAAAAAAAAGCTGGATTGAATTTGTTAAAACCAAATGTGAAGAGAATAAGATACCTTTTTTCTTTAAACAATGGGGCAAACCTAAATTTAATATCGATCAATCTGACCCAACCATTAATTCAGATCATCCGCAACATGCAAAGGGTGGATGTCAGTTAGATGGTGTTATTTATCGGCAATTACCCTTAAGAGTAGGGCTATGTGGATGAAGCCTCAGGCGAACATGACAGCCTCGAAAACATGCTGTAATATGTTGTCTCATCGTCAGTTTGTCAATATTCTCAGAATTTTAATTTTGTTTTTTTTCATGGCGTTCGCTGCCTGCAATCGCGGAAATAAAATTCCGATTACGTATCATGGTGTCGACACCACCGGCGGACTCATTCAACCCGGCCCCGGGGTGACATTGAAGCGGCATTACTCATCCTACAACGATTTTATTAGCTACATACGCGGGAATTCCATCGAAATAAGCCCGGTTAAACTAAACGATTCTGTACTAAAAAGCCCGGACACCAATACCGTGGTTCATTACTTTGAATTTAAAGGTGTGAAATTCAAATACACATCCATTTTCCTTAGGCAGGAAACGGACGAAGATGAGGCCGGCGATAGCCTTTATACCTGGAATTTCAGGGCCAATAATCAAAATCTGAATTTAAAAGCCAGGTCAGTCCCGGATTCCGTCCGTGGGGCTGACTTCAGTTCCGTTAAACTTCCCGACCTGGAGCTCGAGCTGGATAAGGCGGGCACGTTTGAATGGCACAATGCAACCTACCTGGTTATTCCGTCCACGGTCAGTTCGTGCCAGGGAGGCTTTTGCCAAACCGAACTTGATCATATATTCAAACTAAAAGATAGCATTACCACTTATTTTACGGTTGACGGCTGGCAAATTTGTGATTTGAACCATGATCAGCAAATTGAACAGATCCTTTTTTGCGACGATCCGATAATACAGCGGCACTATATTGATGAGTTAAAAAAGAGGCATACCAACGGCGCTTCAAATATCGACCCGACAAAATGCTTTACGATCCAAATCTGGGCATTTAAACATATCAATAACGAGCAATGGGAGCCGATGACCGATAAAAACGGCAAACCCTATTTTATATTGATGTCATACCAGATTGCTGCCAGCCCAAATACTTATAAGGTGCTTGATTATAATTGGATCAAGGAGCTTTAGTACGCGCTTTGCTGCCGTAACAATTCGGCTATTGATTTGCCCGGCCATTTTCTATTTGTAAATTGCTTCGTCAATCTATAGCCGATGAAAAAAACGTTTAAATTTTGCCTCTTTTTGATGCTGGCCGCAATGTGTTCGCGCCATGCCCATGCCCAGGTTGCCGCGAGCAAATTACCTCAGCTGCTTATACGCCTGGATGATATCGGTATGAATCATTCTGTAAACATGGCTGCGCAGAAGGTCGCGGAGACGGGTATGCCTGTTTCTGTATCGCTGCAATTTGCCTGTCCCTGGTACCAGGAAGCGGTTGATATATTGAAAAAATATCCCAATGTGTGCATCGGGGTACATCTTACGCTCACCAATGAGTGGAAAGGTTACCGCTGGGGCCCGGTGCTGGGCCGTAGCGCTGTGCCAAGCCTGGTCGACTCGCTTGGCTATTTTTACCAAACAACACGGGCTTTTAACAAAAGCGGGTATAAGCTGGATGAAATAGAAAAAGAGCTGTCGGCCCAAATTGAGCGGGCGCTGCACTCGGGCATCAAAATCACTTACATCGACCCGCATATGGGAATTGCTTTGTCGACACTTGAACTGCGTGCCCTTACCGAAAAGTTGGCGCGCAAATACCATTTGGGTATTTCTACCTTAAGCACGGTTACCTATTACCACGAAACTTATAAAGAAATGTGGGGCGACCCCATCGCTACCAAAAAGAGCGCGTTTTTGGAGTATTTAAATCATTTGAATCCCGATCGCCCTAACCTGATGGTATTGCACACCGCTACACCCAGCCCCGAAATGGATGCCATGATTGATATGAACAGCAGGTTGATGAGCGATAAGGAAGGGCACTCCACCGTAAGTTTACACCGCCAAACCGAACTGAATGCATTGTTGTCGCCGGAGTTTAAAGATATGATCGGGAAAAAGTTTGAGCTGACGAATTACGAACAACTGCTGAAAGGTAAAGATTTGAATGTGCTGGAAGCAGTGGACGGGAAATAATTTCGCCCGTACATGGTCTGTTTAAAAATAAACTAAATTTTTCATTGCCGTTGGCTTCAGCCAACGGATGTTAATAAATTGAACACTTTCGGCTTTAGCCGAATAATTTAAGTGCATTCAGCGTGGCAAATTTGGCTAAAGCCAATACGCCTGCTCCAGGTATTCCGCCGGCTGAAACCAACGGCAATGAACTTTTACCTTCATAATTTTCCCGAGTCGCTCGCAGACTGCTTTATTATTGAACGTTTCAACAAACCAATTTGAACGTTTCAACAAAGCGGCGACGGTTGGTCAGGCCTAACTTTGACAAAAATTAAAAATTAAAATGATGTCAAAAGTTTGGTTTATAACAGGCAGCTCCCGGGGATTGGGACGCAGCCTTGCAGAAGCGGTACTGGCTGCCGGTGACAAAGTTGCCGCCACTGCGCGCAACCCGGAACAATTAAAAGATTTACTGCAAAAATACCCGGAACAGGTTTATCCTTTGCAATTGGATGTGACCGATAAGGAGCAAATTATTGCCGCGGTTGACGGCGCCATCAAAAGATTTGGCCGGATAGACGTGTTGGTGAACAACGCCGGGTTTGGTATCGTCGGCGCAACCGAAGCTTACAGCGATGAGCAGGTGCGCAGCCAGCTGGAAACCAATTTGTCTGCGCCGATTGAAATAACCCGCGCGGTGTTGCCTTATATGCGTAAACAGCGGTCGGGCCGTATTTTGCAGATCAGCTCGGTTGGCGGACGGGTTGGCAATGCCGGATTGACCATATACCAGGCAGCTAAATTTGGTCTGGGTGGTTTTAGCGAGGCGCTGGCTAAGGAAGTGGCCCCGCTGGGCATCAAAGTAACCTGCGTGGAGCCCGGCGGTTTCCGTACGGATTGGGTGGACGCCGCCGCTGCGCACCAGGTACCTGAGATACAAGGCTATGAAACAACCGTTGGCGTGCGGAAAACATTCTTTACCGCCGGTAACTTCAAACCGATGGGCGACCCGGATAAAGCCGCCAAAGTAATGGTTGAACTGGCGGGGCATCCCAATCCCCCTGTTCACCTGGTTTTAGGCGGCGAAGCGGCCGGCATGATCAAACAAGCCAATGCCGCACGGGATGAAGACATGGAAAAATGGCTGCCCGTAAGCCGGTCAACCGACGCCGATGATGCCGAGGATTTTACCCAAACGGAAATGGGCAGATCGTTTTTTGGAGCGAAGAGATGAAGATTGCAGTCTGCGTGTTGCGATAGGGTTCAAATCCTTGGTGTTCGAAATATGAATAATAAGTGCTTTACCCTCTTTCCCGCTTGCGGGAGAGAGGGTCGAACAGCGAAGCGCATTCGGGGTGAGTCAACCCGACGGACATTTGCGCTAGTGCATTGGCGGTAATGTCCGCCGGTTGACTCACCCTGCCATCGCGTTGCTCGGCATCCCTCTCTTCCTTTGATCTAACAAAGATAGTTTTTTAATAAAGTTGTTATTGTTGGAAATGGGGGGTCTGGGGGGTGTTAAAAACTAAAAACTTTGTGAATAACGTTCTAATAAAAGGCGGGTGAACTTTCCTCTCTTCTAGTATGGAGTACTTTATGCGGTATTAGTTCCCGCCTTTTATGATTGCCCAGGGCCTAACTAGAATACTTGCTTTGCTACAACAAAGGTGATCGGCGAAAGGCAATTTTTTTAAAACATTATATAAAACAAACGTATGAAAAAATGGAATGTTATTTTAGGTGTCGATGTGTCCAAGTTAACACTCGATATCTGCTGGGCCGAACAAGCGCTGCACGTCAGAATCGACAATAACTCTAAAGGATTTATTGCATTTAAAAAATGGTGCAAAACCCATGCTATACATTTAGAAGAAACTTTGATTGTGATGGAATATACCGGAGGCTATGAATACCGGTTCCTACAGTTCTGTGATTCGCAGTCAATTCGCTACTGCCGGATACCTGGTTTGGAGATAAAACAATCTATGGGCATGATAAGAGGTAAGAATGACGAGGTGGATTCTTTTCGTATCGGACGGTATGGCGAACAAAGAGCTGATGAACTGAATCCTTCAAAACCGTTAGATAAAAATATTCTATTGCTTAAACAATTGCTGACGTTTCGTAAAAGACTGGTCCGTGATAATGCCGGCCTGCAAAGCACGTTGAAAGAACGGGAGCACATGTATGGACAGCTGAAGAAAGACACCATCTCACGTATTATTTTCAAAAAAATAAAATCAAACACCAAAGACATCAAACAGGTAGAGCAGGAGATTATGAAAATAATCACCTGTGATGAAGCTATCTTGCTAAACTATCGGATAATAACCAGTATCAAAGGCATCGGCAAAATAAATGCCTGGATGACGATAGCTTATACCGAAAACTTTACCAGCTTTAAAGATGCGCGATCATATGGGGTATACGTCGGCGTGATCCCGTTCGGACACACCTCGGGAACGAGCATTAAAAAACCCAAACGAGTCAGTCATATCGCACATAAAGAATTAAAACAGGAATTGAACCAGGCAGCTAAAACAGCGATTATATACGACCCCGAATTGCGGGCTTATGCAGAGCGTAAACTCAAAAATAAAGCTTATCGCCTTGTATTAAACAATGTAAAATTCAAACTGATCCTAAGAATGTTCTCTTTGGTCGAAAGAGGTGAACTGTATGTGGAAAACTACAGAAGAGTTGCGTAGAAAAAGTCTTTTTAAATTAAATTTGGAAATATGGTAAACCTAGAATACCGCAAGCGGGAAAGAGGGACGAGAAATGTTTCGAACACTCAAGTTTTTGAGCCCCTTTGCTATCGCAAATGTCGCTATAAGTTAAAAAAGCATTAGTATGAAACATGCGGGTCACCTGGACGATTTCATACATAAACATTAAATTTGAACAATGTCACCGCAAAAAGCTAAAAGGCCACCCATCGCTTTCTCCTGCTACTTTACCCGCAACAGGGAAGGGGAGCAATTTGTACCGGAGCACCGGTTTAGCTACCAGGTCGCCGGCACAATGATCGCCAACGACGGGACCCGGGAATATCTGTTTAATGAAGGCGATATCCGCTTGAGCAGGCGCAATCAGCTGATGAAATTTTTAAAAATGCCGCCGGAAGGCGGACAGTTTAAGTCCTTATCCGTTGCGCTCGACCAGGAAATGCTGCGTAATTTCAGCCTGGAGTTTGGCATCAAGGCGGAAAAGCATGTTAATGGCGATGCTTTTCTGCCAATAAAGCCCGATGCACTGTACAAAAGTTATATGGATTCCCTGATGCCCTATTTGCAAATGGAGCAGGCGGGTAATGAACAGTTGATCGCCAATAAACAAAAGGAAGCGATACTAATTTTGCTGAAAATAAACCCGGAACTAAAAGATGTTCTTTTTGATTTCAGCGAACCGGGCAAAATAGACCTGGAGGCTTTTATGAATAAAAACTTCCACTTTAATGTTGACTTGAACCGGTTTGCCTACTTAACAGGCCGCAGCCTGGCTACTTTTAAGCGGGATTTTGAAAAACTGTACCACCTCACGCCGAGCCGATGGCTGCAGCAAAGGCGCTTGCAGGAAGCGCATTACCTGATCAAGGAAAAAGGCAAAGCGCCGTCGGATGTTTATATGGATGTAGGTTTTGAGGATTTGTCGCACTTCTCGTTTGCGTTTAAAAAACTTTACGGATTAGCGCCGAGCAGGGTTTGATTTGCGGATGTGCGGATGTGCAGATGTGCGGATGTGCGGATGTGCAGATGTGCGGATTTCAAATGTGCCGATGAAATTTAGTTTCAATAATTTGCACATCTGCATCCCGCATGTGCGGGACACATCAAATTAAGTAATGCTCAATAACATCCTGCGGTACCTTAGCGGCCCGACCGGTTTGCATATCGATCATGGTATAATCAAACCAGCCGTCGCAGCTTAGTTTTTTAGTAGCTTTATTGGTGATGGAAAACTTCACGCGGCAGCCTTTATCATCAATACTTTCAATGCCGGTTTCTACGATGAAGTAATCGCCCATCGTTAACGCGCGTTTGTAATCTACATGTGCGGTGCGCACCACCCAGCCAAAACCCCGCTCCATAAATTTTTCCATGGCCATGCCGTAGCAGCGTTCCATCTGGTCGTACCGGGCGGCAAGCACGTAGTCGAAATATTTGCTGTTGTGTACATGCTGAAACATATCGATATCATCGGGGCGTACCCGGAATTCAGTTTCGAAGGTGGAGTAAGAGGGTGTTTCCATGGGGCAAAGATAGGGATGTTAGTTGTAGTGGTTGTAGTGAGTTTCAGGGGTTACAGCCCAGATTAAGTTAATGCCGAATGGCCAATGTGAAATAATGTTAAATATTTCCGCGTTTTAAAGTTTACCGTTTACATTCGGCCAGTTAAAAACCTTTACAATGAGAAACCGCAACCTTTTATTCTTTTTGTTCATCATCATTTTGGGCGTCAATGATTGTTTTGCCCAGCCGGTTGTGCTTAATGGCGACTTTAAAAAAATAAATCCCGCCACTAAGCTGCCGGATGGTTGGGATAACTTTATGGGCGACAGGCAAAACTATGTTTTTAGCCTTGAAAGCAACGGCGGGCAAAACAGCGTACCGGCACTTACCATTGCATCTAAAAACAGCGATGCAAATTTCGGTGCGTATTACTGCGTAATCCCATATGCCTTTAAAGGACATGAGATTAAACTGATTGGCTATTTAAAAACGCAGAATGTAACCGGTTTTGCTGGTTTCTGGCTTCGGATCGATGGCACCGCCTCTTTCAACAATATGCAGGACCAAAATATCCGCGGCACTACAGATTGGAAGGAATACACCATTACCTTGCCTTACGACGATAAAAACGCGGTGAATATTAATACAGGGGCCCTGATATCGGGCAGCGGAAAGATATGGTTTGATGACGTGCGGGTTTTTATTGACGGCAAACCGGTTGAAGCGTTGAAGCCAAAAACGCCGGAATTATTTCCGGCGCAAAAGGACCTGGCGTTCTCAAAGGGAGCTGGCATAGCAGACTTTGAACCAACGGATCAACAGGTAAAAAACCTGGCCCTGCTTTGCCAGGTTTGGGGTTTCATTAAATATCATCTGCCTAAAGTAGCTGCCGGGGATATCAATATGGATGCCGAGCTGTTCAGGGTGATGCCGGCGGCCATCAACGCGGCTGACTATGCCGGGGCCAGCGCGGTGATTGAAAAATGGGTGGATAAACTCGGCGCGCCCGAAAAATGCGGCGGATGCAAACCTTTTAATGAAAAAGATGTGGTAGAAAAGCCGGATTATGGCGAGATATTCGACAGGTCGGTAGTAAGCGCTTCACTGGCGGATAAGCTCACTTATATTTTGAATAATCATGATAACGGCAAAAGCTACTACATTAGCATGGAGGGCGCCGGTAACCCGAATTTTACACACGAAGAACCCTACAAAAACATGGACTACCCGGATGCCGGTTACCGGCTGCTGGCCTTATTCCGCTACTGGAACATGATACAGTACTTTTACCCGTATAAACATTTGATAGGTGAAGACTGGAATGGCGTATTGCCGCGGATGATCCCCCGGTTCCTGGCAGCCAGAAATCCAACGGATTATGACGTGGCAGCCATGATGCTGATCTGCGATATACATGATACCCATGCCAACATCTGGGGTAACCCCGAAAGCCTCAATCAATTCAGGGGGAAATACGCCCCGCCGTTCCAGGCAAAATTTATTGAAAACAAGCTGGTGGTTACGGCCTACTATAACGATACGCTTGGGGTAAAGGACAACTTGAAAATAGGGGATATTATTACCGGGATAAATGGGGCGGGCGTAGATGAACTGATCAAAAAATACCTGGCGCTTACCGCCGCATCAAACTATGAAACACAGCTGCGCGATATGCCCAGAAACTACCTGTTGCGCAGCAAGAACGACGATTTTAGTTTGGATATCATACGCAACGGCAAAGCGATGCAGGTAAAGCAACAAGGGATTGCTTTTACCAGGCTTGATCTTAAGCGTGTATATGACGCACATGCCGGTGAGCCTGGCTTTCATTTAATGAGCGACAACCAAATTGGTTATGTTTACCCGGCGCGGTATCATAATAAGGATCTGCCCGAAATAAAAAAGCTTTTTAAGGATACTAAAGGCATCATTATAGATATGCGTTGCTACCCTTCGGAATTTATGCCGTTTACCTTTGTACCTTACATCAAGACAGGCAATGCCAAATTCGCCAAATTCACCGACGGCAGCGTTTACTATCCCGGCACATTCAGGTTGACCGACGGGATTTATGCAAAACCCGAAAACGACTACAAAGGTAAGGTGGTGGTGATTGTTAATGAGGAATCGCAAAGCGCGGCGGAGTATACCACCATGGCATTTCAAAGTTCGCCCAATGTAACGGTTATCGGCAGCACCACTGCCGGCGCGGATGGCAACGTATCGACTATTGTGCTCCCCGGCGGTATCAGTACGCTTATTTCAGGCATCGGCGTACTTTATCCCGACGGAACCGAAACACAACGCAGGGGCGTAAAGATTGACGAAATAGTAAAACCAACAATAGCAGGCATACAAGCCGGTAAAGATGAACCCCTGGAAAGGGCGGAGGCGATTATCCTGGGGAAGTGAGGTTGTAGTGAGTTGGAGCGGTTGCACATGTTTAGCGGGGTGGCGAAATGCTTTCGCCCCCCGCTGACGGGTAATCGATTTGTTTAAACGAATATTTGCATCTTTACAGCAGAGAGCGGCCTGTTTTTAAAGATGACATACCTCACCGTCGAAAGTAAAAATCGTTTTTAATTAACAATATCTGTTAATTGTGGGTTATATTTGTAAAACGAAAAAGATAAAGCCATGAGTGAGGCCAAAGTTTTGGAAAAAGTTAGTAATGCTAACAATGGCAAGCATACTGATGCAGCGAAATTGTTAAGTTCCGTTGTTTTTACGGTCGACCCAAAGCTGGACAGCCTTGAGTCAAAAAATACATTAAGCGCTAAGGCGGTAACAGCAAAAAAAATATTTTCAAATTACCGTAAAAATCAGCTATAAGCTTTTTCGAGTAAAAATAAATGCGGAATAATTTTTCCCGGCTTTAAAGGGTTCCCTTAATTCAACCGCTTCGCTTTCAATTCGTAGGCCTTCAATGTCAAAATAGTTTATTATCGATTGAAGCTGAGAGAATATGCTTAACTGGTATTGTCTCGTTCGCAAATTATCGCTTCCCGTGAAGTAAATCTTCCTTAGCGGATAATGTTCAGTGTACATTAAAGCAATGACTCCGACTGTTTCCAAAATTCTTACCATATCGCCATTCCTGGAAGCTGTTTCACAATCTTCCGTACCATCATCAAGCAACGTGCAAAGCGCTAAATTATAAACCTGCTCCATATCGTCGATTAACTCGAACCTTACACGTTTTTTAAGTGTTTTTTTACCGGAACTAACAAAGTCAAAGATGGCGAAGTCTGTTGAATTTATTATATTGGGATACGGGTTAAGGGCCATATCCAAAAGTAAAAAACAAAACCAAAATATGTTGAGCAGATTTGCGATACTTTACCCGCGAGCGGCAATCTTTCAGAAACAATGCCCCGTTAGCGATAGGAGCGGATACCGGCCATCGAGCGCAAAGCCTGCAGGCGTATGAGCGGATAGCGCGGCCCGCCAATCGGCGGGAACGGCCAAAATAGACGGCATTTGAACCAAAGCTGGTGGAATAAAACTTACGAAGTCTCGAAGACTTCGTAAGTTTGTTATCTATAAATATGCAAAGCCCTTTTCAAATACGCCTTTCAAATATTTCAGAAGTCCGTATGGGTTCGCCATATAATACGTGCCAAATTGAGTTAATTGGTTTCGACAAAGTCAGCCTTCCAAAATATGGCTGGCAGGATAAGTACGCCTGGGCTAATGACTATAGCAAATTAGTTTTAATAAAATATGACTTCGAAAAAAACATTCCCGGTTTCCATTTTTTTGTGATCAATGTGAATACGGGCGAAGTGGAAGAAAGCAAAAGGCATTTCGGGCTAATAAATAAAATCTCCATAGTTGACAACAAAATTGTCATTAATAAATTTCTTTACGATAAACTCAAATCCGGGCCAGGCAAACTTTGCTGTGAGGTTGATGAAGAATTTGATATGCTTTAACTGAAAATCTGACACAAACAAACACTTGCATATATGCAAGTATAACGCTACCTTTGCACCCACAATTAACAAAATTTTATAAACGCTTTAATATTATTCAAGTAATGTATTTAAGTTCAGAAGCAAAAACAGAGATTTTTGCAAAACATGGTAAAAGCGCAACCGATACCGGTTCGGCAGAAGGCCAGGTAGCGTTGTTCACTTACCGAATTGCTCATTTAACCGGGCATTTAAAGAAAAACAAACACGATTTTTCGACCCAATTATCGTTACAAAAATTAGTAGGTAAACGCCGCGCATTGCTGGCCTACCTGTTTAAAAAAGATATTGAAAGATATCGTGCTATCATCAAGGCCCTGCAGCTAAGGGATATCATTAAATAATCTTTCCGGGTTTTAAAAAAAAGCCATCTCAAACTTCAAGGGATGGCTTTTTACATTAAGAAATAATATTTACAAACATAAAAACCGGTGCGCTCCGAAAGATGAAAAGCGCATCACAACGCAAAAAAAGATGAGTTTAAATGTAATTACAAAGGTTATCGATTTAGGTGACGGCCGCACCATTGAGATCGAAACCGGGAAACTGGCCAAGCAAGCCGATGGCTCGGTTGTTATTAAAATGGGCGACACCATGCTGCTGGCAACCGTAGTGTCTTCGCTTGAAGCAAAAGAAGGGGTTGATTTTTTACCCCTGTCTGTCGACTACCAGGAGAAATATGCTGCTACAGGCCGCATCCCCGGCGGTTTTTTACGTCGCGAGGCACGTTTATCAGATTATGAAGTTTTAATTTCACGTTTGGTGGATCGCGCCCTGCGCCCGATGTTTCCTGAGGATTATCATGCTGACACGCAGGTGATGATCTCCTTAATTTCGGCCGACAAAAACATTATGCCCGATTGCCTTGCCGGTTTGGCCGCTTCGGCAGCCTTAGCGGTTTCGGATATCCCTTTTAATGGACCAATCTCCGAAGTACGTGTGGCTAAAGTTGATGGTCAGCTGATCATCAACCCAACATTAAGCCAACTTGCGACTGCAACGCTTGAATTTATCGTAGCCGGTTCGGAACATGACGTGAACATGGTGGAAGGTGAATCCAAAGAGATACAGGAAGATGAATTGGTTGAAGCGATAAAATTCGCGCATACTGCCATCAAAATTCAGTGCCTGGCACAAAAAGAGTTAGCGCAGGAAGTCGGTAAAACCGAAAAACGCGTTTACAGCCACGAGCATAGCAACGAAGAGTTAAAGAAGGCCATTTACGCTTCAACTTATGAAGAAGTTTACGCTATCGCTTCTTCTGCTTCGGCAAAAGACGAGCGCGCGGTGAAGTTTAAAGAAGTTAGAGATGCTTACATAGCTACCATGGGCGAAACAGATGATATCACCCTGGGCTTAGCAAAAAAATACTATCACGATGTTGAATACGATGCCATCCGTAACCTTGTTTTAGACGAAGGCAAACGTTTGGACGGTCGTACTACTACCCAGATCCGCCCGATATGGAGCGAGGTTGGTTATTTGCCTGCCGCTCACGGTTCGGCAGTATTTACCCGCGGCGAAACACAATCATTAACCAGCGTTACTTTAGGCGCTAAGGATGATGAGCAAATGATAGACGGCGCATTCATCAACGGTTATTCAAAATTCCTTTTGCATTATAACTTTCCTGGTTTTTCAACCGGCGAGGTTCGCCCGAACAGGGGAGCTGGTCGCCGCGAGATAGGCCACGGTAATTTGGCCATGCGTTCGTTAAAGCAGGTTTTACCTTCGGACGATGAAAATCCATACACTATCCGTATCGTTTCTGATATCCTGGAATCAAACGGTTCCTCATCGATGGCTACTGTTTGTGCCGGCACGCTGGCGCTGATGGATGCCGGTGTGAAGATTAAGTCGCCGGTATCAGGTATCGCGATGGGTTTGATCACCAACGAAATGGGCACCAAATATGCCATCCTTTCGGATATTTTAGGTGATGAAGACCATTTGGGCGATATGGACTTTAAGGTTACCGGTACCGCTAAGGGTATCGTAGCCTGCCAGATGGACCTGAAGATAAACGGCTTATCCTACGAAGTGCTTGGAAAAGCATTGGAGCAGGCAAAAGAAGGCCGTTTGCATATCCTCGGCGAAATGAAGAAAACCATGGCCGAGCCGCGCGAAGACTACAAACCGCATGCACCGCGCATTATTACCCTGAAGATTGACAAAGAATACATTGGCGCCGTTATTGGCCCCGGTGGTAAGATCATCCAGGAAATGCAACGTGAAACAGGCGCTAACATCAACATCGAGGAAGTTGGCAATTTTGGCGTCGTACAGATATTTGCCGACAATAAGGAGGCAATCGATAAAGCGGTGGCCCGTATCCGTGCTATTGCAGCAAGGCCTGAAGTTGGCGACATTTATGAAGGTAAAGTAAAATCGATTATGCCATTTGGCGCATTTGTTGAAATAATGCCTGGTAAAGATGGTTTATTGCACATCTCCGAGATTGACCATAAGCGTTTTGAAAGCATGGATGGCATTTTTAATGTAGGCGATGAAGTACGTGTTAAATTGCTGGATATTGATAAGCAAGGCAAGCTGAAGCTTTCGAGAAAAGCTTTATTGCCAAGGCCTGAGCATAACAAGTAGCTGATTAAGTTGGATTAAGTTGTGAAAGCTTGTTTTATCCCTTTGCTGAACTTAACCAATCCAATCAACTGAAAGTTAAATAGGCATTCGGCTAAATAATAAAACCCTCATAGTGAGGGTTTTATTATTTAGCCGAATATTTTTTCATTTTTTTTAAAATTTTTAAAACAAAATCCAACTTTTTAAAGTTTTACAACCTTAAAGATTAATTGTTGAGCCAAAGTACGCTCTTGTCCTATTGACTGATCAGCACGATGACCCCTAATAATGACGATCCATTGGATTTTCTGAATAACGACCCGCCCGGTATACCCTCCGGACGGTCGTCCGACCTGGTACAGGGGCTTCTTCACGAAATTATCCGGGTAAAAGAACTGATCAAATACTATGATGCCATTCCGAATGGTGCAGGACAGCTCGGGTCATCCATCCTGAATGAGTTGGTTGTCGAAGCATATACCTCCTTGGTGAACTACGATGTGGTGCTGATGCAGAAGTATTATGATCTGCTGTTGAATTGTGATTGACCCCAGCCCCCTAAAGGGGAGCAAAAAAACCTCCGTAAAAAACTTTTTCCTCCCGCTTTAGGGGGTCGGGGGGTTTTACTACCTTTGACCCATGCACCCCATCATAGCGCCATCTATTTTAGCCGCCGATTTTGCCAACCTGCAGCGCGACATTGAAATGATCAATGCCAGCGAAGCAGAATGGATACATGTCGACGTGATGGATGGCATGTTCGTGCCGAATATATCTTTTGGTTTCCCGGTAATGAGCGCCGTTAAAAAGCATGCTAAAAAGCCGCTTGATGTACACCTGATGATCGTCGACCCCGATAGGTATTTAAAAAACTTCAGCGATGCCGGCGCTGACGGGATCATCGTCCATTACGAGGCCTGCCCGAACCTGCACCGCACTGTTCAATATATTAAAGAGCTGGGTTGCCGCGCGGCCGTTGCGCTTAACCCGCACACCCCGGTGGCTTTGCTGGAAGATATTATTGGTGACCTTGACCAGGTGCTTATCATGTCGGTAAACCCGGGTTTTGGGGGACAAAAATTTATTGCGAACACTTACAAAAAATTACATGATTTGAGAGAACTTTGCGCCAGCAAAGGTGTTGACTTATTGATTGAGGTAGATGGGGGAGTGGACGACACCAACATCAAACAACTGGCCGAAGCAGGGGCCAATGTTTTTGTCGCAGGCAATGCAGTTTTCTCGGCAACTGATCCGGCCGCTATGATCTCCAAATTGAAAGGTTTGAGCACGATCGCCCGATCGTGATATAAGCATTTCAATAAACAGCCCTCATTTTTTTAATATTTAAAATAATTGGCAGCTATTGTCTGTTAATTGTATCATTTTTCAAAAAAAGTAAATAAACGTTATAAATATTACGAAATTAATTAACTTCGGCCCGTCTTAATATGAAGTTGTTAATTATTGATATTTTGACATAAACCAATTTTTAAATTCAAATGAAACACAATTTTGGCGCCGGCCCCGGCATTTTACCCCACGAAGTTTTAAAACAGGCTGCAGCAGGAGTTATCGATCTCAACAAGATCGGGCTTTCCATTTTGGAGATTTCACATCGCTCAGCTGAGTTTGAATCGATCCTGGATGAGGCCGTAAGGCTTGTTAAAGAGTTGCTGGGAGTACCTGAAGGTTATTCGGTATTATTTATGCAGGGAGGCGCAAGTACCCAATTTGCCCTTGCTCCGTATAACCTGTTGCCCGAGGGTGGCAAAGCGGCCTACCTGGAAACAGGTGTTTGGGCCAATAAGGCACTTAAAGAAGCGAAATATTTTGGCAATGTAGAGATTGTTGCAACTTCAAAGGAAAGCAACTTTACTTATATCCCGAAGGATTATACCATTCCGGAAGATGCGGCTTATTTCCACATCACATCAAACAACACTATTTACGGTACGCAGATGCAGGCTTTTCCGAAGTCGCCCATACCTATGGTTTGTGATATGTCGTCGGATATTTTTAGCCGTAAGATCAATGTGGCCGACTTTGGTTTGATCTATGCGGGCGCGCAAAAAAATATGGGCCCTGCCGGCGCTACGCTGGTAATTATTAAAGATGATATTTTGGGTAAAAGCGGTCGCAAGATACCGTCCATGTTCAATTACCAAACCCAAATTGAAGGCGGCTCGATGTATAATACCCCTCCATGTTTTGCTATTTATGTTTCGATGCTGACGCTCAACTGGCTAAAATCAAAAGGTGGCGTAGAGGCTATAGAACAAGAGAATATTGCCAAGGCAAGGGTGCTGTATGAAGAGATTGACCGCAACCCGCTGTTTAAACCGGTGTGTGCCGTGGAGGACCGCTCGCACATGAACGTTTGCTTTGTGATGGAAAACCCCGAGCATGAAAAACCTTTTCTGAAGCTTTGCGAAGATAAAGGCATAGTAGGCATCAAAGGCCACCGCAGCGTAGGCGGTTTCAGGGCTTCAATCTATAATGCATTGCCCATTACCAGCGTTTACGTGCTGATAGATGCGATGCAGGAATTTGCGGAGAAGACCCAGGTAGCTCAGTAGTTCACCGGTTCATTAGTTCATTGGTGAAAAGTTTTTTATGCCAACAAATTCGTGAACCTATTTTAAGAACTATCAAACTATTTTCCGCATTTACTAATGAACCAATGAACAAGTGAACCAATGAACAAAATAAAAATATTAGCTAACGATGGTATCGATCCGATAGGCAAAAAAATGCTGGAAGATGCCGGATTTGAAGTAGACACCAATAATATTCCGCAGGATCAGCTGCCCGAAAAACTGCAGGCTTATGATGCCATTACCGTACGGAGCGCTACCAAGGTACGCAAAGAACTGATTGACGCATGCCCTAACCTGAAGCTGATCGGTCGGGGCGGCGTAGGTATGGACAACATCGATGTGGAATACGCCAAAGAGAAAGGCATAGGCGTTTATAATACTCCCGCTTCATCCTCATTGTCCGTTGCGGAATTGGTTTTCGCACAATTGTTTGGCGGAGTACGCTTTTTGCACGACAGCAACCGCAAAATGCCGGTTGAAGGCAATACAAAATTCAACGATCTTAAAAAAGCCTATGCCAAAGGGGTTGAATTGCGCGATAAAACTTTAGGTATCGTCGGTTTCGGCCGTATTGGTAAGGAAGTGGCTAAAATAGCCATCGGTGTTGGAATGGAAGTGCTGGCTTATGACCTTTATCCCTTTAACCCGGAATTAGAACTGGTTTTAGGCGGTGGCACAAAAGTTAAAGTATCTGTACAAGCTGCAACACTGGATGAGATTATCGAAAAAGCTGATTTTATTACCCTGCATACCCCATTCGTTGATCACGCGCTTATCGGCGCTGCTGAACTGGAGCGTATGAAAAAAGGCGTAGGCCTGGTCAACATCTCGCGTGGCGGACTGATCGACGAGCTTGCCCTTGTTGCCGCCCTTGATAGTGGCAAAGTAGCTTTCGCTGCATTGGACGTTTTTGATAACGAGCCAACCCCGCGCGAAGAGATTATCAAAAACCCTAAAATATCGCTAACCCCGCACATCGGCGCGGCTACAAACGAAGCCCAGGAAAGAATAGGGGTGGAGCTGGCGAACCTAATAATCGGGCATTTCAACAAATAATAAACGCGAACTTATTTTAACACGAATTTTCACTAATAAGGACGAATAAGCACGAATATTAAATTTGTTTTATTCGCTTTTATTAGTGCCAATTCGTCCTCATTCGTGAAAATTCGTGTTAAATAAATTCGTGTTAATTTAATTCAATTCGTAGCTGATTCCTTTTTGTGGGATAGTTACCTGGTACCCCTCTTCCTCCAGCGCCGTTGCAAATGCATCCATACTTTGCACTTCTCCATGCACTAAAAAAACGTTTTTCAGCTTTGCTTTATCCAAATGCTTCACCGTTTGCATCAGGTCGTCGTGATCGCCGTGGGCGCTTAATACGTCGGTTTGCTTAATTGTGGCATAAACCGCCAGGTCACGATCTTTAATATGTACGATAGGATCGCCGCGAAGTAAACGATGCCCAAGAGTACCTTTTGCGCAGTACCCGATGAACAGGATGGTGCAATAGTAATTTTGAATGTTGTGAAACAGGTGGTCCTGCACCCGTCCGCCGTCCAGCATACCAGCCGATGAAATGATTATACAAGGTTCGAAATAATTTGACACCTGCCGGCTGTCTTTTAACGACTCGACGTACTCCAGATTATCAAACTCAAATTCATCGCCCAGCCGGTTATAAAAATCCTGCGCTTCCCGGTTTACCAGGTAGTGGAATTTACGAAACACCTCGGTAGACCGCAAGGCAAGCGGACTATCTACAAAAACCTTAACCGGCGGCAGCAAGCCGCTCGTGAATATCTTGTTCAGCGAATAAACGAGCGATTGGGTACGGCCAATGCTGAATGCCGGTATGATCAGCCTGCCTTGCTCTTTGATGCAGGCTTTTTCTATCGTTTCTACCAGCGCCTGCTCTACGCTCTTTTCTTTCGTATGGTAGCGGCCTCCGTAAGTGGTTTCGGTTACCAGGTAATCAACATCGGGTATCTGCATCGGATCATCCAATACCGGGTAGTTTTTTCTGCCGATATCCCCGGTAAAGGCAATCGATTTTTCGACGCCGTCTTCCGTTACGTTGAAGATCGCTGCGGCCGCTCCCAGCAGGTGGCCAACAGGTACAAAGGTGAGCTGGATGTCGCCGTTTATGCGGAAAGGTTTGTTAAAATTGACGGTAATAAATCGCTCAACCGTGTCCATCACATGCTTTTGCAGGTAAAGCGGTTGCGCGCCGGTGTTGAATTTACCTTTCCGGTTTTTGCGGCCTTTTTGCGCCTTATGCATAAATATGCTGACGGAATCGAGCAGCAGCAGCTCGGTAAGATCTGCAGTAGGAGGCGTGCAAAGGATTTGCCCGTTAAAGCCAAGGCGGACGAGTGTAGGGAGGTTACCCGAATGGTCGATATGTGCGTGGGTCAGTACAACCACATCTATTTCGGCCGGGTTAAACGGAAAATCCTCGTTGGCTTGCACACTGCGGTCGCGCTCGTAATCCAAACCGCAGTCAATTAATATTTTATATCGGCCCACTTCAAGCAAATGCATGCTTCCTGTAACCTGCCGGGCCGCCCCGTGTATCGTTAACTTCATCTTTTAGTTAATTAGTTCATTGGTTCATTGGTTCATTAGTATCTGCGGATAAGTATTGAAATGTTATCAAACAAAACCACCAATGAACTATTGAACCAATGAACCAATGAACCAGATGCAAACTTATTATTATTGTTGTGGTTTCGATAGGTAAAAGCCAACATTTTACACCAAAGTTTCTGCATTTCATAACATCAGCCAAAAATTATCTATTTTTAACAAACCCAACTTATAACTATGATCAACCAGGTAGGATATAATATCAATACTTCTGAGGGTCGTGTGCACCTCACCATAACGCCGATCATCGAATCGTTGCCCGACGGGATTTATTTTGAAACAGGTGTCTATAAGTTAAGCGACGGCACCGTCGGCATGGGCAGCATTACTTTTGACGAAGAAATGGCCGATTGGACCTACGACGGAATAGGGGAACTCACTTACGAAGAAGCAGCACAGGTGGCAGATTTTATAAAAAATTATAAAGACGCTGCCGGTTCCGACCCGGGTGTGCTTCAATAAAGACTGCGCATTAATTGCTGTTGCACAGGTTTTTGGTGGCTGGGTTTAAAAGATTCAGTTTAAATTTAGCCAGCCAATTACAGCCAATACACTTATTTTGATGTTAAAGAGGTTATTAATGATCTGGCTGTTCGCAGCAATAGGCGGCAGGGTATGTGCGCAGCAAACCGGCACGCAATTGTTCGATGATGGCTGGCACTTCTTTCGCGGCGGCGCCCAAGGGGCTGAAAACATAGCGTTTGACGATTCCAAATGGCGCAAGATTGATCTGCCGCACGACTGGAGCATCGAGGACCGTCCGGGAACAAAATCGCCCTTTAGCCCAACGGCTATCAGCCAGGTGAGCGGGGGCTTCACCACTGGGGGCACCGGCTGGTATCGCAAACAATTCGCCATACCTGCCGATCAGAAAGGCAAGCGTATTATCATTCAATTTGACGGTGTTTATATGAACGCCACGGTTTTTGTTAATGGGCACAATATTGGCCAGCATCCTTATGGCTATACCAGTTTTTGGTATGACTTGACGGATTATATCAACTTTGGAGGGAATAATGTGATCGCGGTCGAAGTAAAAAATGAAGGGCAGAATAGCCGCTGGTATTCCGGTTCGGGAATATACCGGCATGTATGGTTGAAAACGGCCGAACCGGTGCATATCGCGCAGTGGGGGAGTGATATCACTACACCCGAAGTATCGCCCGCGTCTGCAAAAGTGCATGTACGCACCATGGTATTGAATGAGGGTAGTACTGATGCACGCGTACAATTAGTTTGCATGATATATGATAAGGACGGAAACCAGCTGGGCCACGATATTAAAAAAGATACGATAAAAGCCGGCGGCCCTTATCTGTTCGATCAAACAATTACGGTAGATAATCCTCAGCTATGGTCATGCGAAAGCCCGGTGCTATATAAAGTGAAGTACGAGTTGAGGTTTAATGGAAGGATTGGCGAGCGAACGACAGCCGATTTCGGCATCCGCAAGATATCTTTCGATGTGAATAACGGTTTTATGCTTAACGGTAAAACCATTAAACTAAAAGGCGGCTGTTTTCACAACGATAACGGTCCGCTCGGTTCAAAAGCTTATGACCGGGCTGAAGAGCGCAAGGTGGAACTGCTGAAGGCTAGCGGGTACAACGCCATCAGGTGTTCACATAACCCGCCCAGCCCGGCTTTTTTGGATGCTTGCGACCGCCTGGGGATGTTGGTGATGGATGAAGCTTTTGATTGCTGGCGCTATGGCAAAAATGCCTATGATTATCACCTGTATTTCGACCAATGGTGGCAAAAGGACGTGGAAAGTATGGTAACCCGCGACCGGAACCATCCCAGCGTTATCATGTGGAGCATCGGTAACGAGATACCCGAACGCGCAACCCCCGAAGGCGTGAACACTGCAAAGACGCTGGTAGCATATATTAAGAGCCTGGATAACACCCGGCCGGTAACTTCAGCCGTGAACGACCTTAAACCTGATAAGGACCCTTATTTTTCCATTTTAGATGTTGGCGGCTATAACTATGCAGTTGGAGGTGACAGCGGCCGGAAGGATGTTTATGGCGAGGATCATGCCAGGGCGCCGGACAGGATAATGGTCGGCACGGAATCGTACCCGTTAGAAGCTTTCGGCAGCTGGATGGCCGTTGAAGATCATCCCTATGTTATTGGCGACTTTGTGTGGACAGCCTGGGACTATATTGGCGAAGCCAGCATTGGTTGGCTGGGTTACTGGCAGGAGAGTAGCTTTTACCCCTGGAACCTGGCTTACTGCGGCGATATTGATATCTGCGGGTGGAAACGGCCGCAATCGTATTACCGTGATGCGCTGTGGAAACCTGACCAACTATCCATCTTTGTTACTCCTCCCAAACCTTCATTTGCAACGAACCCGCATATCGAGTCCTGGTCCAAATGGAACTGGCTGGACGCCGTGGCTGACTGGAATTGGAACGGATACGAGAATAAGCCTGTTGCCGTTAACATTTATTCGTCCTGTGCTGAAGTGGAATTGTTTTTGAACGGAAAATCGCTGGGTAAAAAGGAGACCAATCGTTCCACCAAATTTATAGCCACGTGGGATGTGCCGTATAAGCCCGGCAAGCTGGAAGCCATTGGTTATGACGGCGGGAAGCAGGTAAACCAGGCTGTGTTAAATACTGCTTCGGCGCCGGTTTCGATAAAACTTACTGCAGACAATACCAGTCTTAAAGCAAACAACCAGGATCTTAGCTATATCACCGTTGAATTGCGTGACAAACACGGCATCCTTAACCCGCGGGCCGAAAACCTGCTGCACTTTAAGATTAACGGTGCGGCTACCATTGCCGGGGTTGGTAACGCCAATCCCCGCAGCCTGGAGAGCTTTCAATTACTGCAACGGAAAGCATGGCGCGGCACGTGCCTGGTCATTCTAAAAACAACAGGCAAGCCCGGCATAATTACTTTAACTGTAAGTGCCGACGGTATTCCAGCTAAAACCATAACTTTGCAATCGAATTAGTATTTATTTTTAATATGGAAGAGTACGAAAACTACGCAGAACATATTCACGAGCACAGCAACGAACACGCCGAACATGCCGCACACGAAGGCGGCGGAAAAGATAAATGGGTGATATGGGTGGCGATGACCACCGCGGTGTTTGCCGTGCTGGCGGCCATTACAGGGCTTTTAGCCGGCGACCACGCCGACGAAGCTATGCTTTCGCAAATACACGCCTCTGATCAATGGGCATTTTACCAGGCGAAAGGCATTAAATCTGATGTGATCGCGTCAGGGAGTAAAATCTTGCTGGCGCTGGGCAAAAAGCCTTCCGCCCAGGATTCCGCCAAAATAGTCTCCAATAAAGCCGACCAGGCCGTTATAATGAAGGAAGCCAAAGCCGCCGAAAAAGAATCAAAGGAACATGCAGCCTTACATAAAGTCCTCGCCAGGGGCGTAACCCTATTCCAGATCGCCATTGCCATCGGCGCTATTTCCATCATCATCAAACGAAAGGAATTGTGGCTGGTGAGTATCGGTTTTGCCGCAGTGGGGATATTCTTTTTGCTGCAGGGAACGGTGTTTTAGAGGAGGTTTAGTAATTAAAAACCGCCCCATAATTACTTATGCGACGGCCTTTTCCTAAGATGATATTTTATTGGT
The DNA here is from genome assembly GCA_013285685.1 of Bacteroidota bacterium. Lineage (GTDB taxonomy): Bacteria > Bacteroidota > Bacteroidia > Sphingobacteriales > Sphingobacteriaceae > Mucilaginibacter. The sequence goes on from JABDHD010000023.1 coordinate 41,288, forward strand.
GGGCGTCTTTTTTATCCCTATTTTCTCGCTGTGCGCGTTGGTTTTGATGGCGATTCCGCTGATTTTCAGCTCTGCCCCTGCGGTTTAAATTTTCCGCCCGCTGATTTTGGCGCCTGTTCCTGATATTTTCGTTGCGGGCCCTTGCGTTCAGATGATTGGCCCGTTCATTTTGTCTGACGCCTCTCCAATGGTTAGCGTACCGCGCATCACGGCTGTCGCGAATCATTTGCTGATCGTGGCGGCCCCGGTATGATGCATACCTGGTGCGGTAATCATTATCGCGTAACCAGGGGTCGCGGTCGTTAATTACAGCTTTATAGCCTCCGTACAGGTTATAATTTCTGTATCGTCCGGGTAAATAGCCGCGATGAACCCATACATTGTTTTCAAAGTAAATATACTGGTGAGCGTTAACATCGTAATAGGCGCCAACGTCCGGAATGTAGTAATAACTGGCATTGTCATAACCAACCGGGCCCCAGTCGGGCTGGCTGCCGATGTTTAATCCAACACCCACGCTTACTTGCGCATCGGCAAATTTGACTGACAGACAACTAAATAAGATAAAGCTTGCAAAAATTAATTTTTTCATTGTATTTGTTTGCGTGTACCACAGCCAGATACAACATATGTTTCATCTTGTTTTTAATGTGTTGGTGGTCAGTATATTAAAATTAAATTCCAAAGTTGTTTTTTAAACACCGTAGCCCTTGCTGGTGTTTTCAACTCCAACAAATTCGCAACATAAGATGATGGCTCTTTTTACTTAAATTTGCACCATGTCCAACAACGATATCATGAAAAAGCTACGGGTAGCTTTAAAATTTACCGACGATGATATTATAAAGGTTTTAGACCTGGCCCAATTCAGGGTTACTAAAACAGAATTGACCGCTATCTTCCGTAAGGAAGATCACCCCAACTTTAAGCCCTGCGGCGACCAGATCCTGCGTAACTTTTTAAACGGGCTAATCATTTACATGAGAGGACCAAGGGGTGAAGAAAGTAGCAGCGGGAAGTAGCACTGGCAGTTTTTTTGTTCATTAGTTCACTGGTTCATTAGTACGCTTCATTAGCCATTTTTTACCAATGAACTAATGAACCAGTGAACTAATAAACCACCACTTTTTTTGTTCATTAGTTCATTAGTTCACTGGTTCATTAGTACGCTTCATTAGCCATTTTTTACCAATGAACCAATGAACCAATGAACTAATAAACCACCACTTTTTTTGTTCATTAGTTCATTAGTTCACTGGTTCATTAGTACGCTTCATTAGCCATTTTTTACCAATGAACCAATGAACCAATGAACTAATAAACCACCACTTTTTTTGTTCATTAGTTCATTAGTTCACTGGTTCATTAGTACGCTTCATTAGCCATTTTTTACCAATGAACCAATGAACCAATGAACCAGTGAACTAATAAACCACCAAGTCATTCCTTCCGGATGATATCGTTGCTAACCTCGATCTCCTTGAGCAGGCCCGAGGAATTTTTAGCGTAATTACGGTAGGGTGTGTCTCTCGACTCAGACATCTTTGCAATATCCGAATTGGTTTGGTTGAGCTCTTTTATCAGTTCATTTAGCCTTTTGAGGTGAGCGTTAAATATCCGCGCATTGTTGTTAAAGGCGCCTATCTTTTGATTTTTGGCGATCCCGGCTGTAGTTTGGCTCGTATCGGCAACCTGGTATAAAAAGGGGGTGAGGTTGTTCACGGTCGTAATAATGGGCGTAAGTTCGGCTGTCGTATCTTTCAAGTCTATCTTAACCAGGTTAAGTGTTTCAGGCGAGGGGTTGTAACCCACCAGGCTGATGTATTCGCCCATAATATCGGCCGACAGCCTTTTTTGATTGTGATAGGCATCCTCGATCAACTTTTGCTTTACATTGTTTTTAAAGCTGTTAAAAAGCAGCGCCGTAAAATCATAGGCCTTTGTACGCAAGATGGAATTTTGCACCGAATAATAATTGCTGAGGGTTTTGTTTTTGGTGTACAGGGTGCCCAGGTTGGTGCTGAACAGTGAAAACGTTGAGGTTCCGGCCTGCAGGCCGAGATCCGCTTCATTGCCGTAGTTAAAAAACTGCTTGCCTGAAATCTCCAGATCATCCACCTGTTCATACGACGACAAGAAGTACAGCCTGTATCGTTGGTACTGCGCATCCGGGTTATCTATCTGGTCGTAGCAGTTTTGCAGGAAGGCCTCAAACGCTTTATCGTTCAATATTTGGTAAATATCGGCGTTGGCGCTTGGCTTCCAGCGTAGCAGCGAAAGTTTTGCCTTAAAAGCGAGCTCTTCCGCGTTACTTACCTTTAACGAATCAAAAAGTTTGGCAATGAACGATACC
>JABDHD010000024.1:0-41856 GCA_013285685.1 Bacteroidota bacterium
CGCATTGTAAAAAGTGCGGTACCCTATTAATTTAAACAACATGACCCAAAAACGCTCAATTACGTTCTTCGTAATGGCAGTTCCCATTATCATTTCTACGCTTGTTAATAGCGCAAATAGTAATAAAAATGTAACGAACTCAGCATCTTTGCCTAAAGATGCAAAGGCCTTGCCAGGCAATGCAAACGATGATTTAAGCTTCTGCAACGAAGCGTTGCCGGTTAACGATGCTACTGTAACCCGTAAGCTGCTGTACTCGCTGCAAAAAAACGACTACAAAACCATACAGTCGAACATTCTTCAAATCAAAGCAATTAAAATATTCCCCATCATCGATCCTATTTTAAAAGCCTACGGTATCCCTGATGATTTTAAGTATATGCCCCTTGTAGAGTCGGGATTGAACGCCGGTACCTCTCCAAAAGGCGCCAAGGGTGTTTGGCAGCTAATGGCGGGCACGGCCCGTATCTTGGGCCTCAGGGTTGGCCGCAAAGACGACGAACGCCTCAACCTCCAAAAATCAACCGTTGCCGCCTGTAAACATATCAGGGACCTTCATGCTGAATTTAACAGCTGGACGCTGGCAGCCGCCGCTTATAACGACGGAGACGGAAAAATAGCAAGAGCCATAAACAAGCAAAATGAGGATAATTATTTCAGGATGCACCTTAATCACGAAACCGGAACCTACGTATATAAACTTGTAGCGATGAAAGAGATAATTAGCCAGCCCGAAAAGTATGGCTATAAGAATATTTAAAACCAACGCTTTGACGGTTTATAACTAACCCAGGTTTCAGAGACTGATATTACGGGGCGCCCAGGGCCGGTTTTTCATACGGAAAGATCGGCTTTTTTTTATTCACCACTGTTACTAATCTCGCAATTTAAGTGTCAAAACCGGTGGGTTTTTGATAAAGATCATAAGTTTTTTCGACGCTCAGGAATGTACGTTAAAACGTTTTAAACGCGGTTTTTGAACCGAAAACCAATATTTTCAAAAGTCATAAAAAGCTAAGTATTTGATAATCTGACTTATATATTTTACCTTTGCGGCACATTCTACCAAATGTTGTGCTTATGATTAAAAAAGAAATGACTAAAAAACACTTAATTACGTGCTCCGTAATGGCAGTGATGGTTATCATTTCCACCTTAAACATTTGCAGCGTACCGGCGGGCAAAATAGCAGTTGAACCGGTAAAAACACCAAATGAAAAACCTTTGGTTCCCTTGTTCACTCCCCCCCTGTTTGTGTTAAAAAATGCTTTGGCTGACGAGGAGTACAGTTTCGCAAATGAAACTTTGCCTACTAATGATGCCCGGGTGAAACACAAGTTACAGCGGTCGCTGCAAAAACATGATTTCAAAAATGTGGGATCGAATATGCTGCAAAGCAAAGCCACCCAATGGTTCCCAATTATCGAGCCAATTTTAAAGGCTTATGGCATCCCTGATGATTTCAAGTACGTTCCCCTGGTTGAATCCGGGTTTGGCGAAAGCGTTTCGTCAAAAGGAGCGAGAGGGCTTTGGCAGTTTATGCCGGGAACGGCCCGTACCTACGGCCTGAAGGTGGGCAACGGTATTGACGAACGCATGAGCATGCGCAAATCAACCATTGCGGCCTGCAAATACATCCGGTCGCTTTACAGCGAGTTTAACAGCTGGACACTGGCAGCCGCCGCTTACAATAACGGCGAGATCAAATTAGCGCATGCAATAAACAGGCAAAGCGAAGACAATTACTTCCTGATGCACCTGAACGGCGAAACGGCGGCCTATGTTTATAACCTGGTGGCGATGAAACAGATCATCAGTCAGCCTGAGAAATACGGTTATAAGCCCTATTTGAAACCTGCGGAACTATTCGCATTTAACTAAGACTGTTTTACCATTTAAAGGTAAAAATTTATATTACGGAGCACTCAGCGGCCGGTCTTCCAGGATGGAGGGCCGGCCTTTTTTACGTATATTTGCAGGTGGTTGATTGAGTTGATTAAGTGAGTGGTTGATTGAGTTACACGCGTTTTAACCTAATCAACTTAATCCAACTCAATCAACCCAATCAACTAAAAATAATGATAGACAAAACCATTGATCTTGGCGAGCAAAATGAAGTAGAGGTTTTCGGGGCCAGGGTACATAATTTAAAAAATATCGATGTTTCCTTCCCGCGCAACAAGCTGGTGGTTATTACCGGTTTGAGCGGCAGCGGGAAATCCTCGCTGGCGTTTGATACCATTTATGCCGAGGGGCAGCGCCGGTATATGGAGACTTTTTCGGCCTATTCGCGCCAGTTTATGGGTGGTATGGAGCGTCCGGACGTTGACAAGGTGTCCGGACTGAGCCCGGTAATCGCCATCGAGCAAAAAACAACCAGTAAAAACCCGCGCTCAACTGTGGGCACCATTACGGAGATATACGATTTTATGCGCCTGCTTTTTGCCCGCACGGGCGAAGCTTACTCCTATGTAAGCGGCGAAAAGATGGAACGGATGTCGGAGGACCAGATCCTCAAAACTATATCCGAGCGTTTTAACGGCCAGCCGGTAAACATACTTGCCCCGGTGGTAAAGGCCAGGAAAGGCCACTACCGCGAACTGTTTGAGCAGATACGCAAACAAGGGTTTCTGAAGGTTTGGATTGACGGCACAATTGCCGACGTTGAACCCAAAATGCAGGTCGACCGCTATAAAATACACGACATTGATATCGTGGTAGACAGGCTGATGATCAGCGAGCACGACAGTAAACGGCTGTATACTTCCATCCAGTCGGCTTTAAAAATCGCGAAGGGCATAATCCGTATTGCTGATAAGGACAACAATGTTTTTTATTACAGCAAGTACCTGATGGACCCGGTTTCGGGCATCTCCTATGACGAACCGCAGCCAAATACTTTTTCGTTTAACTCACCATACGGCGCCTGCGAAAAATGCAACGGTCTGGGCTATATTTTCGAGGTGGATGAAGCATCGGTAATTCCAAATCCAAAACTAAGTATCGTTAACGGGGGCCTTGCTCCAATAGGTGAATACCGCGAGACATGGATATTCCAGGTGTTGAAAGCTTTGGCCAAAAAGTATGATTTTTCCTTGTCAACGCCTATTGAAAAACTGCCGAGGGAGCATTTAGAGACGATTCTGAACGGATCGACAGAAATGATCACGGTTGCGGTTGAGTACAATAAGTGGAATGTACAAAGCTACCAGGTGGCGTTTGACGGCATAGTACGGATGCTGGAGGAGCAGCAGGAACGCCGCGGCGAAGAAGGCATGGACGATATGGAAAACTACCGTGTTTTGCGCGCCTGCCCGGTTTGTGATGGCGCCCGGTTGAAAAAAGAATCGCTGCATTTTAAGGTGGACGGAAAAAATATTTTTGAACTGGCATGCATGGACATTAAAACCCTGCAGCAATGGTTCGAAGGGCTTGACACGCGCTTAACCGACCGGCAGAACGTCATAGCAAAAGAAATACTAAAAGAAATTAATGCCAGGATAGTCTTTTTGCTGGATGTGGGTTTAAGCTACCTGACGCTTGATCGCACCGCAAAAACTTTGTCAGGTGGCGAAGCGCAGCGCATCAGGCTGGCCACGCAAATTGGCTCGCAGTTGATGAATGTGATGTATATCCTGGATGAACCGAGCATCGGCCTTCACCAGCGCGATAATGAAAGGCTGATAAACGCCCTAAAAAACCTCCGCGACCTGGGCAATACCGTTTTGGTGGTGGAGCATGATAAGGACATGATATTGCATGCCGACCATGTAATCGACATGGGGCCGGCGGCGGGCGTGCATGGTGGCGAAGTAGTAGCGCAGGGCACACCGGCTGAATTGATGAAACAGCACACGCTCACCACCTCCTATATCAACGGCGAGCGCGAAATAGCCACACCCAAAAGCAGACGCACGGGCAACGGAAAAATATTAAGCCTGAAAAAAGCAGAGGGGCATAATTTGAAAAAAGTTTCAATAGACCTGCCACTTGGGAAGCTGATCTGTGTGACCGGTGTATCGGGCAGCGGGAAATCGAGCTTAATAACAGAGACGCTTTATCCTATATTGAATCACTACTTTTTCAGGGCAAAAAAAGTCCCGCTTCCTTACGAAAAAATTGAAGGGCTGACAGACATTGATAAAGTGATCGAGATCGACCAAACAGCGATTGGCCGCACGCCGCGCTCAAACCCGGCGACTTATACGGGTGTGTTCTCGGATATACGCAACCTGTACGTACAGCTGCCTGAATCGAAGATAAGGGGCTACAAGCCGGGCCGGTTTTCATTTAACGTGAAAGGCGGCCGCTGTGAGACCTGCCAGGGTGCGGGTCTGAAAGTGATCGAGATGAACTTTTTACCCGATGTGCAGGTGCCCTGCGAAGAATGCGGCGGACGTCGCTACAACCGCGAAACGCTTGAGGTTCGCTACCGGGGAAAATCTATCAGCGATGTGCTGGATATGAGCATTGAGGATGCCACACAGTTTTTTGAGCATATACCATCCATTTACCGCAAAGTAAAAACACTTTTTGATGTGGGTTTGGGTTATATTACTTTGGGCCAATCCTCCACAACGCTGTCCGGCGGCGAGGCGCAGCGGGTAAAGCTGGCTACCGAACTTTCCAAAAAAGACACCGGCAATACCTTTTATATCCTGGACGAACCTACAACGGGGCTGCATTTTGAGGACATTAACGTACTCCTGGGTGTATTAAACCAGTTGGTTGACAAGGGCAATACGGTTTTAGTGATCGAACACAACCTCGACGTAATAAAAGTGGCCGACCACGTGATCGATTTAGGTCCCGAAGGCGGCTCAGGCGGCGGCAAAATATTATTCTCGGGCACGCCCGAAGGATTGTGCAAAGTGAAAGACAGCTTTACCGGACAGTTTTTGAAAAAAGAGATGGGGATAAAATATTGAAAAGTATCGAAGGTGATAAAGCAGTTTAAGCGGGTGCAATTCAAATTGTCGCTAACTGGCTAGTTTTGGCTAAAGCCGCTTAGCGCTCTGCTTCCTGCCCGTCCCTTAAAAGGGACGGCAATGAATAGGCCTTTTTTACTTTCATTGCCGTCGGTTTTAACCGACGGATAAAAGAGTTGCCAAAATGAGGCTTTAGCCAAATTCCGCGCGTTGCGCAACGCTAAGCAAACTAATTAGCGGCGACAATTTGAATTACACCCGTTTAAGCCAAGGAATATTCTAATTGAAGAATAAATATTAAATTTGTTATAATAATTCAATTTGTCATGACAACCATCACTATAGATATTCCTGATAATCATACGTCGGAAGTTTTAACCCAATTGAAAAAGTTTGGTGTTACAATCAGGGAATCAAAACTGTCCAAACTTGATAAACTTACCAAAGAAGATTATGAGAAGCATTTTTTACATCAAGCTGAGGCAACACGTAATAAAGTGCTTAAGTACCTATGATCATTCATCAGCGGGATATTGTAGAGATAGCTTTTTATACAGGAAGAAAACCGGAGACTCATCCCGCAATAATTGTATCTGTAGACGAGATATTTGATACGGAAGGTTTTTTTTATGCAATTCTACTGTCCACCAAAAACATTTATCCGGATTTTACTATTGAAATAAAGCCGGAAATGATAAACAGTCCCCGAAACAATCGCGACGGGTTTGCGGTTTGCCATATGCTTCAGCAATTTTACCCGGAGGACGTTATTACAAGAACCGGTGCATCACTTAAGCTGGATGCCTTTAACGCCGTTTTGAATAAAATTCAAAAAACGATTTTTGGTACAAGGTAAATTTTAATTGTTAATGCTGCCTCTCCTCACCACCCCTCAAATCCGCGAAGCGGATGCCTACACCATAGCGCATGAACCAATCGCATCCATTGATTTGATGGAACGCGCGTCCAAAGCTTTTGTTGGCTGGTTTATCAATCATTTTCCGGACAAAAATAAATCGATCACTGTTTTTTGCGGAACCGGCAACAATGGCGGCGACGGGCTGGCTATTGCCCGGTTGTTGCACGATCATCAATACAAAAAAATTGAAATTACGATTGCCCGCTTTTCCGACCGCGCTACAGATGATTTTAAGGTCAACTTAAAGCGCGTTAAACACATCGGCCTGCCGTTAACTGAACTAGCGCCAGGCGAGCCGTTGAAGGCGATTGAAAGCGACCTGCTCATTGTTGCTTTACTGGGCACCGGCTTAAATAAACCCCTTGAAGGCGAATTTAAACGGTTAGTCAGCCATATTAACACTCAGCATAAAACTGTTGTCGCCGTTGATGTTCCTGCCGGGCTTTTTTCGGACGGAGAAATGCCAACAGATGCTGTCGTACTTAAGGCGGACCTGGTGATCACCTTCCAGCAGCCCAAAATAAACTTCCTGCTGCCGGAATCGGCGCCTTATATAAAATGCTGGAATGCGGTTAATATTGGTTTGGACGAAAATTTTATACGTTCGCTAAACTCACCATACCAGGCTGTTGAGGAGAAAGATATCCGGCAGATGCTTCGCCCGCGGCACAGGTTTAGCAACAAAGGCACTTATGGGCATACGCTTATTGTGGCTGGCCAGCCTGAGACGATGGGGGCCGCTTTGCTTTGCGCCTCGGCCTGTGTTTACGCAGGCTCGGGTTTGACCACTGCCTGTGTTCCGCAAAGCGGGCTCATCGCCCTGAACAGTTATATGCCCGAGATTATGGCTATCGTTCGTGTTGGCGGCGAACCGCCATCGATAAATTATGCTGCCTTTAATTCGGCGGCAATAGGACCCGGACTTGGGAAGGACATGCTTGCGCGCGATCTGCTTATGGATCTTTTTATCAACTTCAAAAGTCCTGTAGTGATTGATGCGGATGCCCTGAATTTACTATCCATTCATCGCGGACTCTGGAATACTATTCCCGAAAACAGTATCCTCACACCGCACATGAAAGAGTTCGACCGGCTTTTTGGCGATCATGAAAATTGGTGGCAGCGGATACAAACCGGCATTCAAAAAGCGCGGGAACATTCCGTTTATATTCTATTGAAAAACGACTATACCTTAATGATGACACCTGCCGGGAAGGTTTATTTTAACACAACCAGCAATCCGGCGATGGCTGTTGGGGGCATGGGCGATGTGCTTACGGGGATCATCGCGGGGTTTTTAGCACAAAAATATACACCCGAAGAGGCCTGCCTGCTGGGCGCTTACCTCCATGGTAAAGCAGGCGACGAATTGGCGTTGCCCTACCGGCGCAGCGTGGTATTACCGTCCCAGGTGGCCCAACACATACCTGCGACGACGGCCAAATTGATGGCATAAAAAAAGCTGCAAGTATTCGTGCAGCTTTTTTCTTTTAACTATTAACTGATCTTATAAAGAACTAAATACTCAAGTTTCATTTGCCGGGGCGCTGCAAACCCAACTCGCCTCTCCTCACGATATATGCGCCGGCTTTTGTTTGCTAATTTTCGATATGACAGTTCAACTGCCCTTTTAGTTACAATAAACCGCTAAAAAACGCTTTTATTGCAATGTAAAAACATTGTGATGCAATAATTAAGGTGTTAACAGGTGTGTTTTCAAATTGTTTGAAAAAAATACACCGCAATAAACGGCTTTGATAGCCATTAAGAGAAGGTATTTAGAATTTGCCGATAACCATCATCTGGTCCATCGTAGGGCTTACGCTGCCGCCCCGTGGTTCAAGGGTTACGGCAAAGGCATCGGCGTAGGCAGTTGGGGCCATTTTCTGCATATTGGTGCTGTCGGCAGTTTTGTCGAAAACGCCAAGGCTAACCGGTTTTCCTCCTACCAGCGCCCACAGTTGATACTGGTGCGCCTGGTCATTTGCCGCCATCTTCATCGAGCGCATATCTATCCATACCTGTTTCTTTTTAGGGCTCCAGGCAACGATAAGCTGAGACTGGGGAGATTTGGGCGTGCCCCGCAAGGTAAGTGTCTTAAATGAGGCGCCCCGCAATACTTCCAGGGTGTCTTCCGTAAAATTAGCGACTTTGGCAAATTGACTATTGGAAGACCGCAGAGACGCTATCTGGGTATTGGAATCCTGTAATTTATTATAAGTTGACACAAGGGCTGCAACACTTACCAGCAACAACGTAAGGCAGGCTGCGAACGCGTATTTGTAAAAATTGCCGCCATTCGGCCGTTCCATCGTTGCCACCTTTGCCACCTTTTCTTCCGGCGTCTTATCAAACGTACGGTCGTCTGCTAAATTAGTAACCAGGCTGTTCAGTATCCTGTCGCGTAAGTGTTCGGCAGGTTCAACTGCATTTTCCAAAGCATATGCTTCCATCGAGCGCTCAATTTCATCCAGCTCAGCTTTTATCGCCGGATGTTTTGCAGCCATCGCTTCTACCTGCAACTTTTCTTCAGGGCTTACATCCCCCAAAACATAAAGTTCCAGAATTCCCGATTCAATATATGCCTTAATATCTTCCACTTTCCAAATCCTCAATTAAAATGCCTCCTCAGCAGCATGATAGCCATCCTCAAACGCGTTTTTATTGTACCTAACGGTACGCCAAGCTCATCCGCCGCTTCCACGTGCGTATAGCCCTTAAAGTACACCAGTTCAATTATCGCCTTCTGTTCGGGCTTTAATGTTTCCACAAGTTCTTTAACGCCCAACAACTCAGGGTTATAAACCGTATTTTTTCGTTCGTCAATAAAAGTTACGTTATTTTCAAGGTCCTGGTTTTTGTTCTGATTCTTAAAATCCTTTGACCTGATCTTATCAATAGCCAAATTTCGCGCAATATTCACCATCCAGGTAAATAAACGCCCTTTCCCGGCGTCGTAGCCCGAAAAGGAATTCCATATTTTTAAAAAAGTTTCCTGAAGCAGGTCTTCAGCGGTAGCTGTATCGGTAATGATGCGCGAAATAACACCGTATAACGACGAGGAATACATGTCATAAAGAGCCTCAATGGCAATTTTTTCGCGATTCCTCAATGCGCGTACCAGTTCATCCTCTGAGAGCGATATTTTCCGTTTTTTACTCAACAGGTTGAAGGTATGAAGGAATTATCAAATTTCAAACAGGTGTTTTTCAGCATGATAGGATGAACGAACCAGCGGGCCGCTCTCAACATACCTAAAGCCCATTTCGAGGCCTATTTCCTTGTATTTTGCAAACTGGTCGGGGTGTATCCAGTCGATAACGGGATGATGGCTGCGGGTTGGTTGCAGGTATTGCCCCAGCGTTAAGATATGTACGCCGGCATCGAGCAGGTCGCCCATGGCTTCAAAAACATCTACCTCCGCTTCGCCAAGCCCAAGCATAATACCCGATTTGGTCCGTAAACCTGCCTGCGAGATATGCCGCAAACAGTCAAGACTGCGATCATATTTTGCCTGTATGCGAACTTCTTTGGTTAAACGTCTAACGGTCTCCAAATTATGCGAAACCACTTCGGGCCGGGTCTCCAGCACGCGTTCCAGGTTTTCCCAATTCCCTCTAAAATCGGGCAGCAATGTTTCCAGCGTGGTGTCAGGACTTTCGCGGCGAATGGCGTTAATAGTTTCAGCCCATATAATGGATCCGCCGTCTTTCAGGTCATCGCGGTCAACCGACGTGATGACACAATGTTTAACCTGCATCAGTTTAACCGAAGTGGCAACCCGGTTGGGTTCATCAGTATCAACAGCCAGCGGCCGACCGGTTGCAACCGCACAAAATGAGCAGGAACGGGTACAGATATTGCCCAGTATCATAAATGTGGCCGTGCCTGTGCCCCAGCATTCACCCATATTGGGACAATTGCCGCTTTCGCAAATGGTATGCAGCTTATGCTCGTCGACCAAACCACGCACGTGGGCATACTCCTTGCCAACAGGCAGGCGCACGCGCAGCCAGTCGGGTTTGCGTTGTGTTTGGGTTGAAGGAACAACGGGCAGATCGATCATGACACAAAGGTATTGAAAAAGTCCGGAAGTATTGAAGTTCGAAAGTCCGGAAGAAAGAGTTTACATTATCGTAACCGGGCTGAAAAAAGGTATACCTGGCCCACTGCCACTTTCAAATCATTTTAAAACTGTAGCTTTGTTTATATGAAAGTGACTATCGAAATAGACAGCAAAAGCGAAATGGAAAAACTATCTGCTTTTTTTAAGGCCTTCAAAATAAATAAGGTTAAGGTCATTTCGACTGATGAAAATGATATTCCGATAGTTAAAGGTAATAAAAAAATTGATCCAACGGATTTGTTTGGCATATGGGCAAACAAGCCCCGATCTTTAGAAAATATCCGTAAAGACGCCTGGCAAAGGAAAACCGATATCGGATAATGGTTTTATGCGATACCAATATCTTTATTCATGCCTTCAATGGACGGCAGACCACAATTGAAAAATTGCAGGAAATTGGATTAGATCAAGTTGTACTTTCCGTTATAACCCTGATGGAACTTTATCAGGGAATGGGTAATAAAGCGGAATTAGCGCAGATGAAACGAAAGATCAGGTACTACGATGTGGTTGATATTGATATTGCCACCTCGAAATTGGCCGCCAATCTTGTTGAAAACTATAAATTAAGCCATAATCTTCAAATACCTGATTCGATAATAGCAGCAACAGCTGTAATCCATCAAATCCCATTTTATACCTACAATGTCAAAGACTTCGCCTTTATACCAGGAATTAAATTAATTTGAACCTTCCCGTTACGCAAATTATTAGCAGCAGTTTTTTAACTTTGAATGTGTGCTCAGCGAAGGTTAACTTTTACAACCCTTACAACAACTACAACTTTTACAACTAAGTAATGGCAACTATAGAAACAACATACCTGGGCGGTCTTCGCACCGAAGCTACCCACGTTCAATCAGGCACAAAAATTATTACCGATGCGCCGCTGGATAACCAGGGAAAAGGCGAAGCTTTTTCGCCAACCGACCTGTTAGCGGCATCGTTGGGGAGTTGCATGCTCACCATTATGGGCATAAAAGCGCGCGCCAGTAATATCGACATTGACGGAGCCACCTGCTCCATTACCAAAATAATGGCCGCCGATCCAAGGCGCGTGACAGAGATCGTAATCGACTTCAAATTCCCAAAGGAATACAGCGAAAAAGATCAGCAAATGCTGGAACGCGCGGCTTTGACCTGCCCGGTGTATTATAGCGTAAATGAGGATTTAAAAAAGACGGTGACTTTTGGGTGGGAAGAGACGGTAAAAGCGTGATCCGGGGTAAATGGCGTAGCCGTTGTTCAACTTACTTTTGCAGTAGTCATTCCGCAACCGGCTCCCGATAACTATCGGGACCCATTTCCGCATCTTATGCCATCACCGACAAGGCCTCTTCCACGGAAACCTTCCCGTGAGAAAGATCGAGCACGCATTCACCGTCTTTTATTAAAAGCAGCTGCGGGGACTCGTGATACACCTGGAAGTCGCTGGCCACCAGGCTGGACAATTCGCGGTATTTGATCAGGTCTAAAAAATAGAGCGGCACACCCTGTGGTATTTTGTCCCAATCTAATTCGAAACGTCTTTTCACCATCAAACTGATGGAGCAGCGTGTGCTGTGTTTAAAAATAACACTATAACCCGTGTGCTGTTTTATACCACTAATCTGTTCTGCCGATTCCAGCGAGGTCCAATTCATAATTAAATAAATACTATAATGTTACGCAAAAAGCGTGCAAAGATACTTCAAAACCGATATTCGTTTCGAGCATTGGATAAAAATGACATTTACCTGTTAGCGGCCGCTCTTGGGATACGAGCCGTAAGCCGGGCACAGTTTATTTGAACAGGAAGAAATGGCGCTTGCTGCCAGTAAAAAAATTGCTATGTAAATTATTTTTTTCATCGTCGCTTTAATTAACGGATTAAACGGAAATTAATTGTTTAATGTTTCCGCCAGCGCTGCCATTTTTATGGCTGTAACTGCCGCTTCAACTCCTTTATTGCCGTGTTTGCCGCCCGCCCTGTCGATAGCCTGCTGCTGGTTATCCGTTGTTAATACCCCAAATATAACAGGTTTTGAATATTTTACAGCAACATTGGTTATACCATTTGCTACCGCATTGCAAATAAAATCAAAATGCCGGGTTTCGCCCTGTATCACGCAGCCCAGGCAAATCACGGCATCTAATTTAGTATTTTTTAATAAAATATCAGCGCCTGATGTCAGTTCAAAACTTCCCGGAACGGAATAGGTAAAAATATTGTCGGGTAGCGCGCCATGTTCAAGCAGGCTTTCGTATGCGCCCTGGGATAATGCGTTTGTTATTTCAGCGTTCCATTCAGCTACGACAATGCCAAAACGGAACACCGCCGCCGAGGGCACATCCGTGTCGCTGAAATCGGAGAGGTTTTTGAGTTGAGTCGCCATGTTGGTATTTCGGATTTCGAATTTTCGATTTCGGATTTTTAAAAGCGTTTTCCAAATCTACAAATCCGAAACGGAACATCCGAAATCAAAAATAAATCCGAAATCGAATCCCGATAGCTATCGGGGCCGAATTCCGAAATTACAGTTTCGCTTCCACCCGGGCAATATACTCGTCGATATTTTGCGCCTGGGAGCTTTCGGGGTAATCGGATTTTATCCTTTTGTAAACATCATCAGCCGATTGGTATTCGTTTTTGGCCTCGTAAACCAGGCCCAGTTTCTTCAGGTATACCGGCGTCAAAAACTTGTTGTTCGACTTGTCAATCGCTTTTTTAAAGTAAGTTTCCGCCTTATCATAATCTTTTAACTCTACGTAAGCATCGGCTGTACCGCCAACGGCCTCAGCGGCAAGCATGTTGTCATCCCCCCTGTAATTGGTCAGGTTGTCGATAGCTTTTTGAAACTGTCCCTTATTTAAATAAGCAATTCCCAAATAATAATAAGCCAGGTTGGCTGCTTTGGTATTGCTGTATTGATCGATTATTTTAACGAAGCCCGGATAGCCCTGGTCGCCGTTGATGGCTTTATCCCAATCCTTTTTGCTAAAAAAATCCTGGGCAACATACATCTGGTTAGTAGCCGTAGTTTCGCGCGGAGCGAGGTATAGTTTTTGGTAACCGATATAAACAAGTACCATCAATACAATGGCCACACCAATAAAAATCAAACTTTTTTGGTTTTCGCGCACAAACTTACCAGTCTGTCCAAAATCCGTATTGCCGCTAACAACCTTTGTATTCGTTTGGGTTTTTGACATTTCTATTCTAAAATTAAGTTTGCAAAAATACGGTTTTCAAATTTGTTAGCAAGAGTTTTTTTTAGTCCGAAAGTCGGGAAGTCCGAAAGTCCGAAAGATGAAGAAAACCGGAAAGTCAGAAGTTGGAAAAGTCGGAAAGAAAAAAGCGATTATGTTGACAAATGTTATAGCCAGAACCCAAAAGCATCTTTCGGACTTTTCCGACTTTCGGACTTTCGAACTAAAAAAAGAACTACTTTTGAAGCCATGTACCTCCAGCAATTATCCGTCATCAATTTTAAAAACTACGCAGAAGCCGGGCTGACATTCAGCGATGGCGTAAACGTTTTTACGGGTAATAACGGAGCGGGTAAAACCAACCTGCTGGACGCTATACATTACCTTTCGCTTTGCAAAAGCTATTTTAACCCGATCGACAGCCAGCAAATAAAACAGGGCGCCGACTTTTTTATCATTACCGGGAACTTTAATAAAAACGGGAGCAACGAAGCAATAGCCTGTTCAGTTAAGCGTAATCAGAAAAAGCAGTTTAAACGGAATAAAAAAGATTACCAGCGCCTTGCCGATCATATCGGCCTTTTCCCGCTGGTGATGGTATCGCCTTATGACATCAGCATCATTATTGAAGGCAGCGAAGAGCGGCGGAAGTTTATCGATAACGTTATTTCTCAAACCGACAATTATTACCTGGATGAGCTGATTAACTATAATAAAGTACTGGTAAATCGTAACGCCCTGCTTAAACAAATTGCCGATACCGGCAGGTACGACCCGGCGCTGATGGAGGTTTACGATGAGCAGTTAATAGCATCGAGTGCTAAAATATTTGAGAAGCGCAAGACCTTTATGGGAAGCTTTACAGGTATATTTGACAGACATTACAGTTTCCTGAGTGATGACGCAGAAGAGGTTGAATTGTGCTATGAGTCGCAGCTATTAACGGATGATTTTGCCGGGCTGCTGAAAAAAAACATGGAAAGAGACAGGTTCCTGGAGCGGACCTCGGCCGGGATTCATAAGGATGACCTGTTGTTTACCATACATGGCATGCCGATGAAAAAGTTTGGCTCGCAGGGTCAGCAAAAGTCTTTTTTAATCGCGTTGAAATTGGCGCAATACAGCTTTTTATACCAGCAAAACGGGTTTAAACCTATTTTACTGCTTGATGATATTTTCGACAAACTGGACGACCAGCGCGTTACCAAACTGATGCAGATGATATCTAACCACGATTTCGGCCAGGTTTTTATTACGGATACCAATGTAAGCCGGGTAAAATCGATTTTCAACGAGATCGGCGTTGACATAAACTTGTTTAAGGTAAAAGGGGGAGAGATAGATGCGTAAAACCAACGACAAATTTTTGAAGGAAGCTATTGAACAGATGCTGCAGGTTTACAAGCTAAAGCGGCGTTATGAGGAAACCGGCGTGATGGCCCATTGGCCCGACCTGGTGGGCAAGTACGTAGCCAACCGAACCAAGGAAATATTTATCAGCAATAAAAAACTGTTTGTGCGGATAGAATCCTCAGTAGTAAAAAATGAACTGATGATGATGCGCAATGATATTATCAATAAGATAAACGAAGAAGCAAAGGAAGTGCTGGTAGAAGAGATTATTTTTCTTTAGTAAAACGCGGGAAGAAAGCCTTGAAGTTAAGGTCGTCGCTCATCCGCGAAAAAGCGAGGATTAAAATCCCCGGAAGAATAAATACCAATTGTGCTTCGGGATGCGTACGGTAAAGCAAAACCGTGCCTGAAACCAATACAATAATGAGTAAGGTATACAAAATATATTTCAGCAGCAGTTTCATGATATTCTCTTTAGTATCCTGTTAATAATTGGTTAATGCAAATCACAGATTGCCTTAACGTTATAAAAATATGTACTTCTTTTCGAAATTCAAAAAAAAATAAATATGGCGGTGGATATATTTGTTAACATATCCACCGCCCGGCTGCAAATATTAAAACTTTTCCAGGCTGGAGAAGAAGAAATCCCCTTCAATTTTCGCATTCTCGTCCGAGTCGGAGCCATGTATCGCGTTGGCGCCTATTGATTGCGCAAACAAATTGCGGATGGTGCCTTTCCCGGCTTTCGAGGGATCGGTAGCGCCGATCAATTTGCGAAAATCTTCCACAGCATTATCTTTCTCCAATATTGCAGCAACAATCGGGCCGGACGACATGAAATCAACCAACTCGCCATAAAACGGGCGTTCCTTGTGTACTTCGTAAAACTGGCCGGCCTTTTCTTTGCTCAATGCGAGGTATTTCATCGCAACAATGTTAAAGCCGCCTTTAATAATATGGTCTAAAATTGCACCTGTATGCCCGTTGGCAACGGCGTCAGGCTTGATCATGGTAAATGTTTTAGTATTGCTCATCAGCTATTTATTTGTGAAGTTTTTGTGTAAATGTCAATTGAGTTGCTTTTCAACAGTAAAGAATCTGAAAAAAATGCTAAACAAGTATTTGCCTCAAATTTCCGGCAAAAGTAGCTTTTTACAATTACAACGTAAAGGCTTTAACATTAATTAACACCCTCTATTTAATTTATTTATTTAGCTTTGCAACTCTTTTTTAAAAATTGATGTTGGATACAGCCACGCTTATTGAAATTTTAGCGCAGCCAAAAAAAATAGTTATTACTACGCATCACAAACCCGATGGCGATGCCATAGGGTCGTCGCTTGGTTTGTATAATTATTTGATACAGGAAGGACATCATGTAAAAGTGATAACCCCTACCGACTATCCTTACTACTTTAACTGGATGCCGGGCAATGATGGGGTTATTATATATACCGGGCATTTGGAAGAGTCGGCGGCATTGATCGACGAGGCCGAACTGATTTTTTGCCTTGACTTTAATGCGCTGAGCCGCATAAACGAAATGGGCGAACTGGTGCGGAAAAGCAAAGCCGTTAAAATACTGATAGATCATCACCTGGAGCCGGAGGGCTTTGAAGATTACCGGCACTGGGACATCAACGCCTGTGCTACGGCACAGCTGGTTTATACCTTTATAGTTAACGAGCTGAAAAATAAAAAGCTGGTGAACAAAGATGTGGCATCATGTTTATATGCAGGGATCATGACGGATTCGGCATCATTTTGCCTGCCGAATACAACATCGGATGTACACCGGATAACAGCCGACCTGATTGATGCCGGCGCGGTAAACTGGCAGATATATGACCTGGTTTATAACAACAACTCCGAAAACAGGCTGCGCTTTTTGGGCTTATGCATATCCCAGCGCCTGGAGATATTGCCCGAATTTAATACGGCAATCATAACGGTTGACAAATATGACCTGGCGAAATACGAGATAAAAACAGGCGAAACAGAGGGTATAGTAAACTATGCTTTGTCGATAGCCGGGATACGTTTAGCGGCCTTCATTGTGGAACGGACAGACAAAATAAAGCTTTCATTACGCTCAAAGGGTGAGGTACCCGCCAATGATATATGCAGAAGGTATTTTAATGGCGGAGGGCATTATAATGCTGCCGGCGGCACATCAACCGATAGTCTTGAACAAGTAGTAAATCAATTTAAACTAATATTACCAGAATATAAAAAACTATTAATAAAGTAAAAATGAAAAGAAAAATGATGTTTTTGGCGCTTGCGGCAATGGGATTGGCAAGCTGTAATGGCGGATTTAAAACGGCGCCAGGCGGACTGTTATATAATATTGTTGTAGACAAAACCGGGCCAAGCCTGCAGCCCGGTGATTTTATGAGTGTCGACATTACGTTGAAAAACGATGCCGACTCGGTTTTGGGAACAACTTACGACCAGGGCGTGCCTTTTATGCGGATATTTCAAAAACCACAGCAAAAAGGCGACTTTTTTTCGGGCCTTGAGCAGTTGAGCGAAGGCGACAGCGCCATTATTAAAACAAATATCGATTCATTATACAAAACAGGCACCAGGCCGCCAGAGTTGAAGGGTAAATATCAAACTTACGTTGTAAAGGTTGAAAAAGTGATCCAGAAAGGGCATCTTGACGAAAAGGTTTTTGAAGGCCGCGTACAGGATTACTATACCAAAACAATGGCTGCCATCAAAAGCAAACTGCAGGCAGCTGAGCCGGTTAAGATCAAAAAGTATATTGCAGATAATAAGCTGAAAGTGATTACTACTGCGGATGGCCTGAACTACCAGGTAACCCAAATGGGAACCGGCGAAAAACCGGCAAACGGTGATACCGTAGCCGTATATTACGTGGCTAAATTTGTTGACGGAAAGGTTTTTGACACCAACATTAAGGAAGAAGCAAAAAAAGCGAGTATCCCCAGTAACCCGATGAGCCCTTACAAGCCTATGCGTTTCCCGCTGGGCGTGCAAGGCATGATCAAAGGCTGGAACGAAGTTATGTTACTTTTGCCTAAAGGTTCAAAAGCTACTCTGGTAGTACCATCGTCGCTTGCATACGGCGATAACGGCTATCAAAGGGTGGGCCCGTTTACACCGCTGGTATTTGACGTGGAACTGGTTGACGTTGTGCACCCTGATCCAAATGCGCCAAAACCGCCGCCACCGGTAATGCCGGGCCAGGCGCTAAAGGCTATGCCTGTGCCGGTAAAGAAATAGTATTTTTTTAAATTTTGGCCTTCCGGTAAAAGGAGGGCCCTTTTTATTTTACGATGAAGTATATTTTGATCATTTTAGCCTTAGCCATTGTGGTGAACGCTAACGCACAAAACGACATGCAGCGCACGGCGGGCGGGGTATCGTACCGTTTGCTGACCCATAATACCGGCGACCGGATAAAAATAGATGATGTTTTAACTTTCGACTTTGTCCAAAAAACGGATAAAGACTCGGTGCTGATGAGCTCCTACGTTAGTGGTAACAAAGCGCAAATACAGATTGTTGATCCGAAATCGGTAACTGACCTGGTGGAGACTAATTTAATGCAGATTTTTCCCATGGCCACGGTAAACGACAGCCTGCTGGTTAAATTCCCAACAGATTCAATATTTAAAGGACACGAGGAGCAGCGGCCGCCGTTTTTCCCGAAAGGCAGCAACCTTAATTTTGTAATCAAGATCGAGCGGGTGCAGTCGCTTAACGATGCCATTGCCGAGCGTAATGCAGCAATAGAAAAAGTAAAAGCTGCCGAGGCCTCGGATGCGGCGAAATACATTGCCAGTCATAAACTGGTTTTGAAGACCACCGCATCAGGCTTAAAATATGTGATCACCCAATCGTCGTTAAAAGCAAAACCGCTGAAAGGCGATACCGTCGAGGTTAATTATATAGGCCGGTCGTTAGATGACAAGGTTTTTGACACCAGTATCGAGTCGGTTGCCAAGGCTTCAAACCTAAATCAGCCCGGCCGCCCCTATGAGCCCATCAAGTTTGTATTGGGCGTTGATAATATAATTCCCGGCTGGGTTGAGGGCCTGCAATTAGTTGGCGAAGGCGGTAAAGCTACGCTGGTTATCCCATCGGCTCTGGCCTATGGCGAACAAGGATCGGGCGAGATTAAACCGTACAGTACATTGGTGTTTGATGTGGAACTGGTTAAAGTAAAGCCCGGCAAACACGATCTGGCAGCAAAGAAAACCGCCGGTGAAATGCCGCCAGGTCTCAGCAGTATCGAAGCGAATTCGGCCGCCGGGTCAACTATCAAAATAACAAACCTGAGGTCTACCCCTGCAGCTACCGGCAAAATTATAAAGCAATTGCCTGTTAATGCCAAACTTTATGTAATACCCGGCAAAGACGTTGGCGCGTACTGCAAAGTGATAGACGCTAAGACAAACACAACTGGCTGGGTAAGCAAGGCCGCAGTAAAACTGGCGGAGAAAGCAAAAAAATAACCATTTCTGCCGGGTTTAACGCGTTAATGCCTTTGATAGCAATAAGCGCTACTACGAATTAAACAAAGTTTTCTATAAGCCTCCCGAAAAGCCGGGGGGCTTTTTTACTTTTGCACGATGGTTTTAACCGATACGCACACCCACCAATATTACGAAACCGACCCTGAAAAGCTGGCCGCGCTGATGGAGCGCTGCAAAAGCAACCGCGTTGGCCGCCTGTTTTTGCCCAATGTGGACGCGGATTCGGTGGGCAAGGTTTTTGGGCTGGCCGCGGCATACCCGGGTATTTGCTACCCGATGCTCGGCCTGCACCCATGCTCGGTGAAAGAGGGCTGGGAGCAAGAATTAGCCGATATAAAACAAGCCATAAATCAAGGTAAAATATACGCTATCGGCGAGATCGGCATCGATCTGTATTGGGATAAAACCACTTTAACCGAACAAATAAGAGCCTTTAAGGGACAGATCAACTGGGCTAAGGAATTGCGTTTGCCTATTGTTATCCATTGCCGCGAGGCGTTTGATGAAGTTTTTAGCGTGCTGGAAGAAGAGCGGGATGAAAACCTGCGCGGCATTTTCCATTGCTTTACCGGAAACCTTGAGCAGGCGCAAAAAGTGATCGGGCTGGGGTTTTACCTTGGTATCGGCGGCGTGGTTACTTATAAAAATTCGGGCCTGGACAAAGTGGTGGCGCAAATCAACCCGGAGCATATCGTTTTGGAAACTGACTCGCCTTATCTTACGCCTGTTCCTTTCCGCGGCAAGCCGAACGAAAGTTCGTACCTGGTTTACGTGGCTGAAAAAGTGGCGGACCTGCATCAAACAAGTGTAGAAAACATAGCGGATATCACCACTCAAAATTCAAGGGTCATTTTTGGTGCGTAAATTTTTGCATCTTTGGGGCGAGTTAACGGTTCATATCGAGCGGTGCTTATTACCATGAACTATGAACCATCAACCACGAACTAATAAAGCATGAGCCAGATCCTGATCATTTACACCGGCGGCACAATTGGTATGATGAGCGACCCGATAACAAAGGTGCTCAAACCGATCAATTTTGAGCAGATCATGGATAATGTGCCTGAGCTGGAAAAACTTAACTGCAAGATACAGGTCCATTCATTTGATGAGATCATCGACTCCAGCAATATGAACCCAGCCATTTGGAGCGAGCTGGCCGGACTGATCGAATCCAATTATGATACTGTCGACGGCTTTGTGATCCTGCATGGCTCAGACACAATGGCCTTTACTGCTTCGGTGCTGAGCTTTATGCTCCAGAACCTGGGCAAACCGGTTATTTTTACCGGCTCGCAGCTGCCGATCAGCGCCGTGCGCACCGATGCAAAGGAAAATTTGATGACCGCCATCGAGATCGCCAAAGCCAAAAAGCATGATCGTGCCCGCGTACCCGAGGTCTGTATCTATTTTGATTATAAATTATTCCGCGGCAACCGGTCGTTTAAATATAATTCATCCAAATTCGAGGCCTTCCGGTCGCCGAACTACCCTATTTTGGCGGAGTCCGGGGTACATCTTAAGTTTAGCCTGAATGACATCAGGCACCCTGGAGACGGCGATCAGCTCATCGTGCACAAAAACCTGGTCAGCGATGTAGCGGTGCTGAAATTATACCCGGGTATCAGCCCCAAGGTCGTGGAGAATATATTGGGCGCCGACGTACGCGGCATTGTAATGGAGACTTTCGGAGCTGGGAATACTACAACCGATCAATGGTTTGTGGACCTGCTCAAACAAGCCATAGACAGCGGCAAAGTGGTGCTGGATATTTCGCAGTGCAAAGTAGGAACGGTGGAACTTGGCCGCTACGAAACCAGCCGGCAGTTGAAAGATATCGGCGTAGCCAATGGTTACGATATGACCTACGAAAGCGCCGTTACCAAAATGATGTTCCTGCTGGGCCAGCACGAAGACCCAAAAACCGTTAAAGAGCTGCTGGAAACTGACCTGAGGGGCGAGCTAACGGTGTCGTAATCTTCGGTGTTTCTCATGTTTTAGGGGGTGGCGGCAGTATTCGTCAGCCACAAGCGATCACTTTTTTCCTTACTTTGTAAAGATTATAAACCGGCCCTGTTCATGTCCCAAAAAACATATCTCGGCATCGAGATCGGCGGTACCAAGCTGCAGTTGGTGATCGGCGATGAAAACGCGCGGATACTACAGCGCTTCCGCTTTGTTGTGGACCGGTATGCAGGAGCTGAAAAGATTAGGCAACTAATTGCTGAAACATTGGCGTCAGTTGATACCGAAAACATTGCAGCCATCGGTGTTGGCTACGGCGGACCGATAGACAGGCATGCCGGAAAGGTCATTGCCTCCTACCAGATCGGCGGTTGGGCGGGCTTCCCGTTAAAGGAATGGCTGGGCGACCTCAGCGGCATACCGGCAGTAGTGGATAATGACGCGAATGTTGCCGCCTTCGGCGAAGCTATACTGGGGGCCGGCCGCGATTATCAAAATGTATTTTACATTACGCTCGGCAGCGGCGTAGGCTCGGGCATCGTGCTGAATAAGGCGATCTATCATGGCGCCTTCCCCGGCGAGGCGGAGATGGGCCACATCCGGCTGGATAAAACCGGCCGCACCGTGGAATCATCTTGCTCGGGCTGGGCCGTAGATAAAAAGATCAGGGACATTGCCGGCGAGCATCCCGGCGGTAAGCTGGCAAAACTGGTGCAAACTGGTGGAGCGCCCGAAGCGCGCTGGCTGGCTGAAGCGCTGAATCAAAACGACCCGCTGGCCATAAAAATACTGGACGAAACCTGCGACGACCTGGCATTCGGTATTTCGCATGCGGTGCACCTGGTACATCCGGAGACGATTATTTTAGGAGGCGGTTTGTCCCTTGTCGGCGAACCGCTACGTAACTTAGTGGTGCAAAAGCTGTCCGGTTATTTGATGGATGTATTTCAGCCGGGCCCTTGGGTACAACTATCCCTGTTAAAGGAAGATGCGGTGCCCATTGGCGCACTTTTGCTGGCTATTCAACATAAAAGCGATTAAATCAAAATCCAGTGATAAATTATTTTTCAGAATATATAAGCCTTCAACAAAAAGCGCTCGAGAGCATCGATAAGGATACCCTTGCCAGATTGATCGGGCTGTTCAGGTCGGCACTGGACGAGGACCGGCAGATATTTGTTTTTGGCAATGGCGGCAGCGGCAACAATGCCTCACACTTTGTTACTGACTTGGGCAAAAGTTCGTCCGATAAAACTCACAAGCGTTTCCGCTGCATGTGCCTCAATGATAATACCGGTTGGATAACCGCCATCGGTAACGACTATTGTTTTGAGGATATTTTTATGCGCCAGCTCAGCAACCTGGCCAATCCCGGCGATCTGCTGATGGCCCTGAGCGTAAGCGGCAACTCGCCCAATATGGTGAAGGCAATGGAATGGGGCAAACAGCAGGGTATGCACACCGTAGCCCTGGTAGGCGGCAAAAAAGGGAAACTGGCAGAACTGGCTGATACCGTAATAGCTATAGATGATACCCATTATGGCCGCGTGGAAGACGCGCAGATGGGTATTTGCCACATGATCTGCTACGCTTTTGTTGAAAAAGCGGAATTGCAGGGGCCGCGGAGCAGCTAATGCCCTTCCTTGCAGTATCGGCTTACCTTCGGGGCGCCGCACCGCAGTGTTAAGTCAATATTCTTTAGTCGTAAGTCCAAAGTCCATTTTCCGATATTCCGACTTAAAGCTTGAGACTCCCGGCTCAGGACCAAGCGTCAGTTTATAGTTGACACGGCGCCGTAACATGATGCCGACGTGCAAATCGTATGTATACGAACAATGTGTAACGCCGGTGCGTTTCTCCGTCCGTTTAATGATTTGCCGACGGCGGGTATCCGGGATAAGCGCCGTTTTTAAAGCCCATGCTGTTAGCTATCCGCATGGCCTCGTAGCTGCAAAACCACGCGAAATTCATCGCCTGCTGATAGTTTGATCCAACCTTTTTTCTAAAACTCTCCACCTGCGGCTTTATTTCCTTTTCGCGTTCCTGAAATTTTTTGTTGAGCGCCTGCTGTTGGGCCGGGGTTGGCTTAGTGCCATTGGTGGTATATTGCTTCCACTCGGTAAAATATTCGGTTACCGCGTCATCGTATAATTTACAGATGGCCAGTTCATCCGGATCGGTAATTTTTAGCGAATCAACCAGGTGCCGGTAATTTGATGATTGCGCTTTGCATTGTGTTGAAATTGCAATTGCGCCGAAGACACAAACGATAAGTTTTAGCGTTGTTTTCATTTTTTTTCGGATAATAAATAGTTGATGGAATACTTTAACCCAATACCGGCCAATGTTTACGGTCAGCTGGCGGCGGGTTTCAGCTATTAAAAATAAACCAAAAGGCGACCATTTCATATAGGACATTTTACGTAGTTTTATCATAGATGAAAGTGGGCGCAGGTTCAAACTGGTCAGAACAAATAGTGATTGACCGAACATTCCCGAACGGCAGGGAAAACGCATTAAAATTATTTCTAACAACATTATCTAATATTTCAGTTCAACCAGTGCGCTTAACTTTTATAATCAATAGTTTTTACCACAAGGCCCACCAGGTGCACAAAGATTTCGCAAAGTAGCCGATGTTTATAGTGGCCTTAGTGAACTTGGCGGTTAAAAAACTATTCTTTAAACCATACGGTTCCTGGCGTTCACCGCTGATAAGTTTAAAACTATTTTAATGCGTCTGCCCTGTCCCGAACGGCCGCCGCACAAATTTTTAATGTTAAACTTCCTATATTCGGAACGAGCATTTATTAAACAACTGCATTAAATGGCCGATTATAAAATGGAAGCTGCGAAAGCAGCGATCAAACTCATTAAACCGGGGCAAAACATTGGCCTGGGTGCAGGCGCTACCATCGCCAACTTAGTAAGCCTGTGGACCCTGGAAGACGGCCTTGCCTCGTCGCTTACCCTGGCGTCCTCATCCTTTAAAACTACCGGGTTGATGATGGAACTTGGTTTAAATGTGCGGTCAATAGCATTAACTAAAAGCCTGGATATTTATTTTGACGGCTGCGACCAGTTTGATACCGAACTGAACGCCTTGAAAAGCGGCGGCGGCATCCACACGTCCGAAAAAATATTAGCCTCGATGGCGGCCGAATTCATCCTGATAGGCGATGCCGCTAAATTTGTTGACAGGCTGGATACCACCTATCCCCTGGTGATTGAAGTTTTACCGGCCGCCCTGCCCTTAGCGATGCGGCAGCTCAGCGACTGTTTCCCCGATGCCACTACCATGATCCGGATGAGCGACAAAAAGGACGGCGCGGCCATTACCGATAACGGCAACCTGCTGCTGGACGTTTATTTTCGCCAAATACCGGCGTTGAAAAAGCTGAATATCCGGGTGAAAATGATACCGGGCGTGGTGGAACATTCGCTGTTTTACCGGATGGCGGGAAAAGCGATCATCGCCGGCCCTGAAGGTATCCAAATCATCAGCCCGGTCTATTAAAATCACTGCTTTTCGGCGATATAGATGGTAAAAAATTTATTAGTTTTGGTGAAGTTCATATACCTAATGATGCGTAAATGATTTTTACGAAAAAACTGAATAAGAATTGGAGAATTGCTGAAAACGTAATTTTCGTGCTCGCCTTCGGTTTTATCATGTACAACCTGGTTTCGGGTTATTCGATGGATGTTTATCACTCCATAAAAGGTAAAGGTTTTATTGGCGCCATAATCCATCCTTTTTTAACGCATAACTATTACGTTAGCCTGGTATCGATAATCGTGATACTAAACACCACTTGCATCTTGTGGGAAATACTATCGTTTATTACGCAGCTTTTAAAACAGGAAGGCGGCCGCGCAAAAGGCTATCACAAATATAAACTCATCTTTAAAAGCGTTGCCGTAAACTATAAGCCATCTTTTTTGGCTTTGTTGATCTATCAGCTTTTGCCAAAGTTAATTTTGATCCACATGTTTTGGATTTGGCTGCCCCATATTCAAAAATTTGCTCCATTCACCGTCAATTTAAAATGGTATAGCTGGATATATGCCTATTTATGCTGGGAATTTTCAACGTGGGTATTCCATTTCAGTTCGCATCGCGTCCGGATATTGTGGTGTCTTCACTCCCCGCATCATGCGCCAACCGAATTAAATATGACGGTAAACTGGGTTCATTTTTTTGCCGAGGCTTATTATTCCACCCTAATTCACCTGGTTGTTTCCATGTTTTTGGGTGTTAACCCGGTAATGTTCCTCGCCATCATGTCAATAGACAGCGCATGGGGAATGTTTATCCATATCAGCGACAGAACTCTAAAAAACGGGCACCTGGGCTTGTTGCATAACCTTATTATTACGCCGTCGCATCACCGGGTGCATCATGCAAGCAACCCGCTGTATGTCGACACCAACTTTGCCTCGGTTTTGCCGGTTTGGGATTGGCTCTTCGGCACGCTGCAGCCGCTTAAAGATGAAGTGAAAATAGACTACGGCCTGAACCGGGAGTTAGATGTCACCAATTTTTCGGATCTGTATTTCGGAGAAATATTGCTGCTTTACCGCGATATAAAAAATGCAGACGGCTTAAAAAATAGATTATTATACATCGTTATGCCCCCGGGATGGGCGCCGGGGTGTACCGCTAAAACAGCTTCGGCTTTAAGGCGCGATTTTTTGAAAACAAACGCCGGATTGGGCAGCACAAGTAAAAACAAGCTTTTGGCGGCAATTAAGTCCCGCCCCGCAGCTATCCAAAGCATAACTATTCCTTAAATCGGCAGTCACGGGCTATTTACACAGTCAATCCGTTATCTGTGCAATATGATTTTGTCATATCTAATAAATTAACCGTATCTTGCAGCCTTATTTTATTTAATATAACAAAATGGCATCAGGAACAGTTAAATTTTTTAATGAATCAAAAGGCTTCGGCTTTATCACACCAAGCAATGGTGGCAAAGATCTATTCGTACACGTTACCGGTCTGATCGATCAGATCCGCGAGGGCGATGAGGTTACTTACAATGTGGAAGAAGGCAAAAAAGGCCCGGGCGCTGTTAACGTAAAAAAGGCATAGTTTGGGAAGATCGACAGAAACATTCAGCAAAAAGGAAAAAGAAAAGGCCCGCCTAAAAAAGGCCAAAGAAAAAAAGGAAAAGGCTGAGGACCGGAAAGCCAACGGCAGCAAGGGTAAAAGCCTGGAAGACATGATGGCTTATATCGATGAGCATGGGAATATTACGTCCACGCCGCCCGACCCGTCCAAAAAGATCAGGATTAACGCAGCAGATATCCCGACTGGCGTCGCCAAACAGGAAGATATACCTTATGACACCGTCAGAAACGGCGTGGTTACCTTTTTTAATGAAGCAAAAGGTTATGGTTTTATAAAAGACCAGCAAACCCAGGAAAGCATCTTTGTGCACATTAACGCCCTTACGGAACCCTTAAAAGAGAATAACCTGGTCACCTTTGAAACGGAGCAGGGCAAAAAGGGACTGTCGGCAATAAATGTAAAAAAGAAATAATCCTCAGCATGTTAAACAAAACAGCCATCGCTAAAAAATCGATCTCTTTAAACAAATCGGTCGCGACTGCCAGCCAGAAAGAGAATTTCAGGGCCATCTTTGCCGAAATCATCAAGAACAACGCAAAGATCAGGGATCGGTACAGCATCCAGTTTTTCGAAACCGCCCAAAAAAGCAACTACCAATTTACCGGCAGTGATGGAAAATCGCTCAACGTGCTATCCATTCTTACTATCGAAGAAGCCGAAAAATACCGGCTTTTAAAAAGCTCCTGGCAGGGTTAAAGATTGTCTCTTTAAAAAAAAATTATAACGCAGGCTTTTCGCTTTCGCTTTGCGCTGATAATTTTTCAGGGAACAGGCATTAAAAAATCCCGGTAATTGCGCTCCAAAGCGTATCTGAATTGACGTGGCTCCGGGCGAGCCCGGTTCAATTTCAATTTTTTTTATAAACATGTGGATCCGCCGGGCCCAACTCATTGTTTTATTTAAAAAAAGATGACGCTACCAGCAGTCACGTGTTTATAGAGAACTTAGCAGGCGCAATTTCACTCCTTTGGGGCCTCCTCTTATTAAAATTTAATCCACACAGGCTTTAAATTACTTCCCAACATCCCATTGGTTAAATAAAAACAGGGGCCCTGTTCACCAGCGGCCCCTGTAACAGGGGTATTAATCAATATACTCGCAATAAAACAGCGCAAAAACGAAAGGCCAATTGCCACTATTTTTTGTTTGGAATAAAAAAGAGGAAATCTCTAAAAAGCCTGATGCCATTTTGCGGTACGTTTTTCATCAAAGTGGAATTAGTTTAACAGGTAAGACATGTAACTTTGTCCGAAGTTTAGCGGATCAAATTAGAATGCAATTAGAATTTTGGGATGCTCGTTCGTATTTTTACTATATTTATCAAATTGAGTTATAAACCCATCCTGGTATTAATAATATTGTTTAAGGCATTGTCTTCGTTTGCCGTGGGGGCGGATACGCTCAAAATATTTTATGATATCAACAAATATGGCTTATCAGATACCGATAAATCAAGTATTAATGCGCTCGTTGGCTCGATAGGTAATAAGGATACGGTAAAAATTTTCGGATACGCTGATTATCTGGGCGACGAGGATGATAACCTGGAATTATCATTTAGCCGGGCCAAAACCATTAAAGCCTACTTGCTCACTTTAAATAAAGACTTTACCATAATTACGGCTGGCGAGGGCGAGTTACCTGCCGGCAGGAAACGATCAGTGGAAGGCGATCCGAATAGCCGGCGGGTGGATATCGTAAAAATAAAATTTGGGGGGATGTACCCGACCCAAAGCCCACCACAAAGTAATGCAAGCCAGGCGCCACGGCGAACGACGCTAACCACAGGGCCAGCCGATAAAAGGCCTTTCGAAGCAAAAATAAATGACCTGGCGAATTTAAAGCCCGGCAGCAGCCTGAATTTACCCGAGATTACCTTTCAACCCGGCAGGCATTTTTTAAACACGGCATCGGTGCCGATGGTTGATACTTTGTTGAGGTATTTAAGAAAGCACAAAAACCTGGTTTTTGAGATACGTGGCCATATTTGTTGTGTGCTGGACGACGGCGACAGCTACGACCCGGACTCGCGCTCGTTTGTACTATCCGCTAACAGGGCCAAATATATTTACGATTACTTTGTAACAAACGGCATCAGCCCGTCGAGGATGACTTATAAAGGCCTGGGCAGCAGCGACCCAAAAGTGTGGCCTGAGTTTTCGGAAAACGACCGCGCACTAAATCGCCGCGTAGAGATCGTGATCATTAATAAGTGACGAACCCGGCGCCTTTTTCCTAACAGGTATTCAAGCTGTTGTAAAAGCTTTCACAGTTATTAACAATAGTTTAATATCTTTAGTTATCTGCGTTTTTATAACAACGGTAGCTTTGCGCTAACAAACAATGCGGCCTTTTAAAGCCTTCGGGGAAAAAAATGCGGAACTTTTTAAGTTTATTAAAGGCATATTCTCAAAAAAAAACCTGAAAAAAATCATCGGTGAACTTACCAATCCAGGTCAATCCGACGGGCTAAAGGCATTTTCAGCCGGACTTGGCGTATTTATGGGCATCCTGCCAGTATGGGGCCTGCAAACATTGGCGGCCATTTTTGTGGCGGTTGCATTCAGGTTGAACAAGGCCCTGGTGGTGATCTTCTCTCAAATAAGCTTTCCGCCATTTCTCCCGCTGATCCTATTTTTCAGCTACCGGATCGGAAAATATTGGACAGGGGCTGCTGCCGGGACAAATATCAACAGGCAGGTGTGGCAGTATTTGTATGGCAGCATTACGCTCGCTATCCTGGCAGGGGTGGTCGTCGGTCTTTTAACTTATACAAGCCTCAAATTAACCAAAGCAATAAGGCAATACCAGGCAGCGGTCAGGCTAAAAAAAGTGCTGCCGGTTCAATAGGCTGTTAAATTTTGCATCCGGCAAGTGCAGCTTTTAGCTGCACTGCCTTCAACAAACTTATTTATATTATAGGGGTATTTTCCGGGGGGTATTTATAAACCGCTCGCAAAGCCTCTTTCCACCCGCTTGCGGTATGACCAAAAGAATACGATAGGGAAAACAAACAAATTAAATATGGTATTGGTGATCAGGCCGCCGATCACTACAATGGCCAGTGGCCTTGACGCCTCCGAGCCTATTCCATGCGACAGCGCCGCAGGCAGCAAACCTATAGCCGCCATCATTGCCGTCATCACCACCGGGCGCAGGCGATCGGCCACGCCATCTTTTATCGATACGGCAAATGATGTCCAGGTAGTGTGGTGTTTCAGGTCCGTTACATTGCTTTTAAACTTAGTAATTAAAATCACCCCGTTTTGCACGCAAATACCAAACAGGGCTATAAAACCAATACCGGCGGAAATATTGAAGTTTACGCCGCTGATGAGCAGCGCGAGTATTCCGCCCATGATAGCAAACGGAACATTGTTTAAAACCAGCAGCGAGTCCCTGAAGTTGCCAAACAGGATAAACAGAATAAAAAAGATAATGAGCAAACTGATTGGCACTACCTGGCTCAGCCTTTTTGTCGCCCGCTGCTGGTTTTCAAAATCACCGGCCCACTCAAGTGTGTAGCCCTTTGGCAGGTTAAGCCTGGCATTCACTTTGTCCTGGGCTTCCCGTATGGTGCTGCCCATGT
Source organism: Bacteroidota bacterium (assembly GCA_013285685.1). GTDB lineage: Bacteria > Bacteroidota > Bacteroidia > Sphingobacteriales > Sphingobacteriaceae > Mucilaginibacter. Next base: position 29,718 of record JABDHD010000024.1, read on the forward strand.
CCCTGCCGCGTATGGAGAATTTAATGGCTCCATAGCGTCGGTTATGATCGCGGTAGATCATACTGATGCCGGTGATTTTTTGGATTGCAGATATTTCGCGTAGGGGTACAGTATTGTTGTCTAATGTGGGTACGCGCAGGTCGCCGATAGCTTCTTCATCTTTCCTGAAACCTTCGGGGTAGCGAATGCGCAGGTCGAACTTTCGCTCGCCTTCATATATTTGAGTGACGGCCTTGCCGCCAATAGCCATTTCTATCACCGCATTTGCATCGGCAGCCGTTACACCGTACTGCGCCATTTTTTGCTGGTTAAGGTCTATTTGTAATTCAGGCTGGCCCATGTTGTGCATAATGCCTAAATCTTCGATACCTTTTACTCTTGTTAAAATCGAATCGATGATAACTTCCTTACTTTCGATGTACTTATAATCGTCGCCGAACATTTTAACTACGATAGAGCCTTTTACGCCCGAAACAGCTTCTTCTACGTTATCGGATATCGGCTGCGAAAAGTTGAGGTCGATGCCGGGAAAGTTTTTGAGCTTGTCCTGCATGGCAGCAATCAATTCTTCCTTGGTTCTTTTTGATTTCCACTGATCTTCGGGGTAAATGTCAACATGGAATTCGATGTTGTAAAAACCGGTAGCATCCGTACCGTCATTTGGCCGGCCCGTTTGCGACATAACCTGCTTTACTTCAGGAAAACTAAGAAAGATATGACGCATCTCATTGGCCAGTCGAACTGATTCATCTAATGAAATGCTCAATGGCCCGGTGGCGCGTACATAAATTGCACCCTCATTCAATTCGGGTAAAAATTCTGTTCCTAAAAGCCGGAAAGATGCCAGGCTAAGCACCAGCGCTGCTATCGCAACCGGAAACACGACTTTTCGTGCTTTGAAACAGAACGAATAAAACAGCATCGCCTTGTCGGTAACAAACGCAACGAAAATATTATGACGCTCCCTTACATCCTTGCGAAGCAAAACGCTGGCAAGCGCGGGCACAAACGTAAACGTCAGGATCACCGCGCCAAGCAGGGCAAACCCCAGGGTCCAGGCCAGCGGAGAAAACATTTTACCCTCTACTTTCTCAAAACTGAAAATGGGCAGCAGGCCGGTTATGATGATCAGTTTAGCAAAAAATATCCCCTTGCCGTTAACCATGCACGCTCTTTTTATCATGCCCAGCTTACTTACTTTGTTATAGTTGGCCATGCCTATCTCTTTGGCGCGATGATCAAGCACGACAAATATGCCCTCAACCATCACCACGGCGCCATCTATGATAATCCCGAAGTCAATAGCTCCCATGGAAAGCAGGTTGGCCGACATGCCTTTCACCTTTAGGCAAATAAAGGCGAACAATAGCGAGAGCGGTATGATTAGTGATACGATAAGCGTAGTACGCCAATCGGCCATAAAAAGAAATACGATAACGGTAACAAAAATTATCCCCTCAGCCATGTTATGCAGTACGGTGTCCGTCGAGTAATCTATCAGATCGGTACGGTCATAAAACGGTTTGATCTTTACGTCTTCAGGCAGGATGGAACTGTTGAGTTCGACGATCTTGTCCTTCAGCGCCTTGATCACAAGGCTGGGATTGCCGCCTTTACGCATCACTACAATGCCCTCAACAACGTCAGGGTCGCGATCGCGTCCCACCTGCCCAAGCCGGGGCAAGGCCGATTCAGTTACTTCGCCAATGGTTTTTACATAGATAGGGGTGCCCTTAATATTATTAATAACAACGTCCTTAATCTCGCCGATGTCGTTTAGTAAACCTATGCCGCGTACGGCGTAGGCCTGGCCTGCCTGCTCTATCACGTCTCCACCCACGTTCACATTGCTTTTAGATACCGCATCGTAAAGCTGAAGCGGCGTTACGTTGTATTGAATGGCTTTTTGCGGATCGACAGTGATCTGGTAGGTCTTCACCTCGCCGCCAAAGCTATTGAGATCAGCCACCCCCGGGACGGCCTTTATCTCGCGGTCGACCACCCAATTTTCGATGGTAGTGAGATCACGAACCGACCTTTTGTTACTGGTTAACGTGAAGCGGTATATCTCGCCCGTAGGCCCGTAGGGAGGCTCTATACTGGGGCTCACACCGTCCGGAATGTCGGCATCGCCGATGTGGTTGTTTACCTGGGTGCGGGCAAATGGATAATCGACGTCATCATCAAAGGTTATTGTAATAACCGACAAGCCGAATAACGAGGACGACCTTACGCTAACCTTTTTTTCGGCGGGGTTCATCGCCAGCTCAATGGGCCGGGTCACAAACTTTTCAACCTCTTCGGCGCTTCGGCCCGGCCATTGCGAAATGATAACCACGGTGGTATTGGTAACATCCGGAAAAGCGTCGATACTAATGGTTTTAAAACTGATATAGCCCGCAACAGCCAGCAGAATGGTAACGAAGAACACGAAAAACCTGTTCCGTAAGGCGAATGCAAGAATATTTTTTATAAACCGGTTCATTTGTATTTCGGATGTCGGATGTTCGCCCCGATGGCTATCGGGGTCGGATTTATTTATCCGGGTCGAACCCGATCTTCTATCTTTTATTTACACTTTTCAATTACCTAAATCAGCACTTCGAAATCAAAATCCGACCCCGATAGCCATCGGGGCGAAAATCCGAATTCCGAATTCCGACAAATCATTCTTTCAACGACTCAAACAAATACACCTGTCTTGAGGCCACAATACGGTCACCCGGCTTTAAACCCTCACCGATATATGCCCTGTCTTCAACTGTTTTTGCTACTACGATCTGCTGTATATGAACTTTTGCCTTGCCGTCCACTACTATCACGTAGTTCTTATCATTATCAAAAACAATAGCGTTTGAATTGATGAAGGGAAGGTCCTCGCCCGACTGCGCTTTTATCAAAATGTTCGCAAACATGCCGGGCTTTAGCAAATTGCCGGGATTGATGATCTTTATCCGTGCATGCATGGACCGGTTATCCGGGTCCAGCATGTTGTCAATTTTGTCTATTTTGCCGTCAAAAGCCCTGTTCGGGTAGGCAAGGGTCGTTATTTTAACCGGGTCGCCGGTTTGTATCCTGGCGATATCTGATTCATACACATTGGCCAGCACGTAAACAGTGGAAAGATCAGCCACGGTGAATAAATTTTGACCATTGTCCGCCCTTACCTGGGTGTTATTGGTGAGATTTTTTTCAACCACGTACCCGGATAGCGGCGATTTTACCTCATAGCCGTTATCATTGCTTTTGTTGATGGATATCACGGCGCCTGCCCGTTTACTTTCGGCCTGGGCCTTTTGATAGTCCGACTGGGCCTGCTCCAGGTCCTTTTGCGACGCAAGGCCGCTTTGGTACATTTCCCGGGTCGATTCAAAAACCCGCTTTGTATTTCTCACGTCGGCATCGGCCGAAACAAAGTCTTTTGTGTAACCAGCCATTTCGGCACTCTTCAAAATTGCAAGGGTTTGTCCTTTCCGCACCACATCGCCCAACTGTACCTTAATGTCTTCAGCTACCCCGCTTACCAACGGAAATATTTTAACCATTTTGGTTTCATCGGGCGCAATGCTGCCGGTTAACGTTATTTGCGACCGTGCGCTCGCTTCCTGTACCGTATCTATCAGCAGGCTGTCTAAAAAAGCTTCGGTAATGTGGAAGCCGGTGTCCTTGTCGGTTTGATCAGCGCGGTGACATCCCTGCATAACAATAGTCGCCGCAAAAAAAACAGCTGCGATAATCGGTATTTTATATTTGGCACACATAGTCATTCTTTGTCAGGTCAGTTATTAAAAAAGCCCGTCCCCGTATCGTAATTAAGCTGCTCAAGCGAGGTAACGCGGTTAAGTTCTATCGTATTTAACTGCAGGGTATTAGTTTTGTATGAATCGTAAAAGTCAAGGAACTCCAGCAGGCTGATATTTCTTTTTTCGTAGTTGTTAAAAACCTCCTGTATCAGGTGGTTAAAGTCTTGCTTGAATTGCGGGTCGAAACTGTTGTAAAGCTTCTCGAGCCGCAGGGCCCCCTTGTAATCCGTGGCCACGGCGCTTTCAATTTTATCCTGCTGGCTTTGCAGTTGTACCTGGCTTTGGTCGATGGCAATCCGGGCTTGCTTGATGTTGCCCTGGTTGCGGTTAAAAAAAGGCAGGTTGAATTCGACACCTGCGCCTAAAAAATTGGTTCCGTAGCCGCCATACTTATCGTAGTTGAGCGATAACGAAAAATCAGGAATGGCCGTGGCCTTTTGAAGCTCCAGGTTCATATTATTATAATCCAGAGTCGCTTTGGCCAGTTTAAGGTCGAAGCGATTGGTGTACGCCGAATCAAGCAGCCTTTGATAGGGCACCAGCTCAACGATGCTTTTACCATCGAGATCGTAGGTGTACGCCGGTTCCACATAAGCAACTGGTTTGGCCTTCACCAGTAGCTTGAATTCGCTCTGTACCGTGTCAATACTTACCTGCAGGTTATTGTACTCAGCCTCTAGTGTATACAATTGCGATTGTATCCGCAGTACTTCCTTTTCTGCTATATTGCCCTTTGCATACTGTTCCTTAAAAACCGATAATGTTTTCTGCAACGAGCTGATCTCATCGCTATACACTTTAGCCGATTGTTCATCGAAGTAAATTGTGTAGAAATCATTCCTGAGCGTAAATTTTAACGTACGCAACAGGTCAAAGAATTGGTCTTTTGACTGTTCAACCCCGATTTTGGCCAACTGTATGTTTTTATTTCGCTTACCCGCGGTTGTAAAAAGCTGTGAAACACTTACCGATTGATCATTATAGGCGGGGCCTTGCGTTACATCATTGGTATGGATGCCGTTGTTAAAATTAAAGTCGGGGTTAGGGAATAAACGGGCCGTGATAATCTGCGCACTGGCATTATCAATATTAAATCGCTGGATAATTATTTGCAGGTTGTTTTTTAGAAACTGATCCTCTGCCTGCTTAACCGTTATTTTAATGGTATCGGGCAGAGGGGGTTGTGCCAGGGCGGATGAAAAAGTAAAAAAAGAACAAATTACCAGTAACAGTAAAGTACGAACAATTTTATAGAACATGATTTGTTAATGCAGCAAAAATAAAATACCGGTATTAAAGCTGAATTAAAGACAGATTAGAAAGGGATTAGAAATTACCGTGCAAACTGGATGGTTACCGTTGTATTACAATTGGGAACAGAATTGACACGAATGGAGCCATTGAAAAGGCCAATTATTTTTTGAGTTACATAAAGGCCGATACCATTACCGTTAAATCCCTTTACATTGGTTCCGCGATAAAACGAAGTGAAAATTTTCTCCAGTTCGTCGGGCATAATGCCTATTCCCTGGTCGGTAATGGCCACAGCAATCCCTTTTTCATGGGCGTTCAATTCGCATTTGATCGGTTTATTCGCCGAAAATTTAAAGGCATTGCCTATTATATTATTAAAAGCTATGGTAAGCAGGGGTTTGTTTGCCAGCAACACCAACTTTTCATGGTCCTTTGGCAAATGGACAATATTAACAATAAACATGCCTTTACCGGCTTTAGCTGTCCAGTATTCTTCCAGTTCCCATATCAGTTCATCAATTGCAACAGGTTTTAAGGCGGGTTGTGTATAGTTCATATCCACATGGGCCAGTTCAAGCAAACTGCCGATGGTTTCATTCAGCCTTTCGGCATCGTTTAGCACCGATTGCAGTACTTGCTCGTATTCTGCATGGCTGCGTATTTTGTTCAAGGTTATCTCAATTTCGCCTATAATGGTGGTAATTGGCGTTCTCAGTTCATGCGATGCATTTATTACAAAGGTTTGCTGCAACTCAAAGGCATTCTCCAAATGTTCAATTACCTGGTTAAAATTGTGCGCAAGCGCGCTTATTTCGTCTTTGCCATTGCCTTCATCAACGCGCATGTTCAGCGTGCCCGCCCTTACCAGGCGCATTTGCCTGATCACCCTGTCAATGGGTTCGAGCGCTTTTTGCGCAAACCACCTGCTGGTTATAAAAAGCCCGCTGGTAGCGCTGATCAGCAATATCACCATGCTTTCCACCAGATCCAGCCAGCGCTTGTGCCCTTGTACGTCTTCTGCTGAAACCAGTATCACAAAATTTCCCTGGTTATCGTTATAATAAATGCCTACGGTTTGCCGGTCGCCTTCGGCGAACTGCATTTGTTTTCGCTGCCGCACCAAATTGATTACCGGCGCCGACCAAAACTGGTTTTTGTCCTTGATAAATGACGCTGCGTTTTTATCATCGTAAAAGCGGATCACCTCGTGCGGAATGGGATCCATGTAGCGCGCTCTTACATGGCTAAGTGAATCGGCCGAGATTTCGTCAGCCTCCAGGTATAACTGGGCGGCCACATTGGCACGATACATCAAATGATCATAAAAGTCGGATTTTATGAGTGAGCTGAAGATGACGCAGATAACAGCCTCTACAATTAACAGCACAATAGCGCTGATGGCAGTGAAGTAAAGTGAAAGTCTGTTCTTTATTTTCATCTGTTAAAGCCTCGCTGCTATGGGTGTTCGAAACATCATTTCCTCTTTCCCGCTTGCGGGAGAGAGGGTGGTCGGGCGCAGTCCCGCACGTGCGGGAGGGGAGTAGACACCAACCGACATTACCGCCTCCAGATAACCGGGAGCATTAGCGTGTATGTCCGCCGGGTTGACTCACCCCGACTACTCCGCCTTCAGGCGGATGGCCGGCGCTCTCTTCGCCTGCGGCGGAAAGAGAGTAACTACTTTATCCGCTTAAGTTTCGAAGTTCAGGCCTCGTTACCAAAATGCAATAATAAGCACAATTATTTGTCGCTTTTTAGGATGTATCCCATGCCAATTGCGGTGTGGATCACCTTATTTTTAAAGCCTTTATCCACCTTGTTTCGCAAATAGTTTACGTATACATCAATAAAATTGGTGCCGGTATCAAAGTCGATCTTCCAAACCTGTTCTGCAATAAACTCGCGCGACAAAACCTTATTCGGATGACGCATAAAAAGTTCCAGCAATGTAAATTCTTTCGCGGTTAATGCAATCAGGCTTCCTGCCCGCTCTGCGATATTGCTCCAGGTATCTAATTTAAGATCCTCGAAGATTAAAACGTGTTCCTCCTCTGCGCCATTTCCGTTTTGCCTGCGCAATAGCGCCTCGATACGTGCAAGCAGTTCGCTGAAATGAAACGGCTTAACCAGGTAATCGTCTGCGCCCGCTTTCAGGCCGGATACTTTATTTTGCACCTGGTCAAGCGCCGAAAGCATCAGGATAGGCGTTTTGTTATCAGTATGCCGTATGTGCCGGCAAAGGTCGATGCCGTTCATGTCCGGCAGCATCACGTCCAATATCAGCAGATCAAAATCGCTTGTCTGAATCAGCGATTTTGCAAGTCCTGCATTTTTGGCCTCCTTTACTTTATAGCCGTTTTCTTCAAGCCCTTTGCAAATAAATGCGGCTACCTTTTGCTCGTCCTCCACTAAACAGATATTGCTCATATGATCAAAGATGGGGTATTATTTCGGAATTTCGATTTCGGATTTATTGATTTCGAACGCCGTCCCGATAGCTATCGGGAGCGGAATTTTTTGATGGGATAACGATTTATTTAACCAAATAGTATTTCGAACACTTCTTCGATGCTGCTTACAACTTTGATATCGATCTTATAACGCGATAGGTCAACCCCTTTTTTGTCCTGTCCGCCGGAAGGGAGATTGTATTTTGAAATGAATATCTGCTCAAAGCCAAGTTTTTGCGCCTCGGCAATGCGTTGTTCAACACGATTAACAGCCCGGATTTCGCCGGACAAACCAATCTCCCCCGCAAAGCAGGTTTTAAAGGGAACCGCGATGTCCTGGTGCGATGAAACAATTGCGGCGGCAAGCCCAAGGTCGATCGCGGGATCTTCAACGCGGATACCGCCGGTGATATTTAAAAAAACATCTTTGGCGCCGAGATTAAAACCACATCGTTTTTCAAGCACCGCCAGCAGCATGCTCATGCGGCGGCTATCAAAGCCCGTGGCTGTACGCTGCGGCGTGCCATATGGCGATGGGCTTACCAAAGCCTGTGTCTCGATCAGCATCGGGCGCATTCCTTCTAAGGTAGTTGAAATGGTAATGCCGCTGAGCAATTCATCCCGCTGCGACAATAAAATTTCCGAAGGGTTGGATACTTCGCGCAGGCCCTCGCCCAGCATTTCGTAAATACCCAGCTCGGAGGCAGAGCCGAAACGGTTTTTTATGGTGCGCAAAATGCGGTAAACATGGTGCTGGTCGCCCTCAAACTGTAAAACCGTATCCACCATATGCTCCAGTATCTTCGGCCCGGCTATCATGCCATCCTTGGTGATATGGCCGATCAAAAAGACAGGCGTACCGCTTTCCTTTGCAAAACGAAGCAGTTCGGCGGTACACTCCCGCACCTGCGAGACGCTGCCGGGAGTAGACTCGATGTGCGATGAATGCAGAGTTTGGATGGAATCGATCACTACCAAATCCGGCTCCAGTTCCTCAATCTGTTTAAAAATGTTTTGGGTTGATGTTTCTGTTAAAATATAACAACCTGATCCGGCTTCAGATCTTTGACTGCCAACTGCCAACTGCTTACTGCCAACTGGCGCCAGCCGCTCCGCCCGCATCTTCACCTGGTGTTCGCTTTCCTCGCCTGAAACATAAAGCACTTTTATATTGGGCATTTGCAAAGCCAGTTGCAGCATCAGCGTAGATTTTCCAATACCCGGCTCACCACCAATAAGCACCAGCGAGCCTGCCACAATACCGCCGCCAAGCACGCGGTTAAATTCATTGTCGGGGGTAAGCAGCCGGTGTTCTTCTTTAAAAGTAATATCGGCTACTTTAACCGGCTTGTTTGCGCGTTGTAAGGTGGTTGACGCCGTTTTCCAGTTAGGAACAGATGTATTTGCCTTTTCAATAATTTCTTCGGCAAAAGTATTCCATTGCTGGCACGACGGGCATTTACCCAGCCATTTTGCCGACTCGTAGCCACAGCTTTGACAGAAATATGCGAACCTGGTTTTTGACACGGTGTTGATGTGCAGATTTCAGATGTGTCCCGCACGTGCGGGACGCAGATGAGAAATATGCAGATTGCAAATGTGCGGATTTTATTGTGATAAGCAAGCGGAAATGCTAAAAATATTAGGAAAATATAATTCTTTCGGTAACCAGGGACTTGACCTCAAGCGCTAATCGGTAATAGCTTTCTGCTTCTTCTTTTGAAGGCATCAGGTTGGCGTCAGGGTAGCGTCCGTTCACTGCATAGGCATTGATATCCATCGGGTCGATCGTCCCAAAAATTGAATCAAAATTCGAGCATTGGTTTAGCAAAGCTATGATGTCGTGCGTTTTTTGTATATCGAATTCATTGTAAATCAAGTATGCCTTTAGGCACTTTTCTATGGCCTGTTGGCAATGAAAACAAGCGTTGTCTAATATCAAAGGTTCAATCTCCAGCAAGCGTTGAGCACTTAGCAAGTCATGCTCGGCTTTATTCAGCCACGATTCGACGTAGGCTTGAAGCGCCTGGGTCATAATATTATACCCTCTCTGATTGCTGTACGCACCACATGGCCTGGTAAATCTTGTTTTTCGCGCACTTCGTCCTCGCTATTAATCAACAGGTCGACAGGAATTTTTAGCGCATTAAATATGGCGTGGTTAAGTAAGGTGCTTAATTTGATTTTTTCCCTTGGTGCAAAAGTTTGCGGCGTAATCACTAGCAGGTCATAATCGCTAAATCTATCATAATCTCCCCTCGCGCGGGAGCCGAACAGCAAAACGCGCGCACCAGGCAGGTTCGATTGAACCGTTTCACGGATGGTGTTGTAGATTACCTGGCTGTCCATATGACAAATATACGTATTAGCAATAAGAAAGAAATTCGTCTATACTTTATTGTTTTATCGGCGGTGGAAATTTCACCTGGTTGATTTTGGGTTTGGGAGGGAATATGGGCTCCTGGTAAGTTGTTTCAAATTTAATAGCGTAGTTAACCTGGTGCAGCTTAACATTTTTATAACTATCGTTTATCCAGGTAAACGCATCTACAACCGAATCCGTTTTGATGTCTCTAACCCTTGTTATTCGCCTGCTGCTGTCTTTCCAGTAGACTATTAGTTCGAAATACGTTGCATCGGCGATATTTTTATGATCAGACGCCGGGATATTTTTGAATTTAATTTGCTCGAGTCTGGCGTTTATAGAATCCCAAAGTTTTGCGCTGATCTTTCCTGTAAAGTTTTTTTTAGAATTTCCATCGTAGTATTTATAATTCAATGAGCTATCAATACCAATTGCGGTTCCAAAATTCCATCCGCCGCTGCTGGCCAGCTCTATTTTGGTGATTTCGTTATTGGGGTGATGCGGTTTGGAGCAGGACAGAAACAATAAAATATACAATAAGCATATCAGGAGGCGCATGTATCTGTTAAGTTGATCCAAACAAGGTACACATTTTTTAGTGGGGACCGAATGGCAAAAAAAATGCAGACGCCTTTAAAACATCTGCACATCTATAATCTGCATATCCGCACATCTATAGCTTAATCTCTTCGTCCTTACTCGAGAAAAAATGAAACTCGGTGATCTGATAAGCGGGGTTGCTTTTCACCTTTATCCATTGTTTGTATTTAAAATACCATTTCCATTGGCGGCTCATGAAGCCTTGCTTCAGATAGGCTTCAATATACGGGTGAACGCAAAGGGTAATGTTCTTCTCGTTTTGTTCAACCAGGATATAGTTGAAGTTGGTCTCGATATCGTCTATCAGTAATATCGTCGGGCGGATAACGCCGGTGCCGTTGCAGGTTGGGCAAACTTCGGTAGTAACGATATTCATCTCCGGCCGTACGCGCTGGCGGGTGATCTGCACCAGGCCGAATTTGCTTGGCGGCAAAATGGTGTGCTTGGCACGGTCATGCGACATCTCCGACCTTAGGTAATCAAACAAGTCCTTGCGGTTATTCGGTTTGTGCATGTCGATAAAGTCGATCACCACAATGCCGCCCATATCGCGCAGGCGTAATTGGCGGGCAATTTCCTTCGCTGCCTCTTTATTTACCTGGAAGGCATTTTCTTCCTGGTTTTCTTTATTGGCCGTACGGTTACCACTGTTTACGTCGATAACGTGCAGCGCCTCCGTGTGTTCAATCACCAGGTAAGCGCCGCCGGCCAGGTTAACTGTTTTGCCGAAAGCCGATTTGATCTGTTTATCAACACCGTAGTGCTCAAAAATGGGCAAATTATTTTTGTGCAGGCGCACAATCCCATCCATCTCAGGAGATATCTCATGAACGTACGACCTGATCTCTTCCTGCAAAGCACTGTCGTTTACGTAAATATGCTGAAAATCGGGATTAAGGATATCGCGCAGCAGGGTAGAGGTTCGATCGATCTCACCCAGCACTTTTTTGGCGGGCTCGACGGAGGGCAAACGGGTAACAAATGATTCCCATTTCGAGATCAGGTCAAGCAGGTCCTTTTGAAGTTCGGCAACGCCTTTCCCTTCGGACACCGTGCGGATGATCACGCCAAAATGCTTTGGCTTAATGCTCTCCACTATTTTACGCAGCCGGTTACGCTCCGTATTGCTTTTTATCTTTTTGGAGATAGAAGTTACTTCCGAAAAAGGAACAAGCACCACATAACGGCCCGCGATGGAAATATCCGAACTTAAACGCGGCCCCTTGGTAGATATTGGCTCCTTTGCTATTTGTACAGGGATCAGCTGATTTTTGGATAATACTTCCGATATCTTCCCGCTTTTATTAATATCAGGGTCGAGCTTAAAGTTATCCAGCAATTTTGACTGATAGCCTCCGCTGCGTACCTGCTTGGTCAGTTTCAGCAGGCTTTGCACCTGCGGGCCAAGGTCAAGATAATGCAAAAAGGCATCCTTCTCGTAGCCAACATCAACAAAAGCAGCATTTAACCCCGGCATGATCTTTTTGATCCGGCCGAGGTATAGGTCGCCAACAGTATAGTTATTGGTAACCTGCTCTTTATGAAGTTCTACAAGCTGTTTGTCCTGTAATAATGCAATAGTAGTCCCGCCGGGGGATGAATCGATAATTAATTCCTTTATCAACTGCTACTCCATTTTTTAAAGCGGTTAAACCGCATGTTAGTAT
>JABDHD010000024.1:41866-43120 GCA_013285685.1 Bacteroidota bacterium
GGTAAAAAAAACAAAATCACCCGTGTTAGAAAACAGGTTGTATAAGCCTGGGGTAACAGCTTATTTTTTCTTATGTCTGTTCTTCCTTAAACGCTTTTTGCGTTTGTGGGTAGCCATTTTGTGTCTTTTACGTTTTTTACCGCTCGGCATAATAGTAATTTTTATTTGTGTTTATTTTTTTAATTCGTTTATGTACTCGTCAATTCGCCTATCAATGGCCGTGTCGGGCATTAGCTCCCTGCTTTTTTGATAAGCCGCAATAGCGTCGGGTTTCATCCCTAACTGCCGGTAGCTTTCAGCAAGGTAAAAATAAGGCTCAAACCCTGGTTTCGGCGAGTGTTCAATCACCGTTTTAAACCTTTGCACCGCCTTATCATACTGGCGCGAGGTTATGGCAAGCATGCCCAGGTTAAAGTTCGCATTGATGTTATAAGGGTCTTTACCAACTACGTCGAGCAGTAAAGTTACCCCTTTTGGCGGGCCGCCACCATTTTGCCCGATACCCAATGTAAACTGGTTTACATAAGCAACTCCAAGCCCCGTTTCTGCATCCAAATTTGCCGGCTGCATTTTAGTGGCATTTTCAAAACACGCTATTGCGTTTGAAGCGTAGGATGGCTGCGCTACGGTATCCTGGCCAAACCGGAAGGCATCATTAAAATGATTCCCCGCCGTTACCCAATCGGCAAAGGTATTTTCTTTCTGCGCGATGGCCTGGTAATAAAAGGCTGCAGGGGCCGGCTGATTAACTTCGTCCCATTGCCGGGCCAGTTTTTTTTTGCAAACCCAGCCTGGCTGACTCATCACCTGCGTTTTTCAACTGGCTTTCTGTGGCGGTTATCTGCCCGGCCAATGTTGAACCGATGGCAATTTTTGCCGCCGCTGATGCCATTTCGACTGTCACATCCACAGCCGGCCGCTTTTGTTCGGCCGTCGTGTTGGTATGCCCGCCGGCATCGCCGGATTTTTTAACGCCTACAAGGTCCCGGCTATACAAAAAGCCCATAATAGCTACGACTATTGCAATTACAACGATTTGCTTTTTGTGCATTCCCAGTAAATTATTTAACCTTATTGCCTACCCTTACCTTGTCAACAAAGGTTTTTGCGGGTTTGAAACTAGGCACAAAATGCTCAGGAATAATGATGGCAGTATTTTTTGAAATATTGCGCGCGGTTTTTTTCGCCCTTTTTTTAACTACAAAACTTCCGAACCCTCTTACATAAACATTTTCGCCGCCTACCACGGCATTA
>JABDHD010000025.1 GCA_013285685.1 Bacteroidota bacterium
TATCGTTCGCATGATGAGTTGCGGTAATTGTTTGTGTTGACATGCTTAGGTAAATGATTAAAAATGAACGTTTTCATTATGATTTGAGCATGCATCAGCTGGCGGCCGGGAAATATCGGAATCAGATGGCCGAATGCGCTTGGCGCGGCAGCATCAAGGCCGTATCCCGGCAGGTATCCACTTCTGCTCCTGACCAAATCGTCTGAATCAGAATTTACAGAATTAACGAATTTTTAGAATTTCGTTCGCGCAAGATTTATAGTTTTACTTACATGGGTTATACTTACGGTTCGGTAATATTATTTCTTTTAGTCCCAACAATCGGCACTTTCATATTAGGGTTTTTATTTTGGAAAAAACTTAAAGCAGTAAGTTATTCCCTTTGGTTTGTTGGTTGTGCATTTCTCATCCTTACCATTTGGACAATGATTGGCCATTCCATCCACGATGATGAGTCAAAAGTAATGTTAGGGATTTACAAGCTGGACATAAGTAAATCTAAATATCACAGCGACAATTTAAAATTATTCAGTGATATGACGTTGACCGTCAATGAAAATCACACTTTTTTATTTAATAGAACCACACCGTTTTTCCCATCACTCTCCGGAAAATGGACATTCAATGACGACGGGGATTTGGCAATCGCCACATGCACGTATGATAATACTACCATTGATTTTCAACTAATTGACGGATTTGAAACATGGACATTTCAAGGCAACAATCTGAAAAATGGTAAAGAGGGCGATTTAATTGTATTTACGAAAAAGTAAAGCGTCCCATAACCGGCCATTCCCCCCAACGTGGCGCGAGTGTCTGTGCGGACCAGACGCGCGGCCGCACTGGTGCCCCGCTATTAAGGTAACAAACTGTGCAAGTCCGTTTGCAGGTTTATACAAAATTTAGCACCTTAAAAAGTTGGAAGGCCTGATTGTCAATCAATTGCATCGATGTTTTAAAAAAAAACAACTTTTGAAACAATTGATTATCAGTAACTTACGGCAAATAGGCCAAGTGGTTTAGAGTGAAATATGCTGATAATCAGCATGTTTCACAATGTTCCACGTGTTCCGTGAGTAAAAGTGGAACACATGGAACATAACTCAAAAATCATTGATAATCAGCATGTTTCACAACATAATGGGTGTTCCGCGTGTAAAAATGGAACATCCGGAACATAACCGGCGGAGCGTTCAATTTTTAGGCGTTGATTTTCGAACACCTTGATTTTCTCAAGCTTTTACACCAAGTATCCACCGCCATGCCCAGCGGGTTGCACGGTTAAAACCACCCCAACTGTCAACAAATTCAACAATATCGGTAAGGCATTTTTCCCTGAATTTTTGTTTGAAATTTTTGGCGGCAAGCTTGAATACCTTGTCCGGGTTTTCAAGTCCGATGCGCTGATAAATTTCCTTTTTTACATACATCGTCCGCACAAACAAAATATTCCCCAGGATGACATAGCTATATAATGTGCGTTTGATGTACCCTGCCTTTGCTGCATAAGTTTTGAGCAGGCTCTTGGTGAATATGATATGCCGCGCCTCCTCAATGGTATGCAGGTCGAACATCTTTTTCAAAACAGGGTATATGTGCTCGGCCTTCCGGGCATGGGTGCCGTAAACATCGGTTACCAGTTCTACGGAAACGCTGCCCATAAACAAATAATCTGCCGGCAGGTATTTATTGCTGAACATACCCAAAAACTTATGCAAACCTGATTGCGGCACCGGCTGGCCGCCCAATTTGGCAATAGCTTGTCCAAACATCTCCTGGTGTTTGAACTCCTCGATCAGCTCTCTCAGTAAAAAGCGGTGTTCGATATTATCTAATGGTAATGTTAGGATATGCCTTGTCATAAACAGGCAAAACAAGCACTCTCCCCAGGCATAAGAAGCTATTACCTGCACCAGTTCATGTCGCGCCAGTTCGGATTTTTGGGCAGGGGTGAGGGTATTGTAAATTTCGAGGCCATGAAGGGAGGTCAGAAACTCGGGCAGGAAAATATCGCCAGCCGCCGGCTCCAGTTGCCATGGGATAAAAGTAGTGGGGTCCAGCGGGCGTTCCCTGCTGATCTTTATTAGCCGTTCAACCTCAATTTCGTCCATAGATAAAGTTTATCTATTTGTGTTACCCCGAAAAGCGCCGCCCGGTTGCCTACACCGCAAAAAGCTGTCCAAAATCTTTAAACGATTTAAACTCCAGTGCATTGCCGGACGGGTCAAGAAAAAACATGGTCGCCTGCTCACCGGGTAAGCCTTTAAAACGAATATACGGCTCAATGACAAATTTTACGCTATGCTTTTTTAATCTTTGCCCGAGGCTATGCCATTCCTCCCATTCCAAAACAACGCCGTAATGCGGCACCGGCACATCATGGCCATCTACAGGGTTAAAATGGGTTTTAGCTTCTTCAGCCGGCTGCGGCTTTAAATGGATCACAAACTGGTGGCCATAAAGGTTAAAATCGGTCCAGGTATCTGAGCTGCGGCCTTCACTGCATCCGAGCACTTCACGGTAAAATTTTCGGGCTTCCTCCAGGTCGTAAACCGGTACGGCAACGTGGAACGGGGTGAGCTTGTTCATTTTTTTGTAATGTTGGAAAGTTGAAAGGTTGAAAAGTTGTAAGGATAAGAAACCGGAAGTTTAAAACATTCCAACTTTTCAACCTTTCAACATTCCAACAAAAAATCCTATTTAACAGTATACCGGTAAACCTGTCGCCCCAGGTTGCCATCTTTGTCAATGCCCTCAACCGTTACGCGGTAAGTTCCCTGCCCGTCGGCGTTATAAAACTCAAGGGTTGCGTTCCCGGTTTTGTCAGTTGTTACATTCGGGTTCCAGTATATGGTGCTCCGCAGGTCGGTACGGGCCGGTTGATTGGCCCTGGGGCCGATATAACGCGGCAAATAAAACGTTTTTACAGGCTGGTATCCTTTTGGGGATAGGGTAACTTCGTAATGGTTGCCCATAATTTGTTTAAGGTCCTGGAGGCTTATTTTGGTAGTTTCCAGCTTTCTCATATTGATTACTATGGCGCCATCTGTATTGTATGCACTGTTAACCAATCCAAGTTCGTCTTTCAAAAATACCTCAACCGATTCTACCTCAGCCACGTTAAGACTATAAACATAATTAACATCAACCGGGATTCCTCTGACAAATATCTGAACGGGGATTCTCTTGCCCTGGGTATAATCGGTTAATACATAAAAGTTGTCCTGGTCAAATATCATTCCCATCGTGAGCGCTTTCAGGCAATCAAGAATATTGTTACAACCGCTAAGTGCGCTTGCTTTAATTAAATGGTCGGGTATTTCACTCAGGCTTGCCAGGTTACCATAATCTTTATGGCTTACGGTTTTTACAATCCTGGTGTCCTTAACAGTAACCTCTTTCAGCATATGAAGGTCACTATATTGTATCTTACTGTTCTTTAAATAAGCGCTTAGCACACTATCAATGTTGTCAACCTGGTCCGGCTCGTCATAATTGACCGGGATGTTTTGTCTTTGCTCCCCATCAATGGTCAATGAAAGTTCGCTCGACCGCGGATTGTCCCGTCCGCTCACTATAACTTTAGCCGAATCCGGGAATACCAGGTTCGAAAACCTGAAACGGCCGTCGGCATCGGTTACTGTATTTGCAAAAAAGTTTTTATCAGGAATGGAGATATGCACATTGCCGCGATTCAAAGGTATGCCGTTGCTGCCGCGCAGCGTACCGCTTATATCTATCCCGCGCTCGGGATAAAACTTAAGCACAGGCATTTTATTGTTCAATATATCATCGTATGAAAAGCGGCGGTATCCTTGGGTGAGTAACAGTATGTCGAGGTCGGCCAGTGCTTTTTGGTCCGGATGATTGAAATAATAGTTAGGCTGCTCGATGTAACCCTTAATATCGGACGTTAACAGCAAGTAAGTAAAAATTGTCGATTCGGCATTTTCATTAAATGGTACTTTTGACTCGTCAATAACCGACACCGAAAAATTTCCTTCATCGGGCTGATCGACATTTTTTGCCGCAATATTCAGGTTAACCTTTTGCCTTGTGATATAGTCCGGATGATCGCTGCTTACCGATAGGTTGATCTGGTCGTTATGTTGCACAAAAGCAACCCGCTCGCTCACCGGCTCACCGTCGTCAGTAAATAAAGTAACCTGGGCAACCCCGGTCGGAAATTTACTTTTGGGGATCGGTGCGCTGTAAACAAGATCCTTCAGAACCATTTTAGCGGCAAAACAAACTGCGCCCCCTGATTTTCCCAGTACAAAAAATGTTTTGTCCTTAAAATCTTTTAAAAATGCATCGTCGCATTGCACCTTAAGATTCAAAACATTTTGATCATAATTATCCAGGCTCAGGTTTATGCCGTCGCTGCCTATTTTCGGAAAATCAGGCACCGCGGTTGTCCCATCTGCATAAGTCACGTGTACAGTGTAGGTTTTACCGTCTTCAGGTGTTAATATGAACTGGCCCATACCGAGATGTGAGGATGCAAATTCCATCACTACGTTATTGTTGTTATCGGTAATTGTTCCTTTAACATCAATGCCAAGCCCGTCGGGCTTAATAGCCTTAAAACCAATCTTCGTACGAACTCCGATAATCAATTGACCGCCTTCAGGAAAAAATTGGATATCATCAGGCATCGTGACTGACTTTAACGAATAGGTATTGTCCACCGCCTGATGGTCGCCGCTCTCCACCGCCGTAACTAAGTCGGCGCCGTCAAGTTTCAAATTCTTATTATTGATAAAACTGATGTTAACAAACCCATTTTTGTCAGTGATACTTTTACCGTTAGCTATCGATTCGTCGTCCTTTTGAATCGACCAGCTTACTTTTTTATCATGATAGGGCTTGCCGTCATCATCTTTGTAATATATCGCCGCCGATATTTTTGTGAATTTATTCACGATGGAGCTCTTCATGGCGATTTGGGCAGAAATCGTGTTGTTTACTTTGTCGCCAATGGTAATGGTTTTGTTGAAGAAATAAGCGAACCCGTTGTTGTTCATATAGTTGGTATAGGCAACCACGCGGTAATTTCCTGTTTTGTAGGAGTTTTGAGAAAGAATGAAACTTCCCCAGGCCACACCGTTTTTTACCTGAAGCTCAGCTGCCTGCACCAACGAATCGTGCGGCGCTATCATATCAACATACACTATTTTGCTGATGGGCGATAGTTCGTGCAAATTGTATGTAACATACGCTTTAAACCAGATTGTGTCGCCAACCGCATAATAAGGCTTGTCAAAATGCAGGTATACTTTTTCAACCGGGACATCGGAGTAAGCCTTGGCCGATTTCGCCACTATTTGGTTTAAAACTTCGTCGACATTTTGGGCAGAAACGGAAGTGTAAAAAGTGATAGTAAATGCCGTGAGGATAAAAAGAAATCTAAAAAACTTCATAAGAAATAATCGGTTCTGCTATGCCGGGTAAATATAGCCTAATGGCGCCCAAAAACAAGAATTCCGGGGTCAGTTTAACACATTTTTAACAGCTTTGTTACCGGTAATTTCCAACCCGGAAAGTCACATTTAGCCATTTAGGGCTTTTTTTAAACAAACTGCGCTTTTTAATAAGGCCTTTAAACGCAGTTCATGCCCTTTCCGTATGCAAGGCGTTTTGTGCGCTTCAATCTTACCTGCGCTTTTTATGTTGTAATTTACCCGCGGTTAACTTTGCAATTATTTTTTTGCCGGCCGTTGTAAAATGGATATAAAAATTACGTGCCAAAGTTTCATCACTTACATGAATAACATAGGTGGAGTTGTTTTTCCAATAAGTGTTATCGACATTTTCTTTCCATTTATCATCATTGTCGGCGGCAATTTTTTTAAGATAAAACCTTCCGTCTACATCCGATTTTCCGTCGTTATAAGTGTAGGTTGTATAGCCGGTATCCGAATTTGAAGAAAATGTGAAAAGTCGCTCTTTCTTTTTTTGGTTGATGAGCCAAAATTCCGAATCAACATAATCACATTCGCCGCACCTGCCATCTTGATTTGGAGTTGTTGTGTCTGTAATTAAAAAAATCAGGGAACTATCTTTTTGCACTTTATAGTTAGGTTGTAAATCTTGTGCTGTCGGTGTCTTTTCAAACCTATAGTCCACAGAGGTAATATTCTGACCGCGTACATAATAATCAATATACAATATCTCCATTACACCTCCGCCAACTTCCTGGTACTTTACTGTTGCAGCCACTTTGGTAATACTGTTACCGGTTTTGAATTTTTTGGTTGCGACGGTTTCGTCTAACGATTCAAGCGATGGATAAAAATAACTTGTGTCGCTTATCAGCATAAATACCGAATCTTTATACTTAAACGTCCCCGAATAAATGTTTAAATAGGGCACACTGCATCCTTTGCCATCATTATTGTCACTGCAGTACAGGGTTAAAAAACGCAGTTCGTTATTAACAGGGTCATACTTTAAAAATGGCTTGGGCATGTCCTTCGCAGTGGTTAGGTACGTATCCAGGTCAGCGCTCAGCGAGTTTCCTGATATGATCTCAGAAAAGGGACTTTTACTGTTATCCTCCCCGGTGTCAAATGCCGTTTCTACTAATGAATCTCTTATAACATGAAGCATTGAGGCAACAACACCAATTTCTTCGTAAATTGAATCCTGCCCCCCAGGTCTCGCAATGGGAGTGCCATCTGGTTCATATGATGCTGGTATGGGTGTGGTGTCTGTTTTGGTTGCTACTATTAAATAAGTGTTATTTGGATAGGGTAGCTTGTAAATATTACTAATAGGATAATCCCGGAAAGTGTAATTAACAGTATCGGTTGGTAGTTTTAATTCAAGCGTATTGTGGTGAAACAGGGATTGAACGGCAGTAAAAAAATAGCGGGTATTTATATCTTTAAACTTTCCTGAAATTTGCCCTATCCGGAGGCAGCTATCAGGGCTATAAATAACTTTACCACCCGTCCATTCCACATATCGGGATACTGAATCCTTTGCTGCGGCTGTTAATTGTTCTTTCTGCTGCATTTCAATCAATTGCCTGATCCATGCGGAATCTTTTTGTTTGACGGTTATGCGTGTGTCGTTTTGACAGTAAACATTTAAACCAAATAAAAACACCAGGAACGTGACAACAGCGGATTTCATTTAGATATGAAGATACATATTTATTGTCTATGTAAAACTCAAACGGGCTTCCCTTAAGTTTTTGATTTGCCGCGTTTGGTTGCGGGCGCGAAGCCAACACATAACTCACCGGATTTAAACAGAAAATTTGCCCGAAACCAGAAAAAAATGGTTACAACATTTTGTCAGCCGTAACTTGTTAATAATCAGCGATATTTAGCTTTGTATCGCTTGTTCCGAAACGATACAATGCTACAAATTTCCATCCCCGCTTCCGATATTCCGTTGAATGAAGTAAAAGGCTGCTGTTAGATTACTTTATCATTTTACCACGATTTGAATCGTGTTGCGGCTTAGCTGCTCCATTAAAATGGTTTTGCCTTCGGTCAACTCTTTCAGCGAGGCCCTGGAATAATGCCTTACTGTAATTAGTGTAAGGCTATCGTTATATTTAACTTTAAAATCAGCTGTCAGCGCCCGTAATAATTTTTTAAACCACTCCTCGCGCAAATCAAAACAAACGGTAAAGCTCAGCGCCGACGTTTGCATCACGTTAACCTTTAGATGGTATTGCGAAAATAGTTTAAATATCATGCTCAGTTGTTCCTCCGAAATAAAGGAGTAGTCCCTTGCCGAAATGGATAACAGCACCTGGTTTTGTTTGATGATAATAACAGGTTTTTCAAACTTGCCGGCGGCATTTTCATGAATAATGGTACCTGGCTCGTCCGGATGGGTGAAAGATTTAACCAGTAGCGGGATTTTGGCATTTTGAAGCGGTTTAATCGTTTTTGGATGGATTACGCTGGCACCGTAATATGTCATCTCAATGGCTTCGGTGTACGATAGCTCATCAAACTTAACCGTATCCTCAAAAAATTTAGGATCAGCGTTGAGGATGCCCGGCACGTCCTTCCAGGTGGTGACTGATACTGCACCCAAACATGCGGCAAAGATTGAGGCCGTGTAGTCTGAGCCCTCCCGCCCTAAAGTAGTGGTGAAATTCTCGGAAGTTCCACCCAAAAAACCCTGGGTGATCACCTGGCCTTTTTCCAGGAGAGTCGGAATATCTTTACTAATTGCCACACAGGTTTTATCCCATTGCACAATCCCTTCACGGTAGGTATTGTCTGTTTGCACATAGCCCCGCACATCCAGCCATAGGCTTTTTATGCCTGCCTGGTTCAGATACGCATTAACAATCCTTGTGGCGACCAGTTCGCCGATCGACACGATCTGATCGTATATAAAGTCATAATCTTCATGCGGCTCTTCCTCAATTACCCAGTCTATCTCCACAAAAGTATTGGCAACCTCATTAAATATTTGGTGCCGGGGCTCAAAAAGCTGCTCAATTATGGTATAATGATAGCTTTTGATCTCGTCAAATATTTCTGTCAGCTGATCATCGCTGTTTATATAAGCTTTTGTTAATTTTTCAAGGGCGTTAGTTGTTTTGCCCATTGCGGAAACGACGATAACCAATTGCTCATTATCAAATTTTTTAACAACGTTGCCGAGGTTAATAATTCCATTCGCATCCTTTACCGATGCCCCGCCAAATTTGAATACCAGCATTATTTTAGATATTGTGAAACGACCGTTTTGGGCCGAAGTAACGATTTTATTTGCGCATAAGGGATGAAAAGCGTTGTTTGCCCTTCGGCATATGACTTTATTTCATATTCATTATATAAAAAACTCAGGCTGGTTGGTGTGATCATGAAATTACGGTTTAAACTGAATTTTCCTTTGTCAAAAAAATAATGATCCACCAACGAGGCTGTGTCGCTCAACTTTTCATTTTTCCTGAATATCTTTTCAGCGATCATATTCAGCGCTGATTTATAATCATTTTGAAAAATATCATCCAAGGTTATTTCCTTACCCGATTTTGTATCCCAGTTTAAAAACATTGTTTTCTCGCTGCCATGTGCGCCGCCCAAATAGGCATAGCCGTTAAGTTTCAATATCAGCAGGCTGGAATCCTGGCGCAGTACAGTTACGGCGACGTCGAGCGAATTGGGCAGCGTATTACGTCCGGCTGCTACATCCGCCTGGTAGGATGAGACAATATCTTCGACAATTTGCTCAGGGGATGTGTACTTCTTCGCCGGATCGCCAAAGGCGGACAATTGAAACAACTTATGGCGGACACTGTCGTTTAATAATTTTTGATTTTTAAAAACGGGGTATTTTATTTTAGCAGTCGTGCAGCCGCTATCGGGCCTGATTCCGCAGTTATTTGCCCTTTTTTTAACGGTTTGATAAGAATAGCTGAGCGAGTCAGTTGCCCCCGGCCTTGCAATGGACTGCTTACAAGCGTTAAGCCCGATCCAAATAAAGCAAAACAAAATGTATTGCCGCCTCATACTTCACATTTTTAATAATTGCTCTTTCGATAAGGACCCGTTCAACCAGCTGCCTTCAATGTTCGCCTCATATTTTCTGTAAAATTTGATGGCAGGTTCATTCCAGTCAAGCACCTGCCAGGACATTCCGTTAAAGCCCATCTCTCTAGCTTCTATAATAAGCCTGTCAAAAAGCATTTTGCCAAGCCCATTGCCACGCATCTCTTCCGTAACGATCAGGTCCTCCAGGTACATCCGGCAACCCTTCCAGGTGGAGTAACGCACATAGTATAACGCAAAGGCAACGATCAGGCCGTTAGCTTCAGCTACAAAGGCTTTCCAAACCGGGTTGTCACCGAAACCGGCATATTCAAATTCATTCAGCGTGACCGTCACTTCTTGCGGCGCCCGCTCAAAAAGCGCCAGTTCATGCACCAGTTCCAATAATCTTGGGCAGTCTTCTTTTTTTGCTATTCGTATATCTATGTTCATTAGTTCATATTGGTAATTTTGTGTAATTCTTGACTTCTGAAACTAATTCCGAAATCGAAATTCCGAAATCCGAAATCAAATCCTAGTTATTTTTCCAATGCTTAATCACCCGCTGACCGAAGATAGTGCTGCCCAACCGCACCATGGTGCTGCCCTGTTCAATGGCAAGCTTGTAATCCGCCGACATACCCATTGAAAGAATACTGAAAGCCTCATCCTTCCTGAAAAAGCTTTGTTTTATCCCGTCAAAGAATGTCTTCAGCTCATAAAACTCCTCTTTTACCTGTTTTTCATTGTCAGTGTTAGTCGCTATTCCCATCAATCCGCGGATGCGGATATTTTTTAACAGTGGAAGCTGTTCAGAACGCAGCAGTTCAATGATTTCGTCAAAGCCGAGACCATATTTTGTTTCCTCATCTGCAATGTAAACCTGAAGCAGGCAATCAATCACCCGGCTATTTTTCTCCGCGTGCTTGTTAATCTCTTCGAGCAGCTTGAGGCTGTCAACCGACTGGATCATGCTGACGAACGGCGCAATATATTTTACCTTGTTACTTTGCAGGTGACCTATCAGGTGCCATTGAATATCCTTTGGTAAAGTTTCCTGTTTTTCCAGCAATTCCTGCACATGGTTTTCGCCAAATAGGCGCTGTCCGGCGTCATAAGCCTCCATGATTTCTTCGGCAGGCTTGGTTTTCGACACCGCGATAAGTGTTACCTTTATAGGAACAGTTTCTTTTTTTAACGTTTTTATATTATCCGCGATGCTCATTTATCCGTAGTTTTGGTCAAAATTTAGGCGCTAAAATACGGAATGCACAAATATATCATCCTCTTTTTTTGGGTAACGCTCATTTTAGCCTCCTGTAACGGGGGGAAATCTGATCAGCCCATCATCGCGCGCCAGGAAATGGTCAGCGTACTCACTGATATGCACATCGTTGACGGCGGAATGTATAACATGATGTCGATAAACCCGGACACGCTTTATAAATACGGCACGGCAAGATACCAGGCGCTTTTTAAAAAACACCACATTGATTCATCCACGTTCAGGAGGAGCCTTAGATACTATACCGGTAAACCGATGGAGCTGGAGGCCATGTATGACGAAATATTGAAACACCTTGCCGACAAAATTGATTCAACAAACAAGTTACTTCTAAAGAGCAATAATGGCCAGCGCCCAAACGCAAACTGACAAACTGGGGTTTACCGAGATTAAGGAACTGATCAAACTGCATTGCCTGAGCGAAATGGGCCGGCAAATGGTGGATAAAATCCAGGTAATGTACGATTTCGCCCAGATCAGCAAATTTCTGGGCCAGGCTAATGAATTTAAAAGTATCCTGGAAGGCGAAGACAGGCTGGTTATCGATCATTTTTTCGACGTTAAATCACTGGCCAATAAGGCCAAAATTGAAGGCGTATTTTTAACCGAGGAAGAGTTTTACCGCGTTTATGTTTCACTAAACACCGTTTTCGCGGTAATTGGTTATTTTAACGAGCGTGAAGGATCGTACCCAAACCTGGAGACCTTATTTGAGCACCTCCCAATTGAAAAGTCGATCCTGAAAAAGATCGAAAGGGTGATCGATCAGAAAGGGAAAATAAGGCATGATGCATCGCGTGAACTGCAAGAAATCACTTCCGGAATCTTGAAGGCTGAACAGGAGGCACGCAGGAAAATAGACCAGGTATTTAAAAATGCAAACAGCAATGGCTGGACGGCCGATGGTTCATTAACTATTCGCGACGGGCGGCTTTGTATCCCGTTACTGGCGGAAAATAAACGCAAATTAAAAGGCTTTATACACGATGAATCCGCATCTGGTCAAACCGTTTATATCGAGCCGGAGGAAGTCTTTTCCCTAAATAATAAAATACGCGATCTGGAATTTGAGCGCCGCCGCGAGATCATCAAAATTCTAACCGCGCTAACGGGAGAATTGCGGCCATTTGTCCCACTATTGTTATCCTACCACGGACTATTAACCAAACTGGATTTTGTAAGGGCCAAAGCGCTTTTTGCGATCGACGTAGCAGCCGAAATGCCCCAGCTGGTAAATGAAGCGAGCCTGAAACTGGTAAATGCCCGGCACCCGTTGCTATTTTTAAACTTTAAAAAAGAGCATAAAGTGGTCGTGCCGCTTAATGTGGAAATAGACGAACAGGTGCGGATTGTAGTTGTTTCCGGGCCAAACGCGGGCGGTAAATCGGTTTGTATGAAAACTGTTGGTTTATTGCAGATGATGGCGCAGGCAGGTTTACTGATCCCGGCTTCAGAAACAAGCGTTATGGGCGTGTTTAAACAATTCTTTGTTGATATAGGTGATGACCAGTCGCTTGAGAGTGATTTAAGTACCTACAGTGCCCACCTTTCAAAGATGAAGGAATTTGTGGAGCTTGCAAACGGAAGGACTTTGGTGCTGATAGATGAGTTTGGTACCGGAACAGATCCGCAGTTTGGCGGCCCCATTGCGGAGGCGGTATTGGAGTCATTAAATCATAAAAAAATAAGGGGAATGGTTACCACGCATTATTCCAACCTTAAAATTTTTGCCAGCCATACGGAAGGCATCGAAAATGCATCGATGCTATTTAATAATGCTGAACTGCGGCCGCTTTATATGCTGGAAGTAGGCAAGCCGGGAAGTTCTTATGCTTTCGAGATCGCGCAAAAGATTGGGCTGCCTCAAAATGTGCTCAACCTGGCCAAAAACAAGGTAAGTGCCGGGCAGAAAAAGGTGGACGCTTTACTGGTTGACCTGGAGCGCGAAAAAAAAGAAATTTACGACACACGAATAAAGCTTGAAAAACAGCAAAAACAGGTGAATGCGCTGCTGGCCGAAAATGAAAAGTTAAAAAGTTACCTGGAAGAGAATAAAAAATCGCTGATACGCGAGGCTAAGGAGCAAGCGAAAAACATCATCCTGGATGCCAATAAGCTGGTCGAAAACACGATCTCCGAGATAAAAAGCAGCAATGCCGATAAGGAAAAGACGCGCGAATTGCGCGAAAAGCTCAATACCGAACTCCAAAAAAATACGGTAAAACCGATCATAACCAAACCTTTGCCGGAGGATGAGGAACTGAAACCGGGCGACTGGGTTAAGCTAATCGACAGCGAAACGACTGGGCAGGTAATTGAGTTGATAAAAGACAGCGTGGTAATTGCAATCGGCGATTTGCGCACGGTGGCTAAAAAGAAACGGGTTGTAAAAGTAGCCAGATCAGCTGTGCCGAAAGAGATCAGGCGGAATTATAGCAGCCATACTGGCGACCTGGCGGATTTTAACCCGGAAATTGACGTGAGGGGGATGCGTACAGAAGATGCGTTACATACGATTGAGCGGTTGCTCGACCGGGCTATTATGATGGGTTTTGGCAGTTTAAAGATCATCCACGGCAAAGGCGACGGGATTTTGCGAAAAATGATACGCCAGTACCTGAAGAAATACGAACAGGTAGACAGGATGGAAGATGAGCATGCCGACAGGGGCGGGGATGGGATAACTTATGTATATTTGAAGTAGAGACGTTATACCATACATCTTTGGCAATTTTTATATCCTGAATATGAAGCACTATAAGTTACTTCTCTTGGGCCTTTTCCTGGTGTTAGGTTCGACATGCCAGGCGCAAACAACTACTATAAAGGCAACTGACCGGCACATCAGTTATTCAGGCCGTATTGCGATGACCGATAGTACCGCTGCGTTATCCTGGTCGGCCAGTTCAGTTGTTGTTAAATTTAGAGGGACAAAGATCGCAGCGCTGTTGAAGGATGAGCGGTCGGACAATAATTATAATGTTATAGTAGATGGCAAGGTTTTAAGCATTCTTCACCCCGAAATGGCCAAAAAAAGCTATTTGCTGGCAGATAACCTGGCTGCCGGCGAGCACACGCTCGAGTTGTTTAAGCGGACAGAGTGGGCGATGGGGAAAACCTGGTTTTATGGTTTTGAACTGGGTGGCACAGGTAAAGTTTTAGCGCCACCGCCAGCTAAAAAGCGGAAAATAGAATTTTTCGGCAATTCCATCAGCTGCGGTTATGCCGATGAAGACACAAGCGGCAAAGACCGCGGGACGAGCCCTTATGAAAATGGTTACTTAAGCTATGCTTCCATCACCGCCCGTCATTTCGATGCGGAGCTGCATAATACCTCAAAAAGCGGCATCGGAATTACCGTGAGCTGGTTTCCGCTCATCATGTCCGAAATGTATGACCGGCTGGACGCAACCGATCCCAAGAGCAAGTGGGATTTTTCGAAATACACACCGGACCTGGTCGTGATCAATCTATTTCAAAACGATTGCTGGATTGTCAATTTGCCAAATAACGACCAGTTTAAGGCCCGTTTTGGCACGAAACCGCCAACGCCTGAATTTATTATCAACGCCTATCAGCAATTTGTAAAATCTGTTCGCGGCAAGTACCCGCACGCTAAGATAATCTGCATTTTGGGCAGTATGGATGCAACCAAACCCGGTTCGCCCTGGCCGGGATATATCCAAAAAGCGGTGGTAGGCTTAAACGATAAAAACATTTATACCCATTTTATTCCCTACAAAAACACTAATGGTCACCCCAGCCTAAAGGAACAACAGGCCATGGCGGATGATCTGATCGGGTTTATTGAAAAGAATATTGGCTGGTAACTGAACCCGGCATGCCGGCCTCACTATCTTTCCGACTTTCGGACTTTTCCGACTTTCACACTATGTTTCAATGTGGTCGCGCTCATCCTCATCAATGTCTTCGCCTACTTTTTGCTGGTCCGGTAGTTCATTTGGCCCCGGTATGTTAGGCTCATCATTTTCTTGTTCTTCTTGCCGGTACTGGTCTTCGCCTTTATGCGGCCGGTCATTTTCACCATTTCCTCTTTCAACTTTTTCGGGTTTAGGCTCCGAAGTGTTTCTAAACGCATCCGGCCTGGATTTATCATAGTCGGGGCTGCCCTCTTGACGATTGACTTTAAAGTTACTGTTTTCCGGATGCTCTTCCATCGGCTCGGTACGGTTAAAGTAAGGATTACTTGTACCGGCATACCGCGATGGATTATTTTTGTCGTTTGCCGCGCTGGTGTTATTGTTTTTGCCAAAATTCTGGCCGCCCATCGGTTGCCCTTCCCTAACAGGCCTGGTTTCATTGCCCGCAAAAAGTTCTAAATGAAGATCATCCTCGGTTAGTTCGTCGCCTTCTTCAACGCGGCGTGTACCTGGTTTTACTTCGGTTTGGCTTAACCCATCCTGGTCTGGTCCAAACTCATCGTCATAAAATTCCATGAGATAATTCGTTGATGTATATTATTAAATACATGCAACCTGGCCGTTTGTTTATACTATGTTTAGGAAGGGGCTTGCAGTACTGTGGACTCCTATACACAGGAGGACTGAACTGTCTGCGTTTGTTCCGAATGGCAGTATTCGATACAGTGTTCGGACTATAAGGCGGTTTATTTCTGTGCAGATTAGTTTTTACCACGAAGTACGCAAAGCGAAAACAGCCAAGGTTACAATTTTTTGTGGTCTTTGTTAAATCTCAATGCTCTACCTGGTTGAAATCCGGGTGTGTCACGTTTTGAAATGGTCCGCCCTTAATCCTTTTTCTTACCCCCAAAAACCGAAAAGCTTACGTACCGGCCGGGATGCGCCTTCAGATCGATAAACAGGGCGTTAAGGTTACCGGTTGCCTCCTTTAAATTGTCATAAACCTGCTTATCATTGACCAATGAACCTAACGTACCGTTGGTTGAATTCATTTTGCTAATGATCGACTGCAGATCGGATACGGCCTTGTTGGTGTTATCAAGGGTTTGCTTCAGGTTTGATGCAGCAATGTCGTTGCTTACCTTTTCAAAGTTACCGGTAATACCATTTAAGTTTACCGAACTTGCTTTTAGGTTGGAAGTCACAGTTTCAGTATTTGCCAGTATGGCATTTATATGCGTGGTTTGCGTGCTCACCAGCGCATCTATCTTTTTGGTGGTTCCTTCAAGGGTCTGCAGCGAATTGGCGATACTCATAAAGCTGCGGTCAACATTTTTCTGGAAATTCGGGTTTAATATTTTATTAACTGCCGCCAGCGAAGAGTCGAGTTTATTAACGAGGTTTTCTGCTTTGGTTTGAATTGGCTGCAGGTTGTCCATCAGGCTAACCTCCGTTTGGGCATTTAGTGTGTCCTTATCTTCAGCGGAAATATTGCTGTTGCCATATTCAAAAATAATGGCTTTACCTGCCAATAGTCCCGCGCTTCCGAGTTTTGCAATAGTATTTTTAGGGACCTTATATTGCCTGTCGACACTTAATTCGACGGTTGTGCTCCCGTTTTTTTGCAGGGTCATTTTTGAGACGCGGCCGATTTGGTAACCATTTACCAGTATCGGTTTGGATACCGTAAGCCCGCTGACGTTCGCGTATACGGTGTAAAACCTGTTCGCACCGTCAAAAATCTCGTCCCCTCTTAAAAAGCTGTACCCAAGTATCAGTATGGTAATACAAATTGCCGTTAATGCGCCAATTTTTGTTTCGTTTGATATTTTCAAAGTGTAAATGTTTAAGGTTGTGATGCTGATTCTACTTCGTTTTTGTAACTCTTTAACGCCCTTATTATTGAAGCGACAATTTCGTCCTGCCCCTTTTCCGAATTCAGATAAGCTTCATCGTCGGGATTATTAATGTATCCTGTTTCAATAAGTACCGCCGGCATGGCACTGTGGCATAAAACCAGTACACCTTGTTCCCTGATTCCCTCTATTCTTCTTCCATCGGCGGTAAACTCCGATACCAGCAATTGAGCGAGGTGGATACTTTGCTTACGGTATTTGCGCTTATATTCGCTCATTAATATCATCTCAGCCGGATCGTTGGGGTCAGGGTTCGAGTTCATTTCCTCATCGCCTTCTACCAGGTTTTCCTTAATGGCTTTTTCTTCTTCTTTTGTGCGCCATGAACCATAAACCAATATTAAAACGCCCCGACCCGAACGGTCAGGAACGTCGGCATACCGGTATACCGGTTTATGATGCTTGTGGCCAACCAACTCCCGGATATGTTTGTCACCCAGCGAATTGCAGTGAAGCGATATAAAAAGATCGCCTTTATTGGCGTTGGCAATATCGGCACGCTTCTGCCACGCAACATCTTCTTCGGTACTACGTGTTAATACAGCCTTTACGCCGTCCATCTGTTTTTCTATGGCCAGCTGCAATTTAAGCCCTATGGCAAGCGTTACATTTCTCTCAAAGGAATATGAACCCGGCGCACCTGGTGAAAAATGACCTACTGCGCCTTCCGGGCGCACGCCATGTCCCGGATCGACAATAATGGTTTTAATTTTGTAGCCGCTGTCGGCTACAGTATCCTTCTGAGAACTAATACTTAATGCGAAAGAAGAAAATGGAAGAGATGCCCACACCAACAATAAACCACAAATCAATCTTTTCAATGCCTTATTTTTCATTAATTTTGAACGCTGTTAACTATCTCTGCAAAAATACTATTCATAATCTATTTTGAAATTCAAAAGCCTTTTTTTTCTGTTTGCAATAATATTAATAGCCCATGTGAAAGCCTTTTCGCAGACTGTGCCTGCTAACACCCCCAACCGAACAGTTGACAGTATTGCCAAAACGGATACAATAAAGAACCGCAAACCTCCTAAAGGTAAAACTTCTAACGGAAAAACGCCAATAAAAAGTGCCGCCGACACCACAAAAAAGACAGGCGAATTACAATCGGAGGTAAAATCGCACGCCGAAGACTCCACGATAGTAGACCAGGAGCATGAGATCACCTACCTTTATGGCAAAGCGCGTGTTACTTATGAAGATTTTGAACTGGATGCCGATTATATCCGGGTAGATCAAAAAAACCACCTGCTTTTTGCAAGAGGAAGTCTGAATCCGGCCACAAAGGCGTATGACGTTGGGAAACCAATTTCCAAGCAAGGTAAGGAGGATCCAATACTCTCCGATTCACTGCTATTTAACTACAAAACAAAAAAAGGGAAGATATATAACCCTATTTCGCACCAGGGCGAAGACTATTTCTCGGGCGGCGAATCAAAAAAAATTGACACCAATGAAGTTGCAATTAGTAATGTTCTTTTTAGCACTTGCGACCTCCCATACCCTGATACTCACTTTGGCATCGTCATCACAAAAGGTATCGTCGAAAAGAACCGCATTATTTCGGGCCCGGCTTACCTCGAGATCGAAGGGATACCATTGCCGCTGGCGATTCCGTTTGGCTTTTTCCCGAAACCTGACTCAAAAACATCCGGCGTTATTATTCCAACGTTCGGAGAGGACCAAACGCTCGGGTTCTATTTAAGGAATTTTGGTTATTATATCGTGGTGAATGATTACATGGACCTCACAACCACCGGTACGCTCTATTCAAAAGGCTCCTACGAGCTAAACGAGGATATGACCTACCGTAAACGTTATAAATACGATGGAAACATCTCGTTGAGCTATGGCTCGCACAATTACGGCTTAGAAGGCGACCCGCCGACCAAGGACTTTAACATCACCTGGTCGCACAGCCAAAACCCGGATGCAAGCCCCGGAAGCACGTTTAGTGCATCGGTAAATGCAGGTACATCAACCTTTTATCAAAATAACCCTTCCTACAGCAACTTTAACGAACAAGCACTTACGCAAAATAGCCTCAGGTCTACCATTAATTATAGCCGAACATGGGAAGGTACGCCCTTTAACCTGAGCGTAGGCCTTTCGCACAGCCAGGATCTCAGCGCTAAAACCGTTTCGCTGCAATTGCCAACGTTGAGTTTCTCGATGGCTTCCATAAGTCCTCTTCAGCCGAAAGAAACGGTAACCGAACCCAAATGGTGGCAAAAGCTAACGGTCAGTTACAGCTTGCAAGCTTCCAACGCAATCAATGACCTACCCGAATCGGAACTTTTCCAGGGAAATTATCTGATCAAAAATCTGCAGACCAGCATCGTTCACAATATACCCGTGGGCTTAAGTTTAAACGTGTTTCATTATTTCCAATTCAGCACCAACGTAAATTATACCGAGCACTGGTATCTCAAAACCCTGCAAAAATCTTTTGCCCGGGGGAGTATTTCGGGCCTGGATTCGATGGTTACTGATACGGTTAACGGCTTCAGAAGAGCCGGTTCTTATAACCTGAGCACCAGCCTTTCTACGAAGATTTACAGCGAAATAGATTTCAAAAAAGGGAATTTGATAGCGATAAGGCATGTAATGACCCCTTCGATCAGTTTTGCTTACAATCCTGATTTTTCGGCGCTCGGCTACGGGTATTACAAGTCGGCGGTAAGTAATGCCACACTCCCGTATCCATACACCAGCCAAACCTATTCCATTTTTGAAGACGGCTTTCCGTCTGCCGGTAAACAAATGGGCATAGGGCTGAGCATTGACAATACACTACAGGCAAAATATAAACCGAAAGCAACGGACACCTCCGGAAAGCCCAGAAAAGTGGACTGGCTGCAGGGATTCAGCATTTCATCGTTCTATAATTTTGCGGCTGATTCAATCAATTTGTCGCCTATTACATTTTCGGCGCATACCGCCATCTTTAATCAAAAGGTAAATTTGACCTTTTTCGGTTCATTCAATCCGTACGTAAACCAGGTGCTCGATTCCATATCAAATGGGCAGGTGCTGAAATATACGCGCGAGATCAACCAGTTTACGTGGCAGCACGGGCAGTTCCCGACGCTCACGTCGTTCAGTTTTTCGATGAGTGGCGCCTTAAACTCAACCACGTTTAGCCCGCATGCCCCGGTCACGCCGGGGAGCACCCTGCAAACCATCAACCCGCAACAAGCGCAAAGATTAGCCATGATCAACAGCGATCCGAGTGCCTATGTCGATTTTAATGTACCCTGGAACGTGTCGTTCAACTACAGTTTCAGCTATAACAATAACATCGTTAATACCAATATTACCAATACGGTCATGTTGAGTGGCGATGTGAACCTTACCGACAACTGGAAAGTACAGTATAGCACTACTTATGACCTAAGGGCGTTGAAATTAAGCGGCGTACCTCAGTTCACCATTTACCGCAAATTACACTGCTGGGATTTGAATGTGCAGTGGGTGCCGTTTGGGTTTTATAAATCCTATAACATAACTTTGAAGGTGGATGCAGCGATCCTGCAGGATTTGAAGCTTAGCAAGCGCAGCGACTATACCAATAATCAAACTTTTAACAACGGCAATTACTAATGCTTGCTGAAATAATTACCATCGGCGACGAGATACTTATCGGACAGATCGTCGACACGAATTCGGCCTGGATGGCAGGCCGGCTCAACCGGATCGGTATCCGGGTTAAGCAGATTTCGTCGGTATCCGACGACCGCCAGCACATACTTACAGCGCTAAAAGAAGCGGCAGGCAGGGCCGACCTGATTTTAATAACCGGCGGCCTGGGGCCGACCAAAGACGACATTACAAAAAAAACACTTTGCGAATATTTTGGCGTTGGGCTGGTTATGAACGAGGCCGCGCTGGCCAACGTTGAAAGAATATTTGCGCGGCTAAGAGGCACCCTTACCGAACTGCTGGAAGTAAACCGCCAACAGGCGCTGGTTCCCGAAAACTGCGAGGTGATTCAGAACAAAAACGGAACCGCTCCCTGCATGTGGTTTAATGAGGGCGGTAAAATTTATGTTTCGATGCCAGGTGTACCGCACGAAATGATGTACCTGATGGAGGGTGATATCCTGCCGAGATTAAAATCAACCTTCAAGCTCCCGGCTATTGTTCACTATACCATGTTAACCGCCGGTGAGGGCGAATCTTACCTGGCCAACCGTATCGCCGACATTGAAGATTCGCTCCCCTCGCATATAAAATTAGCGTATTTACCAAAACTCGGACAGGTAAGACTAAGGTTAAGCGGTTATGGTGAAGATGAAACGGTTTTAACCCAAGAGGTCAAAAAATACGCCGGCCAAATCGTAGAGCGTGTTAAGAATGTGGTGGTAGCGGAAGAGGACATTCCGATCGAAAAAGCTATTTTAAACCGGATGGGGAAAAAAGGGCTCACGCTATCCGTCGCTGAAAGTTGTACCGGCGGGTACATCTCTCATTTATTTACGCAGCACCCCGGAGCATCGAAGGTTTTTTTGGGCGGCGGCGTAACCTATTCGAACACGTTAAAAGAAACACTATTAGGCGTTAAAAGGGAGACTTTGGACCAATTTGGAGCGGTAAGCGAAGAAACGGCAAAGGAAATGGTAGAAGGCGCCCTGAAGAATTTTAAATCGGATTATGCCATTGCAGTTACCGGAATAGCCGGCCCTGATGGTGGTACGCCCGAAAAGCCGGTTGGCACCGTTTTTATCGCGGTAGCAAATATTAACAAAACCTTTGCAAAGAAATTAACATTTGGTAATAAACGCCAGCAAAACATCGAAAGAAGCGCGATTTCAGCTTTGAATATGTTGAATACTTTAATCAACGAAAGTGGAAAGTAACCGGAAAATGCGCTAATTTTGGCCATCAACTCTAAAATTGTCTATGGCTAAATATAAACTGTTACTGCCCAAAATGGGGGAAAGCGTTGCAGAAGCGACTGTGATCCGGTGGACCAAACGTCCCGGAGATCATGTTGAGGCTGACGACACAGTAATGGAAATTGCCACAGACAAGGTTGACTCCGATGTTCCGTCGCCTGTTTCGGGCAAACTGCTTGAACAGCTTTGTAAGGAAAATGATGTGGTTCAAGTCGGCGCTGTAATTGCCATTATCGAAACTGCGGAACCCGAAGAAGTTAAGGAGACGGTTGCCGCGCCGGCGGCACCTGGTGCTGCGCCCGTACAGGCAGAACCCGCACCGACCTTTCATATGGAGCAGCCTGCAGCCGAAGCTCAGCGCCCATTTTTTGCGTCGCCGTCCGTTGCCGAACCTGCGCCTCCTCCGGTTGAACCGGAACGGCATTTTTTTGAAGAGCCGGAGCCTAAAAAAATTGAACCCGAAGAGCCCAAACAACCGGTATTTGCACAACAGCGCGAAGATACAGCAAGGCCGGTACCCTATATTGAACAATTAGAGGAGCGTGAAACTCAAAAAACTGATGAAGAAGCAGTGAAAGGGGAAGGACGGTTCTATTCACCATTAGTTAAAAACATCGCTGCGCAGGAAGGAATCAGCCATAACGAACTGGATAAAATACCCGGTACAGGAGCTGAAGGCCGCCTAACCAAGGACGATCTTCTGAATTATATTGACAACAAGTACCGGCATGCTGCAGAGGCACCGGCGCAACCGACTCCCGAAGCTATAAAGGAAGAGGTAACCTGGCCGGATTTAGATATCGAAGAGAAGGCCCCGCTGCCTGTCAAAGAACCGGAGCCTGAGCAAATGCCCGAAACTGCAAAGCCGGAAACCGTTGAAGCGAACGCCGAACCAGGGCCGGTATCCGAAGCGCCCAAACCGGAGCCCGTTGTTGAGGCGCCCAAACCGGAGCCCGTTGTTGAAACACCCAAAGCCGAACCTGTTGTTGAGGCGCCAAAAGTTGTTACGGAGCCGGCAAAACCAGCGACTTCCACATCGGGCGGAGATGAAATTATCGAAATGGACCGTATGCGCCGGCTCATAGCCGACCACATGGTGATGAGCAAGCATACTTCGCCGCACGTAACCTCGTTTGTTGAAGCTGACGTTACTAACCTGGTATTATGGCGCGAAAAAATAAAAAGCTCGTTTGAAAAACGCGAAGGCGAGAAGATCACCTTCACGCCACTGTTTATTGAAGCAGTGGTGCGGTCGATAAAGGACATGCCGATGATCAACGTGCAGGTAAACGGTACGCAGATCATCAAAAAGAAAGATATCAATATCGGTATGGCCACTGCCTTGCCAAGCGGCAACCTCATCGTTCCGGTAATTAAGCGGGCCGATGAATTAAACCTGATCGGCCTTACCAAATCGGTTAACGACCTGGCCGGCCGCGCCCGTAGCGGTAAACTGAGGCCAGATGATACACAGGGCGGTACGTTTACCATCACCAACGTCGGCACATTCGGCAACGTAATGGGTACGCCGATAATCAACCAGCCGCAGGCGGCTATATTAGCCGTTGGCGCCATCCGGAAGAAACCGGCGGTTATTGAAACGCTGCAGGGAGATATGATCGGCATACGCCACATGATGTTCCTGTCACTGTCCTACGATCATAGGGTAGTGGACGGCGCTCTCGGCGGTTCGTTTGTAAGAAGGATTGCTGATTACCTTGAAAACTGGGATCCGGGAAGGGAGATTTAAAGCGAGCTATATTTGAGGAAAAGAAGACAAACGATAAATCTTGTTTGGTCAAATTCCATAAAAATGGCCCCATCTAAAAAACAATAACGACTCCAGGTTAGGTTAACAGCGCCATTGTAAGCACATCAGATGATGCGATGTTTTAATTACGTGTTATTTCGACAGCTGGTTCAAACTTCCTTGTAACCGTTTCATAAATAATTTTGAGCCATATTATAAACGATGGCAGCGCCATTAATTTGTACGGCATAACATATTTATCCCGTAGGTATTTTGGGAAAACATCAGACGGGGCATTAGTCACCAGCAGCGCAAAAATCAGTAAAAAAATCTCGAAGGCGGTTGGCTTTCTGCTTAAATTCATAAACCAGATGCCTATACCAATAGTCGCTATAATGTAGGTGGGCGGTTCGGAACCACTGCTGAAAATAACGGTAAAAATTAAACACGACGCAACTATCAGCAGTTGGTATTGCAAAGTCTGATAACATCTTGTTCGAATGTAAGATAAGGCAAATAACAACATGGCCGGGATCAGCACAAACAGGGTCTGCAGATGCTGGTAATTGAATATTCGGCTTATCATTCCCATTACACATATATAGGTTCGGTTTGAAGTTAAATTGTCAGCATTTTTTTCGGCCAGGTCAGGGTACCAATCGTGATAGGTTTTAATGATGTATGCCGGGGAAGAAAATATCATTGGCAGCGCAAAAAGCACCACCGACCAAAATAACATCCCTAAAATTAATTTTAACTTATTCTCCGAAAAGAAAAAGAAGGCCAATCCGACAATTCCGTAAAGTTTTATCGCCGTACCTAAAACTATCATTAAGGCTGCCCAAAAGTCCTGTTTTTTTCTTATAAAGATAAAACTGAGTATTATTAAGGCGGCAATAAGCGGGTTAACCTGGTTGTTTTGAGCTGAGCACATAATGGTGGCTGCGCTTATCAGCAGAATAGCAAGACGCTGATTTTCTCTGAACGGCATTTTCATAACTGCCCAATACAGCATCCACGAGATAAAAGTAACCCAGAGCAAAACCGCTATCCCGTCAGGCAAAAAGGTAAAGGCGGCAATAATGAGGCTAAATGTAGGCCCGTAGTGATTAAGGTCAAAATAATATTCGGGCTGCGGGCCAAAAAGGCTGTGTTGCTGGGTTAGGTTTAGAAACGTGTGCTTATAAATAATATAGTCATTGTAATGCGTGTTAGCAGCGGTGTGCTGCATGACCTCTCTTGCGACAGGGAACAGCGTTAAACCAAACCATATGATTTGTACAAATAATTTATTTTTTTGCAGGTTTTTTAATTTATCCATTGTGCTTAGGTGAAGGTCGGCTTCGGGAATAAACATACGCAGAAAACCTGAACTATTTTTGCATCAGCCAGTCAGGCCGTCTGCTGAACCTGATCTGCCCGAAACTCCCTCGTCAGCATTTCATATATGATTTTACACCAGATTAAAACGCATGGCAATGCCTTAAGCTTATAGGGCTGCACATAGTTTAAACGGATGAATTTTGGAAAGAGGTCGGAAGGAGAGAATACCGTTAACACAATACAGAATACCAGCAAAAATATTTCAAAGCCTGTGACTGGCCGGTCCAGGTTCATAAACCAGATGGCAACACCTGCCACAGCAATGATGTATGTTGGCGACTCAGACGAGCTGCTGAAAATGATCACGAATATCAGCGTTGAGGCAAGCAGCAGAAGCTGATAGGGTAGGAGCCGGTAACATTTCACTCTCAAATACCACAAGCCAAATAATAAAATGCCGGGAATGATCACCACAATGTTGGATAATCCCCTGTAATTGAAAATATTGCGGATCAGGCCCATCAATGAAATATCCTGGAAGCTTGGACCGATGTTGTGCATGTTTTTGTTGAGCAGATCGACGTACCAATCGTGATAATTTTGAATAATATAGGATGGCGATGTGAGAGCCATCGGAGCCAGGAAAAGGATTACGGACCAAAATACCATGCTTAACATAAATTTAGGTTTGTTTTCCGACAGAAAAAAGAAGGCCAACCCGATAACGCCATACAGCTTTATAAACATGCCGATACAGATCACCAGCGCCGCCCAAAAATCTTTTTTATTCCGGACAAATACAAAGCTTAAAATGATCAAGGCCCCGATCAGGGGGTTGATCTCGACGTTTGAAGATGAGGTCATCAACTCATGGGCGCAGATAAGTAATATAGGCAGATAAAGGCCTTCTTTTAGCGGCAGCAGCTTTACGGCGATATACAGCGCCCAGGCATTGAACATTACCCACAGGATAACCCCGGCGCCATCAGGCACTACGGCAAACGGCGCCATCAGCAGGGAAAAAACCGGGCCATAATGGAACTGATCATGCATTGGACCGCGCACGGACCCAAACGGCGTTTGCTGATGAATGATATCGAAAAAGGCGTGTTTATAAACAAAGTAATTATCGTGGATGTGATTTACGATCACACTTTTAACCACTGCAAACAAGCTAAGGCCAAAGTAGGCGACTAAAACAAAGGGTTTATTGTAAACAATTTTGGCAAGTTTGGTCATCAGGCAATTGACGGGTATGGCCGCAAATATAGTAAACCGCTTAATTTAATGCCGAACATCATTTAGTTGGGTTTGGGAAATAAAAAAAGCATCGTTGTATTAAAGATATTTTCGCAAACAGGTTAACAATTCCAGCGGCTGATAAGGTTTTACCAGGCAGTCTTTAAAACCGCTGGCCACCAGGTCTGCCAGCATTTGCTCATCAACAAGGGATGCCGTTAAAGCAATAACCGGAATTTCCGGATGGTGCTTTTTCATTTCGAATATTGCGGTATAACCGTTCATCACCGGCATATCAAGGTCCATAAGCACAATATGGAAACCATGGTCATTTTCCATGTTATTAAGTGCTTCGCTGCCATCATAAGCGCCTGTAACTGCAGCTTTAAAACCTGTTAATATTTTTTTTGCTACCATCATATTGATCTTATTATCCTCAACCAGCAATACTTTTACGCCCTTAAGGTCACCTCGCAAACTTGCATTTTTAGTCGCGGGTACCAGCTTTTCCGCATAATTAAAGGCAAGGTCAAAACTAAATTTGCTCCCAAATCCTTTTTCACTCACCAGTGTAAGGCGGCTTCCCATTAAATTTAATATACGCTTACAAATCGTAAGACCTAAACCCGTGCCCGACACCAATTTTGTTTCATCATTATGTACCTGCCAAAAACTGTCGAATATCCTTTCCTGGTCTGCTTTTTCTATACCTATGCCGCTGTCCTCCACGCTAAATGATACAGTAATGCTCTGCTCGTTCTTTTTTGTACAAACCGCTGCCAATTTTATAAATCCGGTATTCGTGAATTTCAGCGCATTTGACAAAAGGTTGTTAAATATCTGTGTGAGACGCAAATCGTCTGCCTGAACCACGGCATCAATTTCGGTACTCAATTCAACAACGATCTCGACATCGTTTTCCCCGGCTAACACAACAAAAGGCCTGGATATATTCAAAAGCAGGTCACGAAGATTGAATGCTGCGGGGTGGAAATCAAACTTCCCGGCTTCTATCTTATTAAAATCGAGGACGTCATTTACCTGTTGCAGCATATGATCTGAACAGGACTGGATAATCTGGAGATATTCGGTCTGCTTTACGGCGTTTGTTTCGTCTTTCATCAGGTTGACTACCCCAATGATACCGTTTAGCGGGGTGCGCAGCTCATGGCCCATAGTAGCGAGGAACTGGGTTTTTGCATCGATAATTTTGTTGTTTTGCTCCATCAGTTCGTCGATGTATTTCTTTTCGAAAAAGGTGTACAGCGAAGCGAAGACAATAGTTGTGCAAATAGCGGTGATCCGGTTAACGAACGCCAGCCTGGTAACCTGCTGAACTGTAAAATCCTCCATTGGTTTTACGTACCTGCCGATGATAATGCACCCAATAAATGAAAAGATAATGATGGAAACGAACAGGAACGATTTCCGGTATTGCGTTTGTTTAAGGTCGACAAGTAGCGGAACGGCTATCAGTAAAGGGAAAAAATATAAATACTGCTCGGATTGCAGGCCCTCCAGGCAAGCGGCAAAAATAAGCAAAGCACATACCATTGAAATGATCGAAATGGAAAGGTCTTTGATATCGCCGTTGTATTTTAACAGCATAAACATCAGGATAGAAAAGCAAAAACAGGCCACCAGGAATGAGGATACGTACATCCCGATAGAAACGTCATAAACCGATATCCCTATTCCGGTGAACAGCGCTGTCAGGCCAACCTGAAAGGTTCTTTTGGGGACTTGCTTTATATCAAAATACTGGTCAGGGCGCTTGTCGCCAGGCTCGACCAGGCGATGGTATTTGTCTGTGATCTTTTCCATGCCGGTAGTGCATTTGAAGGCTCGCCCGGTAAAATTGCCAGGTTAAACGTGTACAAATATAGGAATAACTTTTCCTACGACAGATAAGCTTCAAACGGGCGTTAAAGTGTTCACGTTTTGCACATATACACCCCCACGAACTATTAACTAAAACGTTTATTTTTAGCCGTTTAAAATTTAATGATACTCCAAATTGTTACGTTTTTGACGAATTTTGTGAACACTTAAATGATCAAAAATCACCCCTGCCGTTACGCCATTTACCCCGCAGGGTTTGAAAAGAAACCTCCATGTTGCTGTAAATATGAAACACCGGACGTTGAACCCGTCTGCTATCACACCGGCAATGAAATAATAAACTCCGAACCCTCACCTTCTTTCGAATTAACCTGTATACTACCGCCATGCCCCTTCACAACCATATCATAAGTTAAACTCAAGCCCAAACCAGTTCCTTCGCCCGTAGGTTTGGTGGTGAAAAACGGCTGCATGATCTTTTCTTTAATTGTATCCGGTATACCAACGCCGTTGTCTTTTACTTTGATGATCACCTGGCCGTTTTCGGAAGTCGTCGAAACCAATACTTCCGGTTTATAAAACGCCCCTGCTGTTTTTGCCTTTTGATTGGTGGCGTAAAAGGCATTATTGAACAGGTTAAGCAATACGCGGCCGATATCCTGCTGAACGACGGTAATTGCCGGCAG
Source organism: Bacteroidota bacterium (assembly GCA_013285685.1). Taxonomy (GTDB): domain Bacteria; phylum Bacteroidota; class Bacteroidia; order Sphingobacteriales; family Sphingobacteriaceae; genus Mucilaginibacter. Next base: position 28,336 of record JABDHD010000025.1, read on the forward strand.
GTTTTCGCCAAAATGGGTGGTCATTTCAGCGTTAAAGCTTTTGTCTTTTGCGCGGAGGCCGTGATAGGAGAGTTTGAAAAACTCATCCGCCAGCACGTTAATGTTGGTTAATTGCCGCTCGCCGCTGTTATTGCGCGAATGCAAGAGCATCCCTTTTACAATAAAGTCAGCGCGCTTGCCATGCTGGCTTATCTTTTGCTGATTTTCCTTAATATCCCCGGCAATGGCCTTTACTTCATCGTAATTGCCATTGTCAATACCCTGCTGCAACTCGTCGATCAATTCGGTATTTACCTCCGAAAAATTATTGACAAAATTCAATGGATTTTGTATCTCGTGGGCGATACCGGCGGTAAGTTCCCCCAATGAAGCCATCTTTTCCGACTGGATCAGCTGCGTCTGGGCGTTTTTTAGCTCTTTAAAGGATTTTTCGAGATTATCACGCTGGGCTTCTATTTCTTCCTTTTGCTGTATTACTTCCTCGGTACGAACATGCACTTTATGTTCAAGTATGCGTTTCTCCTTTACCAGTTGCCGCGACCTTAAAGTAACAAACCCCCATATGGTACCGAAAAAAACCACTACGTAGATCGTGTACGCCCACCATGTTTGCCACCAGGGCGGGTTGATGGTAAAACTAAACTTTGCCGGCTGGCTCCATACATTATCCGCTTCCCTGCTGATCACTTCAAAGGTATATTTGCCAGGCTTAAGGTTCATATAATTGATAGTGGAACCGTCGCCTGTTATATCGCTCCATTTTTTATCTTTTCCGATCAATACATACCTGTATAGTGTCGAATCGTGCGGGGTTAAATTAAAACTGCTGTAATTAAACCGGATAAGGTTTTGATCGTAAGGAATGGTTAAATCAACCGGCATATTGCCGGGGCCGGTAACACCATCCCAGTTTAAACCGCTTTGCAATGCATAACTTGTGCTAAGCAGTGCTTCGTCTTTTAAATAATGCTTTTCTTCATTGAGTTCCCAAAGCGTGTCCGTTATGGATGAATTAAACCTTTCGCGGTCCGTAAAGTACATCGGGTAGTCATAAACATTTATCCCGGTAATATAAGGGCTTGATTTAAACGTATCCTTTTTTGACAGGTCAAGCACATTTATCCCCACTTCGCCTGACCAGTAAAGGCCATCTTTTGTGATCATCGGATTATTGTAATTATTATATGCCATTGAACTAAAGCCGACCTCCCATTTTTTATTGCTGCTTACACCTTCTGCGGGAGGCTTGATCACCATTATCCTCTTCCTGCTGGTGCCCGCATAAATCCTGCCGTTATGTTGCAGTAACGACAATATTTTCTCGTTGATAGCTCCCTGTGAAGTGGATAGGAAAACGAGTTTGTCATGTTTAATGTCTGCAATATAAATGCCCTCGTAAGTCCCCATCCATATATTGCCCTCGTCATCCGGAAACAACACTGCTTCATCTTTTAAAGCCGGGACATTATTTAAATATTGAATAGTACCGGCCTTAGGATCGATCCTGTCTATTCCACCCGAACGCGTGCTGACCCAAATCTGTCCTTGTTTATCAATGCACGTGTTGTAAATATTTTTATCGATCAGCCAGGGTACTTTGCCAAGGCGTTTAAGCGTTTTGTTTTGCGGGTCATATACTTCTAATCCGCCACCAAAATATTCTCCTATCCACAGTCTGCCTGCCTCGTCAGCCGTAAAATCATTTATGCTATAAGTAGCTGTGGTATTACTGTCGAGGCCCTGTTTCCCGCCCATGTAGGTTATCGTTTTTCTTCCTGTATCAACTATTTCTAACCCGCTATCCGTTGAAATAATAATTGACCTATTTATTGCTTTAATATCATTTGTGTTATCGGTTGCGAGACCCTCTTTAACGCCTAAATGCCTGCTTGTCTCCTTTTTTTGGTTCAGAATATCAACCCCATGGCCTAAAGCGGTTTGCCAGATATAGCCTTGCTGATCTTCCGTTAAACCGGCTACATATTCTTTACCGATATGGTCAATGACAGCGTTGTTGTTGCTGACCATGTTCAATCCATAAGGTGTGCCTATCCAAACCTGGCCCCGGCTATCCTGGATAATGCTTGAAAGAAAATGCGATACTAAACCATTATTTTCTTTCAGGTATTTAACTGTGCGCTTGTCAGGGTCTATTATTGTCAAACCATCAACACCTATCCAAATCTTCCCTTCATTATCCTGTAATAATAAACTCCAAAACACTGTATGCAGGGGTAGCTGCGCTTCGTTGATAGTTTGAATGGAATCTTTTTGAAGGTCGACCACATTGACCGTTCCTCCGTACATTGCCAACCATATACGGCCCTTATGGTCGTAAATTATACTTCCTACCGAATCTGATCTTAAGCCATTTATTTTATCGAGGTGCCTAATTCTCTTATTTTTAAGGTCGACTATATTTATCCCTCCACCACGGGTACCGATCCATATATTATCGTTTTTATCCCTCATAATTCGTTCAGCTTCAGCAGAAGTAAACAAACCATGCGCCTTATCCAGCAATTTAATTGTACGGGTCTTCAGGTCAATAATATTTATCCCGCCATCTATGAGCGTGACCCATATTCTTTGTTGTTTGTCCATCGTAAAACTGAAAGCACGAAGACCACTGACACCCTGGCCGCCGCCCAATCTTTTTAATATGCCGTCTTTCAGGTCCAGCACCGCTATCCCGCCATCATAACCGCTTAGCCAGATATTCCCAAGGTTATCCTGCACCATGCCATAGGTATACTCTTCCTTATCGTATGATAAAATCAATAAGAGATTTTCCCCGTCATAACGGTAAAGTCCCGTTGTCGTTGCTATCCATAAAAAGCCTTCATGATCAGTAAACAAACATCTTGGATCTTTCCGCTGCGATCCCTGGTCCCCTCCAAAACCGAAAAGGTATAAATTTCCATTTTTCAATTCGGGTTTTGCCCCCTTCATCAGTTTTGGCGGCGGTAAAATGTAAGTTTTAAATTTTAGTGGATGCGATGGCAGCTTATCGATATCCAAATCCTTTTCGGGAAGGGCATTATAGTCAAACTTTGCTTCTTCAACCGGGTATTTAAACGGTTTAAACCCGGCGGTATCATACGATTGCGCGGGCAGCTTATCCAAATCAAAAGGCTTAATCACCGGGTGCACCCGTACCGCTTTGATGCTGTCCAAATTTATTTTTACAGGTTTGCTAAGTTTTAGGGGTTGTACCACCGGCGGGGCGTATTCTGGTGGCGGGGGTTGTTCAAGGTTTGCTGAGGAATTTCGGCAGGATGAAAAGGCGATGATCACGAAAACAAATGCCGCCGGGGCCGTAATAAACCAACAGAATTTTCTCATAAAAAGGGGAAGGATAGGAATAATTGCATAAGGTAATGTTTTTATGAGTTAATAAACAAATAATATTTGGTGTATATGCTTATATTTCAGAAGGGTATAAACGATAGAATATTTTAAAAACATACTCGCCGAAGGTCAATATTGAAAAGTTTTACCCTCTTTGCCGCGTGCGGCAGAGAGGGTGGTCGAGCGCAGCAAAGACCGGGTGAGTCTACCCGGCGGACATTACCGCCAATGCATTAGCGCCAATGTCCGCCGGGTAGACTCACCCCGAGTGCGCTGCGCTGCTCGACCCTCTCTTCACCTTCGGTGGAAAGAGGGTAGCTGCACTTATTTTAATGTTTCGAACACTCAAGGTTTTAAACCCTTCGGGCATGGAAAATGTCGCAATAAATTTTAAAAAGTGAGTTCCCTGGTGAAAATGATAGCAAAAAAGGCCCCTTACGGAGCCTTTTAAAAACTAAAAAAACTAACAGAAAAATATCAAAAGGCCTCGGCGGCTTGTTTTACTTCGGATGCCAGGTTAACGCCGCTCAGCTGGTCGGCAAAGGCGATGAATGCTTTACTATCGGCGATTAGCTGTGCATTATCGATCAGGTTTTGCAGGTTAATCTTTCCGATCACAAACTTATAGCTGCCTGAATAATAACGCTCGTGGATATGGCCGAAATTTAAGGCTTCCAGCAGGCTTTCATCGTCATAACGCAGGTAGATATTCAGCTCGATGTTATTGGTAAAGTTGAGGTCGCGGCGCTCTTTGGCTTTTTTGTATTCATACTGGTAATCGTAGCGCAAAGCCGCAATATCCGACAATACGGCCGAACCGGTTGGGTGCCCGCCTGCGCCTTTACCAAAAAAGAATTGCTGGTCTGCAAACGCCGCCTGTACAATTACGCCATTGTATTCGTACTCAACATTGTATAAAAACTCTTTGTCGTTTACAAATTTCGGCAGTACGAATAAGGCCACGTGCCTGTCGTCCAATTCCTTTGCAACAGGTACCAACTTTATCTTCAGGTTCTTTTCCCGCGCGTATTGCAGGTCGTGTGCTGAAAGGTTTTGGATACCCAGGTTAAATACTTCATCAGGTTGAACTACCACGCCATAAGCATGTGCGGCGGCTATAACCAACTTGTATTTGGCATCAAAACCACCCACGTCACTGGTAGGGTCGGTTTCGGCAAAGCCAAGGTCTTGCGCCTGTTTTAGCGCGCTGTCATAATCCAGGTTCTCAATAAAACCTTTGGAAAGGATGTAATTGGACGATCCGTTAAATATCCCGCTGATAGAGTGCAGCAACTCGTTATCATAATACTCTTCCAGGTTGCGGATGATCGGTATACTGCCGCACACGGCGCCTTCGTATAATAAGGAAGTGCCATATTTGTGCTGCAAAGCGATCAACTCATTCAAATGCAGGGCGATCATTTTTTTGCTCGCCGAAACCACATTTTTGCCCGAACTTAAAGCTCTTGAAACAATTTCGAATGCAGCCTCCGTATCGTTGATCAGCTCGACAACTGTGTTGATCTCCGGATTGTTCAGTATTTCGTCCCGCTCGACTGTAAATAAATGAGAGGGAAGCGTCCTTTTTTTAGTGGGGTCCTTTATGGCTATCTTTTTGATCTCCAGGTTCAAATGTTTGGTGCGGATAATATCATACAAGCCCTGGCCAACCACGCCGAAGCCAAAAAGCCCTATGTTTAATTTTTTACTCATTATGCAGTACGTTGTAATTCAATCACTTTTCCTTTCACGTCGGTCTTAAAAAAGGAGTTAATAATATTGGTTAATGCGCCGGTCTCTATCAAAAAGCCATCGTGGCCATAAAATGAATCCAGTTCAGCAAAAACCGATTTTGGGATATGCTGAAAAAGGTATTGCTGTTCTTCAATCGGGAACAATACATCTGATTTAATGCCAATGACCAGGGTGCGGGCTTTTATCAAGCTGAGCGCCTTCTCCACACCATGCCGTCCGCGGCCTACATTGTGCGCGTCCATCGCCTTCGACAAATACCAGTAGCTATAGGCATTAAAGCGTTTTACCAGCTTGTCGCCCTGGTAATTTTGGTACGATGAGGCTTTAAAATCATCCACCAAGGTATCTTTCTCTTCCTGCTGGGTTATCGAATAGGTTTTGTAGCTGCGGTAGGAAAGGAGGGCGATGCTCCTTGCTGCTTTCAGCCCTTTGTGGCCGCCATCGGGGGTATTGGCATAAAAGGTACGGTCGGCAGTGATCGCCAGCCGCTGCGACTCGTTAAAGGCCACACCCCAGGGCGAATGTTTGGCATTGCTGGCGATGAGGATTAAATTTTTTATAAAATCAGGCGCCATAATCGCCCATTCAGCACACTGCTGCCCGCCAAGCGATCCGCCTAAAAGAATTTCGATGCTTTTAATGCCCAAATGCTCAGCCAACAGATGATGCGCTTTAATAATATCCCTGACGGTAACCTGCGGAAAAGAGAGATAGTACGGTTGACCAGTCGCCGGATCAGTGCTCAACGGGCTGGTACTGCCATAAGCCGAACCAAGGATGTTGGCGCAAACAATGAAATGCTCTTTTGGATTAAAATAGTTGTTCTCGCCAAAAAGGCCTTTCCACCAGTCAAATACGTCCGAGTTTGCGGTAAGTGCATGGCACACCCACACCACGTTATCGCCGTTTTTATTCAGCGTTCCGTAGGTATTAAAGCCTATTTGCAGCTCCTGCAGTTGTTTACCCGACTCGAGTTTAAAGGCCTTTTTGTATTTATATATTTCTGTATTCATTTTTTGTTTGTCATTGGTCACTGGTCATTTGTCATTGGTTGTTAGTTATTTATGCTAACCTTTTTCATATAACTGAACTGTGAAGAATTTTACCACAAAGACCGCTAAGGTGAAGACGCAGAGGCCGCGAAGCCTTAATAGTTTGTCAATTTATTTTTTTCTCTGTGTTCTCTGCGCCTTCTTAGTGTTCTCTGTGTTTAAAAATCCAATGTTTTTTATTTACTTATTATTCGGTCGAACCGTCGCTTGCAGCTTCTTTCGGACTTTCGGTCCCGATAGCTATCGGGATTACTGACTTCCGGACTTCTTCTCTTTAAACCAACTCCGGTTCACTAAGCTTTATCTTCGCAAATGCCTGTTCAAGATCAGCTTTGATATCATCAATATGTTCAAGCCCTACAGCTATGCGCACCTGGTTTGGTAATACCCCAGCTGATAACTGTTCCTCGTCCGAAAGTTGCTGGTGGGTAGTTGCGGATGGCTGGATGATCAGCGTTTTGGCATCGCCCACATTGGCCAGGTGACTTATCAGCTTCAGGTTATCTATCAATTGACCGGCGCTTTCTTTATCACCCTTTACCTCGAAAGTCAGCACTGCCCCAAAGCCGTTTTTTAGATATTTTTTTGACAATTCATGATGCGGTGAAGACGGCAGACCGGCATAATTTACACGCGCAACTGCAGGATGCTTTTCCAGCCATTTAGCCAATTCAAGTGCATTGTCCACATGGCGCTGTACACGCAATGACAATGTTTCAAGGCCTTGTATGTTTAGCCAGGCATTGAATGGTGATTGCGAAGGGCCGAAATCTCTTAAACCTTCCACGCGGGCGCGAATAATAAACTGGATATTGCCAAATGGCCCGCCGATGCCGAAAACGTCGGCAAAAACAAGGCCGTGATAGCCTTCGGATGGCTCAGTAAACTGCGGATACTTGCCATTGCCCCAATTATAATTGCCACCGTCGACGATAACGCCGCCAATACTGGTACCATGACCGCCTATCCATTTGGTAGTTGATTCAACCACTACATTGGCGCCATGCTCAATCGGCCTGAATAAATAGCCGCCTGCGCCGAATGTGTTATCCACGATCAATGGCAGGTCGTGCTTTTTTGCAAGTGCCGATACTTTATCAAAATCGGCAATATTGAAACCGGGATTGCCAATGGTTTCCAGGTAAATGGCTTTGGTTTTTTCATCGATATGTTTTTCCAGGCTTTCGGCCGTATCATCTTTGGCAAACCTTACATCAATACCCAACCTTTTAAATGCGACTTTAAATTGATTATAGGTACCACCATAAAGGAACGGCGAGGTAACGAAGTTGTCGCCAACCTGCAAAATATTGTTTAAGGCCAGGAACTGTGCCGCCTGGCCGGATGCTGTTGCCAAAGCCGCCACGCCGCCTTCCAGCGCCGCAATACGTTTTTCGAAGACATCCGTTGTCGGGTTCATGATACGGGTATAAATGTTTCCAAACTCTTTTAAGGCGAACAGGTTGGCGCCGTGTTCGGCGTTCTTAAATACATAAGATGTGGTTTGATACAGCGGTACGGCACGTGCGCCGGTTTCGCCAACTTCCTGGCCGGCATGCAGCTGGAGGGTTTCGAATCTTAAGGTTTCAGCAGACATAATTTTAAGTTTTTATTGTTTTTGATAGATTTTGTTTACTTGTTTGGCACAATGGCAGATAAATCGCCTGGTGCGGACACGTATTTTTCGGGAAAGGGAAAAATGAAACGTGTTAAGGCTTTAGCAGCAACACATGCAAATTCGGCTATTCACATAGCAATATGCAGGTTGCGGCCTTAAAGGCGCCTTAAAAATGTTTTGGAGAATGCAAATTAAACTTTTCATGGTTGTTAATTTATATTTCCCGGGATATTTACCGGGCCAGGAATTGGCACCTTCTCCACCCTTGGAGGGTTGCCAGCGGGTAATTGAGCCTGATCTCTCGCCGCTTCTTTATAAATCAAAACCTGGATGAGAGGTGATGATCGATTGGTATCGCTACCAAATATTGTTGCAAATATAAACGGATGGATGTGAGTTTTCCAAATTAAATTTTCTTTTTAAGGTAAAAGGTTAAGGGCGAAAGGTAAAAGGTAGGGCAGATGAACGAATACCGCATCAACCTTTCGCCTTTTACCTTTCGCCTTTCACCTCAAAACTCCTGTCGCAAACAGCCCGTTACATTGGCGTATTTACACCTAACGAAAGTTATTATTTACCCATACATTTGAACAACCAATAAATAAAATCATGTCATCAAAAAAACAACTACTGGCGCAGTACGATTTGCATAACATTTTGTATAACAATGTTATTGCTGACATCAGCGATGAGGAATCAAACAAATGCATTGCCGACCCGATGAACAGTGTTAAATGGCTGGCCGGACACCTGGCCTGGGCACAGCTTAACCTGGGCAATATAGGAGGCGTACCGCAGGAATTTGAATGGCGCGACCATTTTCATACTAAACAGGGCGCCACACCCGCCGACCTTGCTGCACCAGCAAGTGAACTGCCTACTTTAGCCCGGATAAAAGACAAATGGAACGAAATGGGCTCGAAAATCAGGGTTGGCCTTGAAAATCTCCCTGAAGAAGCTTTAAACAGCGAGGTACCTGTTCAGCACCCGATTGCCCCGTTTGACAATACGCTGGGCGGCCTTTGGGCATTTATTAATCACCACCAGGCCTACACTATCGGGCAGATCGGCATTTTGAGAAGAGGCCTGGGTAAGGAGGCTATGCAATACCGTTAAGAATAAGGTGAAAGCTGAAAGGTAAAAGGCGAAAGGTTTATACGGTATTCTTTCTCCCCACAATCCTACCTTTCGCCTTTCGCCTTTTACCTTTCACCTAATTGAACAATCTATGTCAGCAAAAAAAAGATTACTGGATCAATACGATCTGCACACGTTATTATTTAATAATGTTTTGGTGGATATCAGCGAGGAGGAATCAACTGTCCGCCTGGTTCCATCAATCAATCACGTAAAATGGCTTGCGGGTCATTTGGTTTGGGGCCAAAGGAGCCTGGCAAATATGGGCGGCGTGATACGGGATATTGTTTGGTTGGATCATTACAACACCCAAATTCCCCATCCGCCGGGACCCGAAATACTGGTACCAACCCTCGAACAAATAAAAGCGGCCTGGAACGAATACGCCGGACCGATACGCGATGGCCTTGAAAAACTATCGCAGGAGGCATTGGATACGCCTGTCGAATTCCCGATGCCGGCGTTCAGAAGTCAAGAGGGGCTTTGGACGTTCATCAATGACCACCAGGCATACACTATTGGGCAGATCGGCATTTTGCGACGGGCACTGGGCAAGGATGCGATGAAGTATTTTTAGTTCATAGTTGATGGTTCATAGTTCATGGCAGCTGCAATCCTGCGATGAACTATGAACAATGAACTAATCCAGCGCCTGCGTCATGTCGGCGATCAAATCGTCAATATGCTCTAAACCGACAGAAACTCTTAACAGGTTCAGGGGCGTTTTAGTGTCCGGCCCTTCAACGGACGCGCGGTGCTCCACCAGGCTCTCTACACCACCCAGGCTGGTTGCGCGGGTAAATATTTTTAGCTTATTGATAACGCGCTTTGCTTCCTGTTCACCGTCTTTTAAGGTAAACGACAACATGCCGCCAAAGCCGCTCATCTGGCTTTTAGCAACCTCATATTGCGGATGTGCGGGTAGTCCCGGGTACATTACCGCTTCAACTTTAGGGTGTTTTAACAGAAACTCCGCCAATAATTGCGCATTGTGTACATGGCCGCGCATCCGGTAGGGTAATGTTTTTATACTTCGCGCCAGCAAATAACAATCCATCGGCGACGGCACCGCTCCGCCCATTTCCTGCACCTGCCGTATTTTTTGCCACCATTCGTCTTTTACCGGCGTGATAAGCGCGCCGCCGGTAAGGTCGCTGTGGCCGCCGAAGTATTTAGTAGCCGAGTGCATCACCAGGTCGGCGCCTAAGCTAAGCGGCTGCTGGCAAACTGGTGTGGCGAAGGTATTGTCGCAAGCTACTTTTATATTGTGCTGGCGGGCGATGCTTATAGTACTCTTAATGTCCGTGATCTTTAACAAAGGGTTAGACGGCGTTTCGATCCATATCAACCCGGTATTGGGTCTTATGCGCCGTTTAAGTTCGGCCTGGTCATTTACTTCGATAAAATCGAACTCAAGAATACCAACGAACAGGTTTTTGATCTGGTTACGCAGGCCATGATACATATCTTCGGTTGCAATAATGTGTGTGCCGGGTTTCAAGGATTGAAAAACGGCCATGCCGGCGGCGTTGCCTGTAGCAAATGAGGCTGCATCTGCGCCGCCTTCCAGGTGAGTCAGCACCTTTTCGAGCATAGTCCGATTAGGATTGGCCGAGCGGCTATAGCTGTATCCGGATGGAAAACTACCGTCTTCAGCGCGCTCAAATGTGGTAGAAAGGACAATGGGTTGTATCACGGCGCCGGTTTTTTCATCGGTTTGGTTGCCGGCGTGTATGGCAATGGTTTCGATATGCATTATAGACTGAATTTTGTACAAACATATTAAAAACGGGGTAAGAGCGACGGTTTTTTTTGCCGTTTTACCCATTTTGGATTACATTGGGCAAAACTTGTTTACAGATGAAAGTAGGACGAATTCCGGTCGCAGCTATTGCGTTATTGCTGGTAGCATTCGGTAGATATCTTGCCAAATTTTACTATGACCCGATACAATACGCTTATACGTGCTTTGCTTTGGATGGGGTGCTAATCGGTGTAATGCTATGTTACTTGCTTTATTATGGCAATATCTACTTGTCGGCCTGGCTGAAGAACCGTAAAGACGAAAGTGCCGTTTAGCCAGAACCAGGTCGCTGTTAATTGCTTGTTTGGCAATTATCGAATCAGATATTACACCGTCATTACACTAACATTTCCTATTTTTGCCGAAATAGATATTGATGGAAGCCGAAGAAAATTTACAAACCCTGCTTCAAGATCCGCATTTACCTGCCGGCTTAAAACACATTGCGGCCAAAGTGCTCCGCAACGAACGTATCTCTTTTGACGAAGGGGTTACTTTGTTTGAAGACGGGGAGTTGGGCTACCTGGGCGTTTTGGCCAATTATATCAGGGAGAAACGCCACGGCAACAAAACCTATTTTAACCGCAACTTCCATATCGAGCCAACTAATCTTTGTGTTTACGACTGTAAGTTTTGCTCCTATTCCAGGCTAATCAAACAACGCTCGGAAGGGTGGGAGTATACCATGGATGAGATGTTCGGCATGGTAAAGAAATACGATGGTGAACCGGTTACCGAGGTGCACATTGTAGGCGGGGTTTTGCCGCAGTACGATGTGCCCTTTTATAGCGAACTGTTTAGCAAAATAAGGGCTCACCGGCCCGAACTGCATATCAAGGCGCTTACCCCGGTAGAATATCATTATATTTTCAAAAAAGCGAAAATCGACTACGCCACCGGCATGAAAATGATGATGGATGCCGGTTTGGGCTCGATCCCGGGCGGCGGCGCGGAGATTTTTCATCCCGAAATCCGCGAACAAATAGCAAAAGACAAATGCACCGCCGACCAATGGCTGGCTATTCACGAAGAATGGCACAAGCTGGGCGGGCGGTCCAACGCGACCATGCTTTATGGCCACATAGAAGAATATAAACATCGCATCGACCACATGGAGCGGCTGCGGCAATTGCAGGATAAAACCGGTGGGTTCCAAACGTTTATTCCGCTGAAGTTCCGTAATAAGGATAACCAGATGTCGCATATACCCGAAGTTTCGGTGATCGAAGATTTAAAGAATTATGCTGTATCCCGCATCTACCTGGATAATTTCGACCATATAAAAGCTTATTGGGCGATGATCAGTCGTACCACTGCACAATTGTCGCTAAATTTTGGTGTGGATGATATTGACGGTACGCTTGATGACACTACCAAAATTTACTCAATGGCGGGCGCCGAGGAACAACACCCCGGCATGAGTACAAAACAACTTGTGGAGCTGATAAAACATGTGGGCCGCGAACCCATAGAACGGGATACTTTGTACAATGTGGTGACTGACTACACCCATTTTGAATTCCCTGAAGAAGCCAAACCGCAATTTTATAAGCTGCCAGTAATAAATTAGTTCGTTGGTTCACTGGTTCATTAGTTTATTAGTAAACGGTGGGTCAGCAGACAGGCTAATCAGCCAACCACCAATGAACGAATGAACAAATGAACAAATGAACAAAACACTATACATCGTCCGGCACGGGCAAACCGATCTGAACAAAAGGGGTATTATCCAGGGGCGGGGTATGGATACCGACTTAAATGACGAGGGCCGCCGTCAGGCGCTTGCTTTCTTTAATGCTTATAAATCCGTTCCTTTCGATAAAATATACATCTCCGAATTAAAACGTACGCAGCAAAGTATCCAGCATTTTATCGACCTGGGCATCCCTTATGAAAAATTGGCGGGCTTAGATGAGCTGGGTTGGGGTATCCACGAAGGGCAGCCGGCAACACCGGAAAACAGGGGTGAGTTTTTGCAAATTATGCGTGACTGGACCGCCGGCAAGCTGGATTCAAAATTTGAAGGAGGAGAAAGCCCGAACGAGGTAAAAGCGCGTCAACAGGAAGCAATGAAGGTGATCATGAGTCACGCCGAAGAAAAAACCGTGCTCATCTGCATGCACGGGCGAGCCCTCCGGCTGCTTTTATGCCTGCTTACCAATAAGCCGCTAACTGAAATGGATTCCTTTCCGCACCAGAACCTGGTTTTGTACAAAGTTGCTTACGACGGCAAAAAAATACGAGATCATCGATTTTAACAACGCCGACCATTTAAAAAATATTTAATATTTCTTGTGAATAAGATCAGAATTTCAGCCGTCAGCTATACCAATACCAAACCTTTTATTTACGGCCTTCAACATTCAGGCATGCCGGGTAAAATAGCGCTAAGCCTGGACAACCCAACCGATTGTGCTCAAAAACTCATAGACGATGTGGTGGACATAGGCCTTATCCCCATAGCTGCAACACTTAGTTTGCCCAGGTGGGAGATCGTATCAGACTATTGCATCGGTTCTGTGGGAGCAGTTAACTCTGTCTTTGTTTTTAGCAATTGCGACATCAGGGAGACAAAAACATTGCAGCTTGATCCGCAATCCCGTACGTCAAACAACCTGGCTAAAGTTTTGGTAAAGCACTTTTGGAAGGTAGATAACTTGAATTTCGTTGAAAACGCAGTTGATTATGCGGAATCGGCTGATCCGCAAACTGCCTATGTGCAGATCGGCGACCGCACTTTTGGCAAGAGCAATAAATATCCCTTCGTATACGATCTTGGCGCGGAATGGAATAAGTTTACCGGCTTGCCTTTTGTTTTTGCAGCA
>JABDHD010000026.1 GCA_013285685.1 Bacteroidota bacterium
TCTTTACCGAGGGATCGTCCAGGGTTTCGTTAAAAACGAAAAGCATTTTTCCGTCAAGGTCAAAGTGTGGCGCTATCATCCTGAATTTGTCCGGTCTTGCTTTAAAGAGTTTGAGTTCGACGTTCTGGGTATCCCGCACCAGGTGAATAACCCTTTTGCTGAATGCGATCAAATCTTTGTTATAGTCGTAAATTTTATTTGCAGTTGTTTGTTTCAGTGCGTAAATGCGGTAATCACCCGCGTGAAGGTTATTCAATGAAAAGTTCCCCGCGCTGTCTACAGTTGCATATATCGACGGTCTCTTTTTTCCAAACAGAAGGGAGTCCTGTTTAAGTGTAAAAAGCATCACTGTGGCATCCTTGTCCCGCTCGCCGGTTTCAGTATTGATGACCCGCCCTGATATGCTGAGTGAGTCGATGTGGGGGCCGGTCGAAAAAACGTAGGTAAAGTTTTTTAAGACATTGCCCTCGGTAACATCGGCGATCGCCTTACCAAAGTTGATCACATAAGTAGTATTTTTTTCCAGGGAATCCTTAAGCGTAATGACGATACTTTTTTGGACCGTCTTATACTCCGGGATTTTGGTAGGAGTCGGGCTCATGGTAATTTCAGTGTAAGGGTTGGCGAGTTTGAAATATTCGTCAAAATCGAGCCGAATCACTTTGCCCTTAAAAAAGCGGGTCATGTTTGGTGGGGTTGCCTTCAATAATTTTGGAGGATCATGGTCGCGGGGCCCGCCACCAGGCGGCTGACGGTTTGCGCAGCCAAAAATCATCAAAAGGAGGGGTAACAGCAGCCCCAAAAATGAGCACTTTTTATTTAACATTATTTTTAGGCGATATAGGCGATTTTTTTATTTTAATGAAGACTGATATTAAAAATCAAAAATAATCAATCTAATGCGATATTTTATAACTAATTATAAATCAAATATTTATAAGGTGTTTTCGTGTCATTTTCATGTTTGCCTTAGTCTTGAGTCGAAAGTCTTAAGTAATCAATGAGAAATCAGTAAAATTCGACTTTAGACTTCCAACTAAAGACTTTCGACTTTCAAATAGACTATCTTGCAATATGAACCATCAATACCGAAATGTCAGACGGCGTGACTCCCGAAATCCGGGAAGCCTGGCCCAGCGTGCGCGGTTTTACTTTCATCAATTTTTCGCGCGCTTCTTTTGACAGCGAAACCAAACCTTGATAATCAAACATCGGGTTGATCTCTTTGTCTTCCATTTTTTTCATCCGGTCAACGATATCCATTTCCTTCTCAAAATAACTCTCATATTTGATTTTTATTTCAGCCTGCTCGATAGTTTCTTTATCAAAGGCGGATAACAGATCATCTAAGGTAGCATCCGCTTTTCGCAGGTCGTTTAACCCCACCTGCGGCCGGCTAACCAGGTTAAACAGTTTGGTATTTTGGCTGAGGGCGCTTGTCTCCAAATCTTCCAACAAGTTATTTACCGAAGCAGGGTCGATTGATTTCGCTTTGGTAAACGCAACAATGTCATCCGAGTTTTTGATCTTTTGATTTACCTTTTCCAAACGCTCATCGCTGATCAACCCTAATTCATGTCCCATCGGGCTGAGCCGGATATCGGCATTGTCCTGGCGCAGGAGCAAGCGGTGTTCGGCACGTGATGTGAACATGCGGTACGGTTCTTCAGTGCCCTTGGTTACCAGGTCGTCAATCAATACCCCAATATACGAATCAGACCGCTTCATGATCAGCTCGTGCTTGTCGTTTAGTTTTTGATGTGCGTTAATGCCGGCAATAAAGCCCTGGGATGCCGCTTCTTCATAACCGGTGGTGCCGTTGATCTGTCCCGCGAAATATAAATTATCGATCAGTTTGGTTTCTAAAGTGAGGCCAAGCTGGGTAGGAGGGAAATAATCATATTCAATAGCATACCCCGGCCTGAACATTTTGGCCTTTTGGAAACCCGGAATTTGTACGAGAGCTTTATATTGTACATCTTCCGGCAGGGAGGTAGAGAAGCCGTTGACGTATATTTCAACCGTATTCCAACCCTCCGGTTCAACAAATATCTGGTGACGGTCGCGCTCGGCAAAGCGGTTGATCTTGTCTTCAATAGATGGACAATACCGCGGGCCCAGGCCTTTTATCCGGCCGGTAAACATGGGCGATTTTTCGAAGCCCTCTTTTAATGTTTCGTGCACGTTGGTATTGGTGTAGGTGGTCCAGCAGCAGCGCTGTTCTTTGGCAAGTTCTACATCGGTAAAGGAAAACCGCCCGCGTTCTTCATCGCCCCATTGTTCTTCCATCAGTGCGTAGTTGAGGCTTCTGCCGTCAACACGGGGTGGTGTGCCGGTTTTCATCCGGCCTGATTCAAAGCCAAGTTCAACTAATTGCTCGGTTAAGCCGGTCGCGGCTTTTTCAGCTGTACGGCCGCCGCCGAAACGTTTTTCGCCGATATGGATGATGCCGTTAAGGAACGTGCCGTTGGTTAAAACAACTGCGTCCGATTCGATCTCTATTCCAAGTGATGTGCGTACACCGGCGATTGTTCTGTTCTTAACCAGCAGAGAAGTAACGGTGTCTTGCCAAAAGTCTACGTTTGGCGTTCTTTCCAGCGCTAAACGCCATTCTTCCGCAAAGCGCATACGGTCGCTTTGGGCCCTGGGGCTCCACATCGCGGGGCCTTTTGAGCGGTTCAGCATCCTGAATTGCAGCGATGTTTTATCCGTGATGATACCTGAATATCCCCCTAATGCATCAATCTCGCGTACAATTTGTCCTTTTGCAACGCCGCCCATAGCGGGGTTGCAGCTCATTTGGGCGATGACCCCCATATTCATGGTGACCAAAAGCACTGATGAACCCAGGTTTGCCGCCGCCGCCGCCGCTTCACAGCCGGCATGGCCGGCGCCAACAACTATTACATCATATTTCTTAAACATCTTCTACCGATATATTGCGCCGATGGCGCATGATGTTCCACGTGGAACATCTGTTTATTCTTAAACCGCACGCGGCGAATGCAATTCGCCGTTAAAGAGGGCTGCCTTTGGACGTCCTCCGTTAGGGCGTATCGCATACGCCCCCTATGTTCCACGTGGAACATAGGGTTAGAGACGCGATGCATCGCGTCTCTACGGCGCTTGTTTGTACAAAATTATTCATTAACCCGCGATGTTCCACGTGGAACATTAAATAATGATAATAACGCTACAAGAGCCCAAACGCCTTCTAAGGCTACAAACGGATAAAACCGTATCAAATACGATGAAAAGCAGCATATGCCCGCCCCAATAAGGTTCATCGCTTTATAGGTATTGCTTTGCGCCGGCATCTTTTTATATAGATTCAGCAGAAAAGCAATTAATAAAATGATCACGCCAATTGATGCCAGTATGTCGGGTGCTTTCATTTAGGCCTCTTTTAACTCAGTTAATTCCAACCAACGTGCACTTTTTGCATCCAAACGGCTATTTAATGCGTCAATTTGTTTCAGTATTTCAGCAAGTTTTTCAGGATCAATTCCCGAAATATTCAATTCATCGTTCTTTTGTATTAGCTGCTGTTCTATTTCGGGTATCTCTTTTTCCAGCGTTTCCAACTCCTGGCTATCTTTAAAGCTCAGCTTGTTTTTCTTTGACGCCGGTACTGCGGAAGTATCAACAGCCACACCTTTCTTGCTTTGTTGTTTGTTTTCCTCCTGTTCTAACCGGTATGCCGAGTAATTGCCATTGTATATTCTTATGTCTTGGCCGGCCTCCAGTATAAATAGCTGGTCGGTTAGCTTATCCAACAAGTACCTGTCGTGCGAAACCAGCATCAAAACACCGGTGTAATTGGTTAAAAACTCTTCCAATACATTCAGGGTATCAATATCCAAATCGTTTGTAGGCTCATCCAGTATCAAAAAGTTTGGATTTTTCATCAATACCTGCATCAGCAACAGGCGCTTTTTCTCGCCGCCGCTTAGCTTTGAGATAAATCCGTGTTGTTTTGCCGGCGGAAAAAGGAACAAAGTGAGCAGCGCGGAGGCCGAAATGGTTTTTCCGTCGGCCATGGTAATAAACTCCGCCACATTTTTTACCACATCGATAACCCGTTCCGTCTCTTTAAAAACCATGCCGCCCTGCTGAAAATAACCCATAACCGTTGTTTCACCCTTGATTATTGCGCCACGGTCGGGGTTTATTGCCCCGGTGAGCAGATTTAACAGGGTTGATTTGCCGCTGCCGTTTTTACCTGCCACACCAATGCGGTCTCCTTTCTTAAAAACATAGCTAAAATCAGTGATAACATTTTTATTGTTAAACGACTTGTAGACATGTTCGATCTCCATAATCTTATTGCCCTGGCGCGCCGTTTTTACCGAAAGTTCTACCTTTTGCTTTGGACCGCCGTTTTTGGTTTTATCTTCCAGGTCATAATAGGCGTCAATCCGCGCTTTTGATTTGGTTCCCCTGGCCTGTGGCTGGCGGCGCATCCATTCCAGCTCTTTTCGCAATAAATTACTGTTTTTTTGAAATGCTGCCGCGTCTGCACTTTCGCGTTCGGCTTTCTTCTCCAGGTAATATTCGTAGTTGCCGGCGTAGGGGATGAGTTTCCCTTTATCTATTTCCAGTATCTCGTTGCAAACATTATCCAGGAAATACCGGTCGTGGGTAACCATCAGGATGGTTTTGGTGCCGTCGGTCAGTAATTTCTCCAGCCATTCAATGGTATCGATGTCCAAATGGTTGGTCGGCTCGTCCAAAATATACAGGTCGGGGTCTTCTATCAGCAGTTTGGCCAGCGCGAGCCGCTTCTTTTGGCCGCCGCTAAGGGTGGTGATCCTTTGATCGAGGTGATGAATATCCAGCCTTCCGAGGATGGTTTTAATCATATACTCGTATTCCCACGCATTGATCATGCTCATTTCTTCCATCACCACCTCGATGGCCTTATGGTTTTCCGGGTCGTTTTCCAGCAATTCCTCGTATTTCCGGATCAGTTGCTGCTGTTTGTCGTCCGCATGGAAAATATAATCGCTGATGGTGATGGCATCCTTAAAGCCCGGGTCCTGTTCCAGGTAGCCCGAACGCAGATCGCGCATCTGCGCAACTTTTCCTTCGGTTGGCTGCAGCTGGCCGGCCAGCAATTTCAGCAGGGTTGATTTACCGGCTCCGTTTATACCCACCAGGGCTACCCTGCGCCCGCGGTTTATGCCGATGGACGCGTTTTTAAATAGCCAGTGGTCATGAAATGAATGGCCGAGGTTTTCGGCCGAGATATATGTGCTCACGCGATTTCTTTTATTTCGTCGGAAGCGTGAATAAAAACGCCTTCCTGTTTTATTAATGATTGTTTGTACATCGCACTGGCGACGGTTGCAGCCGGAATACTCCTGTATTTTCTGAGGCCGCCAATTAACAAAGGGTCAATTAGTTTAGATAATCCGAAAAGAAAGCGTTCCCCGGCCCTTTTTTCTGTCCTGTCACCTGTTAACAAGGCCGGCCGGTAAATGTGCAGGCAATTCAAACCGACACCCATTAGGTCATTTTCGATCTCGCCTTTCATTTTGGTATAAAAATTTGACGAAGCGGCATTAGCGCCAAGCGATGAGACCAAATGAAATTGGGCCATTCCGTTTTTCTTTGCTATCTGTGCCAGCTGCAAAGGATAGTCGTGGTCGATTTTTCGGTATGCCGTCAGGTCCGGCGTTTTCTTTCGTGTTGAGCCTAAACAAGAAAATAAGGCGTGCCCGTTTATCTCGCCCTCATATTCTGAAAGCGCGTCAAAATCAACTAAAACTTGATTAAGCCTGGGATGCGTCAAAGGCAATTCTTTTCGAACTAAAACTACAACTTCCTGGTATGCAGGGCTTTGTAATAAAATATCGAGCAGATACCCGCCTATTAGCCCGCTTGCCCCGGCTATTATTGCTTTTGCCACAACCTGTTAATTTTTTGCAAAAATACGCATAATTTAATTTGCACCGGGCTTTGATAATCGCCCTAAATTTTTGTTGACGAGGGGCTTCCGAAATATAGCCGTCGATTGTTATAAACAAAACGTACGGTTTGAGGTTGTATTACAAGTTAGTAACATCGAAACCAAGGCACAATCCCGTTTCCTGAAAGTATTTACCCCATGTTTAAGGCGATGCTGATTTTACCGGGAGTGCAGGTGGAATAATTAAAGACTAAATATGGCAGAAGAGATTGCAATTCCATCATGGAAGAAATGGTTTGAAGGCATCGGCGACCAGGTCGGGTTTTTCATCGACTTTTTCAGGAATATTTTTACCGGCGGGTTTGAATGGTCGGAATTTGTACGGCAATGTTACGAGATCGGGTACCGATCCATAATGTTGGTTGGCATCACCTCGTTTATTATGGGCGTTGTGCTTATCCTGCAGCTGCGGCCAACCCTTATATCTTTTGGCGCAGCCAGCATGCTGCCCAAAACGCTCGCCGTTTCGTTTATCAGGGAAATAGGCCCCGTTATTATCGGGCTGATTTGCGCCGGTAAAGTGGCGTCATCTATCGGGGCCGAACTGGGGAGCATGAAGGTTACTGAACAATTGGACGCCATGGAGGTATCGGGCGCAAACCCGCTGCAATACCTGGTTGTTACCCGTATACTCGCCACAACGATTATGGTGCCCATACTATCGATAATAGGCGACGTAATAGGCCTTTTTGGTGGTTTCCTGGCGTTAAACTTAAGGGATAACATGAGTTTTTCCCTCTATTTTACAAAAGTGATCGCATCCATCGATTTTTCTGATTTTTTACCCGCCCTGGTTAAAACTATATTTTTCGGCTTCGCCATCGGCTTTGTGGGCTGTTATAAGGGGTTTCATTCAAACAAAGGGACAGAGAGTGTGGGCATAGCAGCCAATTCAGCAGTAGTAACAGCTTCCTTATGGATTTTTATAATTGATGCCATTGCTGTTCAGATCACGAGTTTATTGTTTTATAGATAAATCCGAAAGTCGGCAAAGTCAGCAAAGTTTGAAGAAGCTGCAACGGAGGTTTTCGGTAAAATAAAGTCAAAAAAAGAAATGTAATCGCAAAGATTGCTAAGAAGGCACAGGGAAAAAATTGACAAACTATTAAGGCTTTGTGGCCAACGTGTTTTGGCCTTTGTGTTCGTTGTGGTTAAATCCGGTACAGTTTAGTTATAGTAGAAGAAAGAAATGGACGAAGTGAATGTAGATACCGAAAAAAAAAGCAAGCCGGAAAGCCGTGAGGGTATTGTAATAGCCATAAAGGGCCTGAAAAAGTCATTTGGGGCGAAACATGTTTTAAAAGACATCAACCTGGAGGTAAAAAAAGGGGAGAACGTGGTGATATTGGGAAGATCAGGCACAGGTAAATCGGTGGCTATACAATGTATCGTGGGGTTGCTAAAACCCGACGGGGGCTCGCTGAAAGTGTTTGGCGATGAGGTTGCCGGAATGACAGATAAAGAACTGAAACAATTGCGGATAAAAATCGGGTTTTTGTTTCAGAGCGGAGCCTTATATGATTCGATGACCGTACGCGAAAATCTTGAATTCCCATTAACGAGGGTATTAAAAATTAAGGACCAGCAGGAAATTGATAAACGTGTAGAAGAAGCTTTGGATAGTGTGGGTTTGCTGGAAGCGATAGATAAATTACCGTCAGATCTGTCGGGCGGCATGCGAAAGCGGGCCGGCCTTGCGCGCACCATTATCGTAAACCCCGAAATTATATTATATGACGAGCCCACAACAGGGCTTGATCCGATCACTTCAAGGGAAATCAGCGATCTGATAACAAGTATTCAAAAGAAATATAAAACCTCATCCATTATTATTACGCACGACATGGAATGTGCACGAATTGCATCTGACCGGATGTTAATTATGGATGACGGCGTATTTATAGCGGAAGGTTCATTTGATGGCCTTCATAAATCAACAAACAAAACAGTGAGAGAATTTTTTAAAGATATATTATGAAAACTACATCGGGACAAAAAATAAAAATCGGCGCTTTTACATTTGTGGGGCTGTTAGTGCTGGTGTTGGCTATTTTTTTTATCGGGAACAGGAAAAACCTTTTCAGCTCGACATTTACTATATACGGAACATTTAAGAATGTCAACGGCTTGCAGGTTGGAAACAATGTGCGCTTTGCAGGCATCAATGTAGGCGTTGTTGAAGCCATTAACATCGTGACAGACAGTTCGGCGCGTGTGGATATTACGTTGAACAACAGCGTTAGAAAATTTATTGAAAAAGACGCCAAATTAAGCATCGGGAGCGATGGATTAATGGGCGATAAGCTGGTGGTTATAGCGCCTGGGGGAATAACCAGCCGGCAGGAAGTGCAGAACGGCGACCAACTGGCGGCGGTTAACCCGGTAGACGTTGACAAAATAATTGCTAAATTTACCACAGTGATTGATAATGCTGCGGCGCTTACCGGCGGGTTATCAGATATTGTAGCAAAAGTCAATAGCGGCCACGGAAGCCTCGGCAAATTATTGAACAATGACGACCTGTCCAAAAACCTGAATGCGACCGTTAGGCAGGCGCAAACCACCATGAAAAATGTACATGCCACAACCACGACCTTAAACACGGATTTGAAAGCGGCACAAAGCAATTTCCTGTTAAAAGGGTTTTTTAACAAGAAGAAGAAAAAAGCGCAGCAGGATTCGATAAAAAAGGCACAGGGAACCACCCAAAAGCAATAGAAAGGCATCAGCAGAAAACCTGGCAAATGTTTTCCCCAAAACGCATTGTCAGATCGCCGAACAAACAAATTATAATGGGCACAGCAGCGGGAGTTGGATAAGATGGCCGCGTCGATAAACGCCGTTTTTAATAAGCCCGACGGTCCCGACAGGGAGACGCCGGGCTTTCGGCAATAAATATTGTTTGGGCCGCTTAAGAAAAAAAACCGGCAAAATATTATATAGTCAGATCATCAGATGTGTTACTTAGTGTACTGACATAGGGCGCCGGACCACCCCGGCCACTGGTTATATCTTCACAAATTCTACCCTCCGGTTGTTGGCTTTGCCTTCCAGCGTGCTATTATCAGCAATAGGCTTTGTATCGCCAAATCCCTTTGAAGTTAGCCGGGATGCATCAATACCCATTACAATAAGCTGCGCCTTTACAGCATCTGCGCGTTGCTGCGAGAGGGTTGTATTGCGCGCATCGGTACCGGTATTATCGGTATGGCCGTCAACTTCAAACTTAATATCGGGGTTGTCTTTCATCACCCGCACTACCATATTAAGCGTGCCCATACTTTCGGGCCGTATAGTCGCTTTGTCTACATCGAAGTTTATCCCGTGGGTAACCAGCTTGGCATCAGTGAATTTTTGCCCCGTCATATAAAACTGTACGCCGTCCGCAACTTTAAAATTTTTGAATATTATAGGTTTGTCCTGGCCGCCTATCCCTTCTATTTCCAGGTTGGCAGGTACAATCCCCACCTGGGGTATAAGAAGCACCCGGTATTTATCTACGTATACCTTTACCTGATTGTTTTTAAATGCCACCGCGACATGATGCCATTTGTGCGTGAAGTTATTGCCGCCGATATCAGCGGGCAGGGCTGCGCTAAAGTCGCTTACCCCGCTAAATTCCGCACTGCCGGTTTTTATAGTTACAGTGAAGGATTTGCTCCCGCTCGCGTCGTGAAAAGCGAGTATGGCGGGGTACCCCTCGCTACCATAGTCATCATATTCAACTGAAAAACTGCCGGTGAGATAGGAACTATTTTTCATAAGCGGCGATACATGGACATAATTGCCATCGGTCAGAAAAAAAGCCTTATCCGGCCCAACCATGTTGAGGATAGCCTGACCTCCTTTAAGGTTCCAGTGAGTGGGAAATTCGCCACTTTGGTCGTCAGTAAACTCATCCTCAAATAGTACATTATTGCCGGGCACGAAATCGTAGTTTTGATAGGAGGCCAAACTTGCCCCTGTTGATGTTCCGCCTGCAGGCTGGGCATTAGCGGATGCCGGTGCGGACTCTTGCGGATTTGTTGCCTGGGGCTGGGCGCCGTTGGGGTTAGCCTGCTGCTGTTGCGGCATCATCTGTAGCGAATCGGCATGGGTCATCTTCTTTTTCTTTTTGAAAAGACCCTTTACACCATTGGCTACATTGTTCAATCCATTGTTTACCGAATTGTTGACGTTGTTGTTGGCCTGGTTAGACGCATCGGTTGTTACCACCGTACCCGGATTGTTCACCTGGCCGTTGCTTTTAGCTGCCGAGAGCAAAAAAAATAGCAAGGGAGTGGTAAAAAGAAAAAATTTTTTCATGGCTAAAATGTTTTTTAATAAAGTGACGAATAATACCGATAGCGTTCAATGGGACATTTATCCCATATTATTAATCACTTATGCAGTAGTAAAAAGGGTGTTTGAAAATGGAAACACGTTGCACTTGCCCTTTTCCGCTGCAGGCAAAGAGCGGGTCGACCATCCGTCTAAAGGGGGATCGACATCCCTCTCTTCGGCAAGCGGGAAAGAGGGCTGGGAATGTTTCGAACAAACAGGAGAAAAAACCGAAAGCTATTTGCCCTTATTGCCGTGGAGTACCTTTGCAACGGCTTGCGATTTAGAATGCACGTGCAGCTTTTCGTAAATGTTGGAGATATGTTTACGGATGGTATGCACGCTGAGGTAATACTTATCGGCTATTTTTTTGTAGCTAAGGCCATCTACCAGCGCAAAAAGGATCTCTTTTTCGCGGGTGGTCAGTTGGTAGTCTTCTTCTTTCAGCGGCGGCCCGGCCTGGAAAAACTGTATCACCCGGCGCGCTACAGAGGGGCTCATCGGCGAGCCGCCCTGGTTAAGGTCGCGGATAGCGTCGATGATCTCCTGCGGGCGGCTTTTTTTGAGGAGGTAGCCTGAAGCGCCCTCCCGGATAGCTTCAAATATCTTGTCGTCATCGTCAAATACGGTGAACATCAGGATTTGCATATTATCAAAATTGCTCTTTAGCGTCCGTACGCCCTCAATGCCCGAAATGTCGGGCAGGCCGATGTCCATGATAACAATATCCGGCTTTGCTTTTTGGAAAGTGCTGACTACGTTGAGCAGATTTTTGATAGATGCCACACAGCGGATGTCGTCAGTTTGCGCAAAAAGCTGCTCCATGCTTTTCGCAAGCACCTGGTTATCTTCAACGATGGCTACCCTGATCATATTTTCTAAATCTCCTCAATAATTCCCGTCTGTTCAATAACACATTTATTCTATTTGTACGGCCAGGCTCACCCTTGTTCCTTTGCCCGGTGATGAGGCGATGCAAAGCTTTCCGCACATGGCTTCCGCCCGTTTTTGCATGTTCATTAAGCCATTTCCGGATGAAAGCTGATTCGTATCGAAGCCTTTGCCGTCGTCAGCCACCTCGATTTTCAATAATCCCCCGGTATATTCCGCAAGTATGCAAACGGTTGTACATCCTGAGTATTTGATCAGGTTGTTAATCGCCTCCTTCAGTACCAGGTAAATATGCTGCCGGCGCTGCATATCCAGTTTCATCTCTTTTAGCTTATCCGGCACACGAAACTCATAATCGATATCCCGGGCTTCAAGGATGGTTGATGCGAACTGCTGTATCCGGCTAAAGAGGTTTCCCACCGTGTCGTTTTGCGTGCTGATGCTCCATACGATGTCGTCCATTTTTTCCATCAGCAAATGGCTTCGTTCATTAATTTCTCCAAGAATGCTTTTTGATTTTTGTTCTTTTTCCCGCGCCGCGACTTCGCTTAAAATAGAGATGGAGCTTAATGTCGACCCGATATCATCATGCAGGTCGGTTGATATTTTGTTTCGGAGCAGCTCAAGGGCCAGGGCCTTGCTTAATTTATAGCGGTAAGCGGTATAAGCCACAAATACCATTAATGCGGTCATCAATAGTATAAACCACCAGGATAGCCAAAACGGCGGCTTAATGGTGAAGTGGAAAACTGCCGGACGCCGGCTCCATACGCCGTCTTCATTCATGGCCGCAACTTTAAAGGTATAATAGCCAGGTTTCAGGTCAAATGCCACATCGTTATGGCTTGTTAACGGGCTCCAACCATTATCCTGGCCGGTTAGCATGTAGTGATACGAGAGTTTTTCAGGATTTTTTAAACTGATGCCGGCGAATTCAAATGAAATGAAATGCTGATCGTACGGCAATTCAATCTCGCCCGCATCCATGGTGTAGGGTGCGATAGAGAAGCCTTTGCGGCCCTGGATATCGATTTTAGTAAGGTAAACGGGCGGCGGGACGGTATCCTTGTGCAGGCTGGCGGGCATCCATTTTAATATGCCCTCATTTGTGCCGATAAAAAACTGGTTGCCGTCTTTTATGATGCGGTTCGTCTCGCGGTTGATATTGTCATCGTCTATTTTGACATGGGTTACTACTGGCTTTCTGTAGCCACCAGTTACAATATTGATACCGTTGTTAGTGGCCAGGTACATGATATTAGCATCGAAGACAATGTCTCTAATCCAGTTGGCATTTAATCCGTTTTGTGTGCCGATGTGTGCAACAGGTTTTTTTGCGCCGGGGGAAAAGACGTATACGCCGCTGGTCCGGGTTCCAAAAAGGATGTTTCCTTTATTGTCGCTTGCGCAGCACCTGATCCGCAGATCCGGATAACCGGTTGTTGCACTAAACTCGTCGGTGATACGCAAACTATCGCCCCGCAGGACGTAGCGAATGATACCCTTATCACGAAATCCAACCCAAACCTGATCATTGTTAGCGTATATTGCCGTGATCATTTCGGGGACCGGCGCCGGCAGCCTTAGTTGCTTAAGACCGTTGGCCTGGT
This sequence comes from Bacteroidota bacterium, assembly GCA_013285685.1. GTDB lineage: Bacteria > Bacteroidota > Bacteroidia > Sphingobacteriales > Sphingobacteriaceae > Mucilaginibacter. The sequence goes on from JABDHD010000026.1 coordinate 12,793, forward strand.
ATTTCCAAACCTCTCCGGTAACACCTCCAAACCATAGGCTGCCGCTGGCGCTCTCGCAAAAGGCGGTAGCCTGAATATCAAGATATTTTGTAATTTTATTTTGATCGATCTTTAAGACACCAGCCACCGTTCCGGCAAGGCAAGGTCCATTCGCGGGCCGGGTGATCCAGGAAACATAGCCAATAGACGATGATCCGACAGTAGAGAAAAAAAGATACCGGTTCTCTTTCTGCCGCGCTAAACCGTTGATGGAACCGGCCCATAGCTTGTTTTGATCGCCCACGAACAGTGCAGTAATGGGGTCGTTGTGCCCGCCGCTTATAATTTTGTTAAAAGTGTAATATTCATCGGCAAGTGTGCTTAGTCCCTTGCGGTTGGCAAACCAAACAATGCCTTCATCATCTGAATATATTTGCTGAACATTTTCGGGCAAACCGTTTGATCTGCTGTACGAAGTTAGCTTTCCGCTTTTTATTCTATAGACGGTATCGGCAATATCCCAAAACGATCCGTTGCTTCCTATGATCCATACTTCGCCGTTTTTGTCGGCGCTTATCTCTGTTAAGTCTTTGCCCGGTAAGTAAACCGAGGGTTTGGCTAAAAAAGAAGTATTGGTATGGTAGGGGAAGCTTAAGACGCCCCTGGTTGAAACAGCCCACAAAAGATTTTTTGCCGCGGCGACCCGCTTGATAAAGGCGCCCGGCAAAAAGTGTTTACTCATTACCAGCTTTTCTTTATGATACCTGAGCAGAAAGATGCCATCATCAGTGCCCAATACCGTTGTCGTATCGGGCATTTGCGTTACGCCATTGACGCTACCTTTAACGAAAATATGTTCCGACTCAAGCGGAAAAAACCTGCCCCCATCAAAAATATACGTCCGGTTTTGAGTTACGACAAGATATTTGCCGGGGGAAAGCTGCGTCATCCCGGTAATGGAATTCGTGGTAGCGTCTTTTAGCGCAGGGTCGACCATGTAATTGGTGAAGCGGCCGTTTTCGTATTTAAAAATGCCGTTAAAGAAAGTGAGTATCCAGATGGTGCCCTTAAAGTCTTTGTAAAAGCCGGTCACGTATAACTGGCCGACAGTCGCTTTTATTTGCGGCCTGTAAAACCGGGCCCCGTCAAACCAGTAGATGCCAAAGTCGGTGCCAACCCACAGCAATCCGCGGTTATCCCTGATCACCGCCTGCACATTATTTTCGCTCAATCCATCCTTTATGCCATAATTTTTAAAAGGCATCATCTGCGCATCAGCGCGGAGGCAAAATAAAAGGGCAAGGGCTAAAAAAACCGGGCGGAACATGCATATAAATATAGGGATTTACAGAACAGTATTTTATAGCTGAGATACTGCGGGAAGCCAGGCACTGGTCAGGGCAGAAGCATTAAAATAGCTTTAGGCTTATTTGCCATGTAAAGCTTAGATTTTTAACCAAGGGCGCAAAGATTTCGCAAAGAGCACAAAGCTAAGCACTTTGCCACCTTCGCGGTTTTCTCTTTGAGCCCTTTGCAGTTAAGATTACACATCATAAAAGTAAAAGGTAATTTTATTCAGGATAATTCTATCAAAATAATTTTTAATGCGTTTGCCATGAGGCACTGGTTAAGTTAGTAGTGTTTGAATTACATTTACTACCTGCGCTTTAATAGTATTATCAACCTCTCCGAGCTTTCGGTCAATCATGTTTTTTTCAATTGAAGCCATTTTGTGCACTCTTATTACCGATGGGAGCTGCAAACCGTTTTGGCTCCAGGTCTTTAATTCAATATCATAAAGAGAGTAATATAACTTACTCGTAATTCGGCACATGATAACGTCGCCGTCATTGGTGTCCTTAATAATTAGCGCGGGACGTTTTTTAAAACCAATATTGCTTGTGAAAGGAAATTTTACGAGTACAATATCACCTAATTTGTAGTTTGCCATAGCTACAGTTTATCATAAACCGAATCCGTTTCATCATAACCTTTCAGAAACTGGGCGCTTGCCATATTTTTGAATTCAGCTTCTTCGTTTGTTTCAAATTCATCAATCAATACAATAACGCGTACATGCTTGTCTTTTGATAAAGACAACTCTAACTGAAAATTTTCAGGGATCTTAATAGTGTTATCTGATAATTCCGATTCAAACTCAACTGCTTTCATATCCGTTTGTACTTATTACAAATTTACCTTTATATATTTAGGTATGCAAGTGTGATGAGTAAGCGCGCGTCACTTCTTTTTGGGATCGATCGCAAATTATCCGTGAGTGGCGAGATCTCGCCTATAGCGTAGTAGCCGATAGGCGAAGACGTAAACAGCGGGGAATGCGGTATAAAAAAGCCGCCCCATGGAATAATTCGGGACGGCCGGTCAGCTATTGTAGTTTTTGTTTTTTTAACAACATGGGCATATAAATGGGTAATAGGTATCGTCGATAATTGGGGCCATGCCAAAAAAGTCTTTTAAAACCGACTCGGCAGTGCAATAAGCGCCCTCAACCCAGGCCTGGTCGTTCGAAAAAGCCTCGCCGACGATAAAAATATTGGCATCGGCACCATCGATAAGTTGCGAGGGTTTCCGTATTTTTTGCTGTACATCGCAAACGTCATAATGTGCAGCATAAGCGTGGTACCCGGCATTAAACGGCGGCAGCGACCAATCCATGTATTTACATTCCAGCGGCGCGGGCACAATGCTGTAGTCTGCCTGCGGGCCAAAATGCAGGGCGGCCAACTGTTGGCGCAGCATTTTTATCATTACCCCGGTAGCTTTTTTGGGGCCGTTGAGCGGCTGATAATTTTCGGAGAATGGCACCTTTTCGGCATCGTTGTTACCGTATTCCAACTCCTCCCAAAAACTGGTGAACTGTTCGTCGTCATAACTGGCAAGGATGCCGTAAATTGGTTTTTCCTTTTTCTCGATGGCGTTGTTGCCGAAATAAACGACCTGCCTTATCGGGGTATCGGTTACGCTCGGGCCGATGGTATTGCGCTGCGAGGCGGCGAGTAACGCGTTTTCCTGGCGGATAGTGAGCCGCTCGCCGATGCACTGCTGCACATTATTGATGATCTCCCGCGTAGAGGTGAAAGGCGTTTGCAGGATAGACGGGCATTTCGCCATCTTTTCTATATAGGTTTCAGGGAAGCCGCCTTTCTCCAGTGCTGCCAGCACCGAATCCGTAAGTTCCCATGCCAGAATTTTGGCCGGATAGGTTGCCGAGACGGTATTGTTAGGATCCTTTATCCACCAGGGCGAATCAAAAAACATCCCGATCTTATAGGAAGGCTGCTGAATGGCCGAGCTAAGATAATTCTGAACTTTTTCGTGGTTCAGCACATCAATGCCATCGTGGTCGGTATAGCGGGTTGCCTGCGCCACCAGGTCCAGTGCGTAGGGCGGCATGGCCATCCAGGCAAAATTGCACACACCCGAAGCTGCCTTTTTATTTGGGTTTTCGCGGGTGGCCACAGTAAAATGAACTTCGGCCCCTTTTTGCAGGATAGAATGCAGCCGGGTGTTGTAGACATATTTGAAGATGACGCCTTTTTTAGCTGCCAGCTTTACGATATCATCATACATGGCATTAAACATGTAGGAATAGCCTTTGGTAAGCGTTTTGTATTGGCTGCCTGGTGTAAACTCATCATTCGATTGTATAGCAACAGCCGCGTTCCAGTTGATAACGTTCGAGGTATAGCCGTTTCCGTCGGCGGTATAGGCAAAGCCTTCCGCCCCCAGTTGGTCGAACATCAAATCCCAGTAACCTATATTTTTCAGCTTGTCGCCTTTTTGGTAAACCGACGATTCCGGCAGCTCGACAATGATTTCGCCGTCCTGGTAAAACTTGCACCAATCCTGCCGGGTATTCGCCTGGCCCTGCGGAATAGCCAGGCTTTCGATCACCCCAAAACCGTTATCCGGCGAAACGGCAGCGCCGAAATTATTAACGTTATATGGCGCCGGGTTAGTGGAGTTTATATCTTTCAGGTAGATATTTTTTGAACGAAGGCAGAATAATGTGTTTAGCGATACGTTAAACGGCACCGAATATCTATCCAGCCCAAGCCGTTGGATAACATTCGTTACTACGCGCTGCCCCGGGTTATTGGCAGCGTTCGGGTCGGGAACATTCACATTCCATTCCGAGTAGCGCATACCGCCAAGCTCGAGGTAAGAATTGGTTTCGTCGTCATTAAAGTGCCAGGTGCAAACGCGCGCGCCGGGTACACGGGCGCCGGCCTCTTTTTGGTCGGAGAAATCGTAATGGCCCCAATCGTATAGTTCGATCACATCGCCGCTTACAGGCAGATTGGCTCCATCCTGTCCGGGGGCTGGTTCGCCCCACAATAAACGCCAGGCAGTATACAGGCCCGAAGCGCCGGCGCCAAATATGGAATAGGTTTTATTTTTCATATGGATATAAGTTTTGTCAAATATTATACAAGGTAACTAACTGATAATAGCAACGTTATGTGACTCCCCTCTTGAGAGGGGGTGCGACAAGTTGTGTTGTGGCGGGGTGTGTTAACCGGCGCGCCGAGTGACACACCCCGCCACCCCCGCTTTTACTCCAACCCCAGCCTTTTCATTTGGCCGGGCAAATCCTTTTGCGGGATCACTACCTCCACCAGGGTCGGCTTGCCGGTCGTGTTTTTTATTTTGTCGAGCACGGCGTTTAGCTGCGTTATGGTATTCACGCTGTACCCGTTTGCCCCAAAGGCTTTGGCCAGCGCCAGGTAATCCCACTTCGGCAGGATATCGAATGCATCGAATTTGTTCTCCGGGCCGGGTTCAAATGAAGTCATATCCACGTAAACCTGCTCGATGGCGTACACGCCGTTGCTGATCACAAATATTACCGCGTTAAGCTTGTTGCGCGCCAATGTTGAAAGCGACTGGCAAACCATCATAAATCCGCCGTCGCCGGCAATCGTCCAGGCGCGTTTGCCGCTGCCCAGCTGGGCTCCCGAGGCTGCGCCTGTTTCAAAACCGATACATTGCCAGGCGGCCGAGCCGATAAAACTGTTTTGGTACAAACCATACGCATTAGTTGCTACATATAGCGAAGAGCTTACGCCAAGTGTAATGACAATATCCTTCAGCATGTTGTTGTCCTGCAAAAACTTCATGGAATGCTGGAAAAAGCGGTTGTAAGTAATTACATCGGGCTGCTCGCTCCAAATCGGATCGGAGTTTGACCGCCAGGGCTCGGGATAAACGGGCGGCGGCGGAGCGAGTGTATTCAGCGGATATTTTTTGTCGGCCTTAAACTTCAGCAGCAGCGCTTCCATAAAGTCTTTCATGGTCACGTTTTCGTAAATAAAATAGCCCGAGCGGATTTGCTGCGTGGTGGCCAGTACCATATCGGGGTATTTGCTCCCGATGAAAACAAGATAGTCATCGGTCATGATCGTGCCGAAAGTTAGAAAACAGTCAGCTGCTGTAACCAGCTCCTGTACGCTTTTTATGGAGGCGGCATCTGAATAAGTACCGATAAATTTGTCGCCCTTTTCATCAAGAACGGTTTTTCCTTCGGTAGTTGTGGTGTAAAGGATACCGCTGGCATCGATGATCCGCTGCAGCAGGTCTGAAAGCCCAAAGCGCAGCAGCTCCACCCCTGCAAATATTAGCGGATTTTTTGCGGCAAGTATTTGCGTCCACGCGGTCGCCAGAGCATTTTCCAATGCCAATGGGTCGCTTTTGGCTATGATCGGCTCCAATGGGATATTCGACGGTCGGGGACAGGGTTCGCCCCAAACTTCTTTGTAGCAGGCAATGTAAACCGGGCGTTTATGGGTGATGGCCGCAATAAGCAGGTTGTCGATCTTTTCCGCCGCGCCAACGGAAGTGCTCAGAGTGATTGCGCCAACGGTAACATGTTCGTAAACCTGCTGGTCCGCGGCCATGTTGCCGGTGGAATGATGATAAAGCACATCATACATTTTGGTCATCTGCCGCGCATCGGCCCCGGGACATGCGCTGATGACTACCACCGGGCTAAATTCGACATATGCGCCCGCTATTGCATTCAAAGCGCTAAAAGTGCTTACGCCATATTGCAGCGATACCGCGCCCAGGCCCCGCGTACGGCCATACGCGTCTGCAGCATAAGCGGCATCCAGCTCATTAATTGCACCGATTGCATTGACGCCGTCAAAATACTCCAGCGCCTGCGTAAAATGCTTTACATAGTCGCCCGGTATCTGGAATATTTCAGTCACATTTAATTGTTTCAGGCGGGTCAACAGGTAGTCGGCCACCGTAAACGGCTGGGTTTGCATTATGGTCATATAGGCGTAATCAATAGGTATAGGGGAAAGATCAGGATAAAGCTAAGTGAAAAAAGAATAGTCAGTTAGTTAATTACACCAACGGATGGATGAGATATACGAACGGGGGGATTTGCTATGTGAGTGGGAAAAAGGGGAGTGGGGGGGCAGGGATTGATGGGATTTAATTTGCAGGATCTTCGATTATTGTTTTAAATTTTATAAGTCTCTTTGTTTTAAAGAATCGATTATGACAACTATAGCAATCAGGGAGAAACGCTATGATTATATCAGGGTGGCTGATGATGAAAAGATAAAAAATATATACCCGCTTTTCGAAGACCAGATGGCCCCTTCGGTTGATTGGTCGGAAGATGAGGAGTTTGTTGCTGAACTTGATGAACGTGTGATGCGATGGGAAGCGGGAATTGATAAAGGCGTTACCATGGATGAAGTTAAAGCAGAGTTGGCCCGTTTAAAGAATGAACGGTCAAATAGCCCCGGAAAATTTGATTAAAAAGGTAAATGCCTATAAATACAGCTATTGTATGGTGAAACTTATAACGGACGATTAAGTTTCCACCCAGGCAGGCGGGAGACGCAAAATATTGCGGCAACGAGAGCGACCCTGCGGCGACTATTCCTGCACAGGCTGCCCCTGCTGGGTTTTATTAAGCGGCGCCTTAATTTTGCTGGTATCGGTTACGGGCTTTGGCGCCTTTACTTTATTGGTGTCAATTACCGGCTTTGGTGCCTTAAGTTTTGCAGTGTCAAGTTTGAGTGTACTATCCTTACCGGTTTTCAGGCCCGGTAATTTGGCAGGCGTTGTTTTTAAGCTATCGGTCACTGCCGGTTTGGCGCCCGGGGCTTTGCCTGTGCCCGCCTTGCCGGGAACTTGTTTGCCTTTTTTCGATTTGTCGGCCGCGGCTTTTGCGGCGGCTTTCTTTTTATCGGCATCGGCCTTCAGTTTACTGAATGACGGGATGATGGACTCTTTCGATACCGGCCGGTCCTTCGGTTTCCAGATAAAAGCCTTCAGCAGCTTGTCCTCCGCGGTAAATTTCTTTTCCGGGCCGTAACGGTTCTCGGGCTTATTGTAAAAGCCCATATTGGTTACTTTGTTATCCTTAAAATCGGCCGTAATGCGGGTGCTGAGCGAACGCTGTATCCCGCTAATGGTCATTTTTCCGCTGTCGCGGGCAAAGTAAATACTCTCGGCATTGCCCGAAAATATTATCCGGTTTAGCTTGTCATTCTTAAAATAGCCCCACATTCGCTTGCCGCCCAGCTGGTTAAAATGCACTGAATCCGTTTTTTCAATATTAACGATGAAGGCATGGGGGAACATGGTCATATTATCCAGCTTTTTATGCTTCATCTGCATATAAATGGTATCGCCGGAAAGCTGGGAACCCTGGGTCCACATCATCGGGTTTACAAAACAGCGTATTGTAGAGTCGCTGCTCGCATAAAACATCGAATCGGATTTGGCTTGCAGGTCAGATTTGAACATTTTGAAATGATGATAGCCGATGAGTATCCTTATCCGCGCCGTATCACTCGGCTCAGCGGCTTTTGCCAGCGCTACGGAATCAGCCAGGCGTTTTCGTTCCAGGCTGTCGCGCAGTAATTGTTGCTTTGTGGGCGGCTTTTTCTTTATCACAACCACTTTTGGTTTGCCAAAAATATCGGGCTGCCGGTAGCTGGTATCCAGCCTTACGCCTTGCTGGTGGCCTTCCAAAAACTTCGATTCCTTAACTTTTTTCGCCTTTTTGTATATCCCCGTGTCGGGCAGGTGGGCCAGCCGCTGTTTTTCAAAATATACCTTCAGGTTCTTATAGGTCATGATCTGCGTCTCGATCGTATCCGCCGACATGTAGATCGTGTCCGTCTTAACCTTCTTTTTGGTGGTGTCGGTAACAACGGGCTTTGCCGGTGGCTTTTCTTTGCCGGGCGGCTTTTTCGCGACCTTGCCCGGGCTGACGCCTTTCGTATTGGGCGCATTGCCTTTCAGCCGTCTTAGCGCCTCATCTTTACTGACGGTGGTTTTACCCGTTAGCTTTTTGGTGATGGCATCGGCAACGGCGGGGTCAATTTTTGTTGCTGCTTTCAGGCTGTCCAGGTCAACCGGCTTTGATTTAAGCAGCGCGGTCGCCTGTTTGGTAAGCGAGTCGGTTTTGCCCGGTATCGTCTGCTTGATCAGCTGGTTCATGGTGATCTGCCCCTTTTGATCCGGCTTTGCGACCTTATGCAGCGAGTCCGCTTTTTTTATCGAATCGGCTTTTGCCGTCGAATCCGTTTTGGTGGAATCTTCCGTTACCATCACCACGTAAGGGTCCTCGGTCACGATGGTATGTTCATCAGCCTTAACATAAGTGCCCAAATTGCCTTTTATAACGGTGCGCTGTTCCTTGTCTTCAAAGGTGATGTGCATAACCGCCCGGCCAAGGCCCTTCAGTTTATCGTAAAATAAGCTGTCGCCCTTTAAGCTGCGCGTGCCGGTATGATAAAGGTTGTTTTTGCCGAATGCGCCCTGCTCGGTCTGGGTGTTATATTGGCCGTTTTCTGTGTAAAGAGTGTCGCGGTCCTTTTTGTCGCCTTTTGTGCCATAAATATTCGTCGGCCCATAAAAATAGGATATCCGGCTGCCTGTATTATAGCGCATGGTATCGGTGATCACCAGGGCATCAGGGGTGGTAAGCGAAACGTTGTACCTGAAATAGGAATCGCGCGATTTGGCAAAATAATAGCCGTTCTTGCTGAGCAGAGTGTTATCTTTATTCACCAGCTTGCCACCATCGGTATAGGTGCCGATTCGTGTTGCAGTATTGTAAACCAGGTGATTGGTGGTTAAAGTGGCATCCTTATCCACCATCCTGACATTATTGGTAAGGATAGCGATCTTGGTATTTCCGTTATAGTTCAGCAGGTCCGAATAGATGTTCAGCGTATCGCCCTGGTTGATATTTACATCGCCGAAGGCGTCAAAAGCATTTTCCTTGGGATAGAAATATGCGCTATCCGACGAAAGCAGCGAAAAATCCTGCTTAAATGTCCCTTTATAAACCTTGATGATGTCGCGGCCATTGAGCTTTATACCCGTGCTGCTTTCGGATTTGATCAGCAGCACGACCGACTTTTTTTGGCCAAAGGCTGCAGCAGTCAGCAGGATAAAACAAAGGCATAAAACGTATTTCCTCACGGCGGCAAAATTAGTTTTTTGTAAGGGGATTGCGTAATGTTAAGTCGAAAGCCTTAAGCCCTAAGTCAAAAGTCGTTTTTTTGATTTTTTTGACTTTCGACTCAAGTCCCGATAGCTATCGGGATTCGACTTAAGACTTAAATTCTTGTAAGTACTTGTTTTAAATCGATAATTTTGAGGGATGCTGCCGGTTAAAGGTTTTACCGAATTTATTGAACGTCATGATCTTTTCAATCACGACAACAAAATCCTTGCCGCAGTTAGCGGGGGGATGGATTCGGTTTTGATGGTTCATCTTTTAAAAGCTGCGGGCTTTAGTTTTGGTATTGCCCATTGTAATTTCCAGTTGCGCGGCGACGAGTCCCTCCGCGACCAGGAGTTTTGCAACCACCTGGCCGAAAAGCTGCGTGTGCCATTTCATACCGTTAATTTCGACACTGCAAAATATGTGGCGGATGAAAAGATATCTACGCAAATGGCGGCCCGGCAGCTGCGTTACCAATGGTTTGAAGAGGTAAGGCAGCAATCGGGGTATGACCTTATCGCGCTTGCGCATCACCAAAACGATGCAATTGAAACAATATTGTTAAACTTAACCCGCGGAACCGGAATAGCGGGAATTCACGGCATTTTACCGAAAAATGGCCTGCTGGTACGCCCGCTTTTGTTTTTGAACAGGCAAGAGATACAGGCTGTTATTGATAGAAACCACTTAGCTTATGTGGAGGATAGCTCAAATGCGTCGACTAAATATGCGCGCAACAAACTGAGGCTGGAGGTGATCCCCAAACTAAAGGATCTGAACCCGGCGCTGGAAGAAACATTCGAAAAAAACCTGCACCGTTTCAGGGATCTGGAAGTTTTGCTGGAAAAACAGGTTGAGCAATTAAAAAGCCGGTTGTTTGAATTTCATGATGGGGAAGTCCATGTTTTACTGGCTGAAATAAAAAAACTCGAACCGCAACGGTTGCTGCTGTTTAAGTTGCTGCAGGAATATGGGGCGAATGAAACCATTGTGGACGACCTGATCGAAGCATTGGATAAACATCCGGGCAGGGTATTTGAAACATCAGGACATCAAATGGTGCTGGATAGGGGAAAGCTGATCATTAGCAATAACAACAATATGCTTCCGGTTGAGCAGGTGATCAATATCAGCGTCAGGGAGATCAATTACGGCAGGTATAAGCTGACCATTTTGCATGACGATAGCCCGCTGATTGTGAAAGATAACCCAATGGCCGTATCGGTTGACTCGGAATTATTAAGCTACCCGCTAACAGTAAGGAGCTGGAAGCAGGGCGATACGTTTTGCCCGCTTGGTATGAAAGGAAGTAAAAAAGTAAGCGATTTTTTTGTGGGCGAGAAAATACCTTTGCATAAGAAGCAGGAAATACCTTTACTGGTAAACGGCAACGGAGAGATTGCCTGGATAGGGGGTTACCGGCTTGATGATCGTTATAAAGTAAGCGTGAAAACCAAAAAAGTAACTATATTCGAACTGAATTTGATTTGAAGAGTCTTATTTGGAGATATCTTCGGTATAACTAAACTGCTAAAAGTTTTACCACAGAGAGACACAAAGAAGACGCAGAGGGCACAAAGTTTTAATGGTTTTTCAGCTTATTTTTTCTCTGTGTTCTTTGCGCCTTCTCAGTGGTCTTTGTGGTTAAAATTAAGCGTGCAAATAATCATATTATCAAGTTAACAACATGGGCGATAAACCGGTCTTTACGGAAAAGCAATACCTGGGCAGGGAGTGGATCCCCGTTACGATACGGCTGGTGCTGGCGGCTTGCTGTTTTGCCGCCTATACGTTTAATTTTTTTAATGATCCGGCAAATAAGGCCGATATTTTGGCGCTGGTAGGGATGGGGATCATTGTTATTTCAATCATTATGGGTTTTTTGCTGCACTACCGAACCCGCGTTCAAAATAAAAGCGTGCTGATCGACGGGCTTTGGACCACACGGCTGGTAAAGATCGATTTGAACAGCATCGTAAAAGTTGAAAAAAAAGAATATAGCCGCTACCTTTTTAACAATCCCGTTTACAACCTCCACTCTAAAGGCACCATTCGCTTTTTCGCCTCCGGCAAATACGCCATCTACCTCACTGACCGCGACGACCTGGTGTATATCATCGGCTCGCAGCATGCAAACGAACTTTTGAGGGCGATAGAGGGGGAGATGCACTAAGATTTATAGGATGTAAAGGATTTTAGGATTAGCTATTTTCAAATATCAAAGCGTCCTGTAAATCCTAAACCATCTTAAAAATCTTAGTGCAAGACAAGGTCGCTCGTCACCGGGTAATGATCGGACAGTTGTTTTTCGGTAACCTTGTAACTGGCGACATCGAATTGGGGGCTGCCCATAATGTAGTCGATCTGGTAATTGGGAAATTTGCCGTTATAGGTACGGCCGATACCCGAGCCTTTTTGGCGAAAGGCGTTTTTTAATCCTTCGGCCATAAAGTTTACGGCATATGAGGATGGGGTATCATTAAAGTCACCGGCAATGATATAAGGGTAGGGGCATTTTACCGCATCTTGCTTAACCTTTTCCACCTGGGTGCTTCGTTTAATAAATGCGGCTTTTAGTTTGCTGCCCAACCGGCGTGCCGAAGTCATGTCGGTATTTCCCTCGTGCGTGATGCTGTTGATGTATTTGTAGTCTTCCGGGTCGAAACGGATGGATTGCAGATGAACGCTATAGATCCGGAATTTTTTATCCCCTTTTGCCAGGTCGATATAAATGCATTCATTTTCACTCGCCTTGCCGGTAAAGCTGATCAAGCCGTGGCCGATGATATCATACTTCGAAAAAATAGCGATGCCGATCGCTTCGGTGCTGTTGTATATGGCCGGCTCAAAATAGTAATGGCCGGCGCCCGTAACCTGAACAATGGAATCGCGCATATCATACTGTCCGTGCATGCGCGAATAAAACTCCTGAAAACAGATCACGTCGGGTTGTTCCTGCCGGATGATCTCCAGTATTTCATGTTTGGTTGAAACGTCGTTACTTGCGCCGTAACGTTTAAAGTTATGCACATTATAGGTCATCACACGGATGTTGTTGGTATCAGCCGGCTTAACGGCGCCGTTGGACGAGGCGCGAAAACCTATGGTGTTGTTGAGCGTGTTCCATCCGCACAAAACACAAACGACAGAAATAAGCCAAAGCCATTTGCGGCGGAGCAGCCACCAGGCGACGAGGATGAGATTGGCTGTTAATAAAACAGGATAGGCTAAACCGAAAAACGAAAACTCCCAAATGGTTTTAGGATTGATAGCGGCGGCAAAGTAGCTGAATAGGAGCGACAGGGACAAGAGGACATTTAACCATAAGATGATCTTATCAAGAAAGGTCAATTTGGTTTTAGCCTTCATTATTGCTTGCCCGGAATAATATTTCTTTTTCCTGTTTGGTAAGGCTGTCGTAGCCTGATTTTGAAATTTTGTCTAATATCATGTCAATTTCTTCCTGTCGCGGAAGTTCGTTGCGGCCTCTTGATGGGTTTTTGGCAACAACCTTCAGCTTTGGCCTCGGCTTGAACAGGTTGGTGATGCCGGCTATCCAATCATGGCCATTTTGAAGTTGCCGTATATAAATAAAGCCCATAAGCGCGCCGCCCAGGTGCGACAATTCGCCACCTGCATTAAAGCCGGTGATGCCCAGGAAGTCAATGATCACAAAAAACAAAGCCAGCCATTTCAATTTTACCGGGCCGATCAAAATTAAGGGGATGGTATAATCGGGCAGTAATGTTGCCGTGGCGACAATAATAGCCATAACGCCCGCCGATGCGCCCGCAAGAATGCTGGTGTCGGCAAGGTGATTCTGCGTGTAAAACGGGAATAAATTGTACGAAACCACAAAGAAAATGGCGCCCGCAAAGCCCCCCATAAGATACAACCCCATGGTGCGGTTTTTACCAAGATACTCTTCAAATATCTGGCCTATCCAGTAAAGCCATAGCATATTGAAAAGAATGTGAAAAACGCCGTCATGAAGAAACATGTAAGTAAGCGGCGTCCAAAAATGCCTGGCCAGAACAGGTAACGATGCGGGAAGCTGTAGGTAATGATCGCTAAAATAGTCGATGAACCCTGAGCGGAAAATGAAACGCTCCAACACCGAAAGGATATTCACCAGTAAATAAACAATAATATTAATTCCGATCAGCAGGTTTAGCTTGCTGCCGGAGTGAAGCATTTTGTGTTGAATATCTTTCCAGAGGGTGCTCATAAAGCCTAAAAACGCTTACCTAAGATAACCATATTTTTCAAAAAAAGTTGCATGCTTTTTTCATTTTACAATTAATAAACAGTAACGATATTTCGGGCTGGTTTGTAACAAGACCAGGCTACCGGTAACGCCATATTTTTATCAGCAAAAACCCAAGCAGCGCGCCGCCCAGGTGAGCAAAATGCGCAACGTTATCGCCGCTAAATTGCCCGAAACCCGAGATAATTTCAATAACAATGTAAACCGGGATAATGTATTTTGCCTTAACCGGAACGGGAATAAACATGATCATCAGTTCCAGGTCGGGGTAAAGCATAGCGAAAGCCACAACCACTCCAAATATTGCACCCGATGCGCCGACAGTAGGGCCGCGGTATATATCGAACAGTTTTTGGGCGTGATCACCGAATTGCAAATAGGTCGATTCCAGGTTTGGTTGTAAAATGGTGAATCCACCGGTGATATTATGTACCTCAACAGCCTGTGCAAACATCTGAATTAAAGCGGCGCCGATGCCGCAGATAAAGTAAAGGTTAAAAAACTTCTTCGGCCCGATAGCGTATTCCAATATCGGCCCAAACGAAAACAGCGCAAACATATTGAACAGGATATGCGCCCAGCCACCATGAACAAACATGTAAGTAAGCAGCTGCCATACCCGGAAATGTGGCGAATCAAAATAAAATAATCCAAAATTACTAACAACCACGTCATTGTACTTGCCTTCGCTCCATATAATGAATGGGATAAAACAGATCAGGTTAATGATCAGCAGATTTTTTACAACAGGAGTAAGATTTGCGAAAGGGGATTGCCTGTAAGCCATAGTTATAAGTTAAACCCCGCACCGGCGGGATCATTTTTCAAATCGTTCTAATAGTTCTTCAACGGTAAAAGTGGTGATCACCTGCTTGCCATTCAATGCAACATTCGGCATCTGGCAGGCAAAAAGCTGGTCGATCAATAAATTCATTTCCTCCAATGACATCTTTGTGCCCGCTTTCGTTGCAGCGTTGCGCGCTAATGACCGTGCCAGGCTATCGCGCTTATCCAGCTTTAATACGGCCTGGTTGTTTTTATAGCCCTCTATCAGCTGCTCCAGTATCTCGCCTTCCGCCGCATTTCCCAGGTCGGCCGGCACGCCTTCAACAACAACGCTATTCTTTCCAAACTCGCGGATGTCAAATCCGAGCGCACGAATATCGGGTAAAAGTTCCTTTAATAACTCAAAATCACCGCTATTTAATGTAACAGATTGCGGAAAAAGGCTTTGCTGGCTCACCCCTGAGTGATTTTGCAGCTGCTGCAGGAAACGCTCGTACAAAATTCGCTCATGGGCAGCCTGCTGGTTGATCACCATAAAGCCTGATTTTATCTGCGACAGGATAAACCGGTTATGTATCTGGAAAAGCTGCCGCTCGCTGGGTTTGTTCAACTCCTGGTCATCAACTGCTATGCTTTTTTCGGTATGCATTTGCTGCTGAATGATCACCTCTTTTTTACTGATCTCGTACAGCGTGTCCCAGTTTTGGGGTATCGGCGAATCCCGGTATCCGCCTGTATTTCGCAAAAAAGGGATTTCCCTTTCCACCTTTTTTTCAGCGAGGAACGGGTTATAATCGGGGTTGAACGCAATGGTAGGCGCAACGATCTCCTCAAACGGCTTAGGTGTTACCAAATGCTCAATACTGTTTTCCTGGTCGAAGTCCAGGCTTGGGGTGATATTATATCGGCCCAGTGAGCGCTTTACCGCCGAGCGGACTATTGCATAAATGGTTTGCTCATCCTGGTATTTGATCTCGGTTTTTGTTGGATGAACATTGATATCAATTTTAGCGGGGTCTATCTCGATAAAAAGCACATACAGCGGGAAGGTATCTTCAGGCAATAGCTCCTTAAAAGCCATCAGCACAGCATGATTCAGGTAGGCATCGCGTATAAAGCGGTTGTTGACGAAAAAGAACTGTTCGCCGCGGGTTTTTTTGGCGAATTCGGGCTTGCCCACAAATCCGCGAAGTTTGATCACATTGGTATCTTCCTCAACCGGCACCAGGCGCTCGTTATAATTATTACCGAAAAGATGAACGATCCTTTGCTTAAGCGTTGCTGCCGGCAGGTGATAAATTTCCTGCCCGTCGTGATGCAGGCTAAAGAATACCAGGGGATTTGCCAATGCTACCCGCTGAAATTCGTCGATGATGTGACGCATCTCCACCGGGTTGCTCTTTAAAAAGTTGCGGCGCGCGGGGGTATTGAAAAAAAGATTTTTAACGCAGATAGAGGTCCCTGTTTTAACCGAACAGGCTTGCTGGCTCAATACCTCCGAACCCTCGATGATGATGCAGGTGCCCAGTTCGTCTTCATGGCGGCGGGTTTTTAGCTCCACCTGTGCTATCGCCGCGATGGAAGCCAGCGCTTCACCCCTGAAACCCATGGTCCGGATGGCAAAAAGGTCTTCCGCTTTGCGGATCTTCGACGTGGCATGGCGCTCAAAGCTCATGCGGGCATCAGTCAGGCTCATGCCGCCGCCGTTATCGATCACCTGTATCAGCGATTTTCCGCCGTCTTTGATGATCAGCTGTATCTTGTCTGCTCCCGAATCCAATGAATTCTCAACCAGTTCCTTTACCGCCGAGGCGGGCCGTTGCACCACTTCGCCGGCAGCTATCTGGTTAGCTACGGCATCCGGTAAAAGCTGTATAATATCTGGCATCGTGTAAAAATTCCCTTGCAATCTCTTTTCGACGCGAAATTAATTATTTGATACCATAACTTTATCGTTTGATGCGTATAGTTAAAGCTTATGACGTATGGCTGGTTTAAATTCAGTTTTTGACGATTTTCAAAAGATAGCGGAGATATTGATTACGATCAGGAACAAGATTAATCTGAAGACGGATGTGGCATGGACTGGCAATGATAGCCCGGAGCAACTTATCGATTACCTGAACGGCTATATTCAAAAGATTCTGGCGGGAGACTCTGAAACACATTCGAAAGTTTGGGAGAAATTCACCGCCACAGGCACTTACCAGGAATTATCCATCTCCAATGGTTGGGAAAATGAGTACATAGAACTGTCAAAGCAATTTGATTACTATCATGAAAGGATCAGAGCGGTAATTCCCGCAACATAATTAATTATCTGAAGGCATAACTTTGTTGGGTTTGGTTCCGTCGTAGAAAGGTGTGGTGAATGGTTTAAAACCAGGAATGTTCGAAACGTTAAAATAATTGCAGCCGCGCTCTTTCCGCCGCAGGCGAAGAGAGGGTCGAGCAGCGCAGCGCACTCGGGGTGAGTCAACCCAGCGGACATTACCGCTAATGCATTAGCGCCACTGTCCGCCGGGTTGACTCACCCTGCCACTCCGCCTAAAGGCGGATCGGCATCCCTCTCTTCCACAAGCGGGAAAGAGGGATAAGGAACGTTTCGAACACGCAAGGGTTTAAACCTATCACTATCCGGCATTTCTTTAGAACCAGAGATACTGAGAAACGAACCGACATAGAAATTAATTATTTAGCGGCATAACTTTATGCGCTTCGTATTGTATATACTTTTGTAGCTTACGCACTTTTTACAAATCGCCTTATGAAGAGATTTTTGCCCATGCTTCTGCCCTTGCTTCTGTTTGCCGCCGCATGTAAAAACAAAGAGTATAACGCCGACCTTATCATCAAAAATGCCGTCGTTTATACGGTCGACAGTAGCTTTAGCACAGCTGACGCTATCGTTGTTAAGGGCGGCAAGATCATTTCGGTTGGCAAGGGCGACACCATTGAGCAAACCTACCTGGCGAAGGAAGTCATCGATGCCGGGGGCAAACCGGTTTATCCGGGGTTTATTGATGCCCATGCCCACTTTTACGAATACGGATTAAGCTTGCAGGAAGTGAGGCTTGAAAATACAAAAAGCTGGCGCGAGGTTTTAGACTCTGTTGGCGCCTATGCCCGCAGGAACCCGGAAGGCTGGATTACGGGCCGCGGATGGGATCAGAACAAGTGGGTTGGGAAAGAATTCCCGGATAAAGCTAAGTTAGACTCGATGTTCCCCGTGCGGCCGGTAATACTGACACGTATTGACGGGCACGCGCTGATAGCTAACCAGGCTGCCCTCAATATAGCAGGCATTAAACCGGGCCAGGCAATAGCAGGCGGAGTAATTGAAACGATCAATGGTAAATTGACCGGCGTACTGGTTGATAATGCAAAAGGCCTGGTTTTGAAGAAAGTACCACCGCCCAATGACAGTGTTACCAATAAAGCGCTGCTGGCGGCCCAAAAAAACTGTTTCGGCGTAGGGCTAACCACTGTTGAAGATTGCGGCCTGCCCTATACCATGATAAATACCATTGCGCAGCTGCAGCATAAAGGCCAATTAAAGATGAGGCTGTATGTAATGCTGTCGGACAGTCCCGACGATTATGCCTATCTGTTTAAACGCGGTGTTTACAAAACTCCGGGATTGGACGTTCGCGCCTTTAAAATGTATGCCGATGGCGCTTTGGGCTCTCGCGGGGCCTGCCTGTTACAGCCTTACAGCGATCAGAAAAACGCAAGCGGCTTTTTGCTGAGCAGCCAGCAGCACTTTCAGCAGGTGGCTGAAAAACTGGCTGCAAAAGGATTCCAATTATGCACCCATGCCATCGGGGATTCTGCTAACAGGGTAATTTTGAAAGTGTACGCCAGTGTTTTAAAAGGCAAAAACGATCGCCGCTGGCGCATCGAACACGCCCAGGTTTTGGCGCCCGAAGATATTCACATGTTTGGCGATTATAGCATCATCCCCTCTGTTCAACCCACGCATGCTACCTCGGATATGTACTGGGCTGGGGAAAGGCTGGGAAAGAAACGGTTGAAAACCTCGTATGCGTATAAACAACTCCTGCAGCAAAATGGCTGGCTGCCGCTTGGAACGGATTTCCCGGTTGAAAATATTAGTCCCATCTATACGTTTTATGCCGCGGTGGAACGCAGAGATTTGAAAGGCTTTCCGACAGGCGGATTTCAGCCCGAAAATGCGCTTACGCGCGAGGAAGCGCTAAAAGGTATGACCATATGGGCGGCAAAGGCAAACTTCGAAGAAAAAGAAAAAGGCAGCATTGAGACTGGCAAATATGCCGACTTTGTAATATTGGATAACGACATCATGAAAATTGACGGGGCAAACATCCCCCACGTTAAAGTGTTGAAGACTTATATAAACGGCGAAAAGGTTTATGAGAAAAAATAAAAGCGTCCTCTACACTTTAATACTATCCGGCTTTATCCTAATCAATTCAGCATGCGCGCAGAACCCGCCATTGGGCAAGGCGTATATAGATGAAGAGCACCTGGCAGAACAATCCACGGTTTTGCTGAACAACGGCACCTATATGATCCCGTTGCAAAACCTGGATGAATTAAAGATCGCGAGCGTACATTTCACAAATGCGTATGCCGCCGGGTTCGACAGCCTGTTGAGCAAGTACGATAATATCACCACATTTAATGGCAACACTTACGGGGCGCCAAAAAGCCTGAACGATCTTTCAAATGACCTCCGGTTTTTCAACACCATTATCATTCAGCTTAATGAGGCCGACCTGGATAACCCGGCTTTAGCCAGCTTTGTCAGCTATAATCAGAAAATAAAGAATGTTATCATAGCATTGTTTGGCGCCAGTAACGCGCTGGTTAAACTCAACAACTTCACGGTGCCGGTGATTTGGAGTAGTCGCGTTACGCCGGTATCGGCCTTTTACAGCGCGCAGGCAATTTTTGGCGGCGTACCGGTCACACAAAAGCTTAAACAGAACATATCAGCTGTTTACCGCAAAGACATGGGTTTCACGACCGACAAAATACGCCTGCAATATACTGTTCCGGAAGAGGCCGGCATCAACGCCAATAATTTATTGGGTATTGACAGTGTTGCCAACGAAGCCATAATGGACCAGGCCACGCCGGGCTGCGTAGTGCTGGTGGCAAAGGACGGCAAAGTGATATTTAATAAGGCCTATGGCTACCATACCTACGACAAGAACGAACCCGATCAACTGACAGACATTTTCGACCTGGCATCCATGACCAAAGTTTCGGCGACAACCATGGAAACGATGCAGCTGTATGATCAGCACAAATTAAACATCGATACCACGCTTGGTTATTATTTACCCCAGGCACAAAACACGAACAAGAACGATATTCATATCCGCGAAGTTTTAGAGCACCAGGCCGGGTTGATACCGGATATTCCGACCGTGGAGGCAGTTAAACCCACGGACTATACCGTGGATTCATCTGCGGATTTTCCAACGAAGGTGAACGAAAACTACTACCTGAGGAAGGATTATTTTAAAGAGGTGATGTGGCCGGAAATTTTGAATTCTCCGCTCAGAACGAGGGGGCAATACGTGTACAGCGATTTGAGCATGATCATCATGCAGCAAGTAGTTGAAACGATTACGGCGACGCCCGAGAATGTTTATGTGCAACGGCAGCTATACGCGCCCCTGGGGATGCAGCGTGCCGGTTTTTTACCGCTTTACCGTTTTAAGCCGGACGAGATCATCCCCACGGAAAACGAACAGGTTTATCGCCATGCCCTGCTGGACGGTTATGTGCACGACCCGACGGCGGCCTTAATGGGTGGCGTGGCGGGCCATGCAGGCCTGTTTGCCAGCGCCAACGACCTGGCAATATTATACCAGATGATGCTGAACCGGGGCACCTATGGCGGCGTTCAATATATCCAGCCCGAAACCGTCGACCTGTTTACAGCGAAACAATCAGCCATCAGCCGCCGGGGGCTTGGATTCGACCGATGGGACCCGATCCCGGAGCATCATTACCCGTCCGAACTGGCTTCTCCTCAAGCCTACGGGCATACGGGATTTACGGGCACCTGCGTATGGGTAGATCCGAAATATAACCTGGTGTATATTTTCCTTTCCAATCGTGTAAACCCAAGCGTAAGCAACAAGCTGTCGAGCCTGAATGTCCGTCCGCGTATCCAGGACGTGGTTTACCAGGCCATTACGAAAGGGATGTGATTTCGGATTTCGGATTTTCGATTTCGGATTTATCTAAATGCCCGTTCAAAATTCGTAAATTTGGATATGCAGCGGGTGTTCGATAAATTCAGGGTAGAACCAAGTGTAAAATCCGAAATCGAAAATCCAAAATCCAAAATAAAATGAAATACCTCACCATTCCACCGCCAGATTCCCTAAAGCCTTTCGTGAGGTGCTTTTGGGTATTGGAGCATGATTTTGGAGCGGGTGAAAGCAGCTATGTTTACCGGTCGATTGCCGATAGCTGTGTGGAAATGGTATTTCACTACCGGGCCGGGTTTAACGAATTGGGCTATTCCGGGCAGCCCCGCAACTGGCTGTCGGGGATTCACTTTCAAACAGACCGTTACACCCGCTTCGAAGCCAAAGAAAGCTTCGGGATATTCGGTGTTTATATCTATCCGTTTGCCGTGCCATTGCTTTTTAATGTTCCTTCGGAAAAGACCAGCAACGAGCTCCTCGACCTGGATACATTTTTTGGCCTCGCCGGCCGGGAGCTGCAAGAGCGGATGATGATTGCACCCGATAATGAAACGCGGGTGACGATATTGAGCAATTTCCTTGAAAAATGCCTTTCGCAGGCGCGTATCCGGGATAATACCATCGCGGCGGCCATCAAACACGTTATTCACGCAAAGCAGGTGGGCACCGTAGGCGAATTGGCCGAAACCTTCAACCTTTCCACACGTCAATTCGACCGTAAGTTTAAAGAATATGCCGGTTTCAGCCCCAAAACTTATTTGCGGCTGGTGCGGCTGAACAATGCCATTAAGGGGCACAAAACCAATAAATCGCTCACCCAAATAGCCTATGAATGCGGCTATTATGACCAGTCGCATTTTATTCATGATGTAAAAGCGTTTACCGGTTATCACCCAGGATTTTATTTTTCGGGTAAAGCGGAAGGAACTGAGTATTTGTATATCACAGATTAAAGGATGATTTATATGATTCCGCAGATTACTAACCGGTAAAACCCAGCTACAAGGGATCACAGATTAAGGGATGATTTATATGATTCCACAGATTACTAACCGGTATAACCCCAGCTACAAGGGATCACAGATTATAAGGGATGATTTATATGATTCCACAGATTACTAACCGGTATAACCTCAGCTAAAGGGATCACAGATTAAGGGATGATTTATATGATTCCACAGATTACTAACCGCTATAACCCCAGCTACAAGGGATCACAGATTATAAGGGCTGATTTATATGATTCCACAGATTACTAACCGCTATAACCCCAGCTACAAGGGATCACAGATTATAAGGGCTGATTTATATGATTACACAGATTACTAATCGGTGAAATCACTTTAAAAAATCGGTGAAATCCCAGAAATAAAATCGGTGAAATCCCAGGAAATGTGATAAAAAAAAGCAAGGGAAGGTTTTGGGTAACCTTCCCTGCACTCAAGGTATTGCTCAAAAATAATTTTAAAGGGGAAGCGGTCAGGCAACATCTCTGCGACCAGGCCCTGCCTGCTCGCAAATTTTGTTGATCTCATCGCGGGACAAAGGCTTCGTCATGAAAGAATTAACGCAGGCGTATTTTTTTGAATGAAAAACGTCTGCCGACCGGATGGACGAACTCATAATATGCACCTGAACGGTTTTTTTCGACTGCCGGTTGAATGTTTCCAATTCATCCAGGAACTCCCAGCCGGTAAGCTCGGGCATATCCAGGTCTAAAAATATTACGTCGGGTAATGCCGCGGTTTCTTTATTTTGCTCCAAAAAGTCTAAAACTAACCGGCCATCATAAGTATAGGTAGCCTGCTCACAGTTATAATTATTATGCAATAACCTTTGCATAATATAGTGATCCGTGGGATTATCATCAATTACTACAAGTTTGCACATAGCTGCTTAGGGTTTGGAATAGCTTAAATTACCTGGGGTTAAATATAATATTAAATATCATAAGTATAAAGAACAATAATACGGCAAGCGCCTTACAATATCATGAATGGTTTTTACCGTATTATATTAATTATTACGCAATAGCTGTGCCAAGCTTATTATAGCGCGGTTTTAACCAATATGACACGATCTGCGGGGCGGGCGAGCTGTGGAGTGTGGAAAAAAGGGAAGCATTTGGGGCAAAATAGCCGCTAAACGCCTGTTCCCATTGTGGCGATTCAAATAGAGACGCTGCCTAAAGAAGAAAACGGGGAATATCGGCGATGCCATTCCCCGTTTAATTTTCCCGCCGCGCGCCCCTTTCCGCCATCCGCGCCCACAGATGGCTTGAAAGGGGCCTTCAGTCGCCTAAACAATAATCAACCTTCACACTTAGTACGCGGCGAGGCTGGTTTTAACCAGCAATTTTGCGCTTTGTGCAAGCCGGATAAACTCGGCGCGGTAGCCGTCGGCATCCTCGCCTTTGGCTGTTTTTGCAATACCAATAGCCTGGTCAAAGGTGGATTGCTGTTTGAATTGCGAATCGCGCAGCAGCATCCCGAATTCAGCTACTGCCGCGGCAAAGCGAAGATCCGTTGATGATGCGCCGAACGCTGCGGGCGTATCCTTTACTACCACCTGTTCCATTTTACTGGGCGAAGAGTCCGTTGGTTTGTAACGAAACTTAACCGTTGCCAATTCATCCGATCCGTTTCTGGCCGGCGCCGGCCCGGATTTTTGGTATTTCAGCGGATCAACGCTGCCGGCATAATCATCTTTTATCCCCGCCGGGACGATCTCATACAAAGCGGTAACCGTGTGTCCCGATCCCATATCACCGGCGTCCTTGCGGTCATTATTAAAATCTTCCTTATTCAGCATCCGGTCTTCGTACCCAAGCAGCCTGTAAGCCCGCACTTTGGCCGGGTTAAACTCTATCTGTATCTTAACGTCTTTGGCAACGGTGTACAATGTGCCCGCAAACTCGGATACAAATGCTTTCGTTGCCTCGGTGATATTGTCGATATAGGCATAGTTGCCATTGCCTTTATCGGCCATGGTTTCCATCTTGCTGTCTTTCAGATTACCCATGCCAAAACCCATTATAGAAATGGCTACCCTGCTTTCACGTTCCCTTATGATCAGGTGCTCCATATCCTCGTCACTGTTCGGGCCCACGTTAAAGTCACCGTCGGTAGCCAGGATGATGCGATTGTTGCCTTTTTCCACAAAATTCTCGCGGGCTATCCTGTATGCCATCTTTATGCCTTCACCCCCATTGGTTGAACCACCAGCCTCCAGGGCCTCGATGGCATCAATTATTTTCCGTTTTTCATTTCCGGGTGTCGAACCGAGCGCTATGCCTGCGTTGCCCGCATAGGTTACGATAGCAACTTTATCTTCCGCGCGTAACTGCCCGGTCAGCAGCTTCATCGATGCCTTTACCAGGGGCAGTTTGTTGGGCTGGGCCATAGAGCCGGATACATCGATTAGGAAGACCAGGTTAGAGGGTGGCAGGTTGTCGGTATTGAGCGTTTTGGCTTTAAGACCGATGCGAAGCAGCCGGTGTTTGGGGTTCCAGGGCGCCGAGGAAAGCTCGGTGTGAATGGCAACCGGATCGCCATTGGTCGGCCCTTTTAAATCATATTTAAAATAGTTGATCATTTCCTCGATCCTGACGGCATCGGCCGGCGGCAACTCACCGTTATTAATAAACCGGCGCACATTGCTGTATGAGGCAGCATCCACATCAACAGAGAATGTGGAGAGCGGATTGCTTTTTGCATCGCTAAATTCATTTTCATCGATGCTCTTGTAGCTTTCATCCCTATTGGCGGCAAGGGGCGCATACCTGTTTGACGGGACGGATGCCCGGTTAGCCATTGGATGTGATAGCTTGCCAAGGTCGCTCTTATAAAAAGTAGTCGCGGTAACATTTTTGTCCTGGGTGGCGGCCGTTGCATATCCCATTTGTCGGGCTTCTGTTTGTATGCCCATAGGTTGCGTAACAACCACTTCGCCCATCGACACGGACGAGGCCTCGAGATATACGTCAATAATGTCCTTATCTTTAACGGTTACCTCCTTTGTAGCATAGCCGACAAAGCTGTAAACCAACACAGCGCCGCCAGGCACGCTAATGCTATAAGCCCCGCTCGAATTAGTTTGTACGCCGGAGTTCGTTCCTTTTATCCGGACAGAAACGCCGGGAATGGGCAGGCCGTCATCTTTCGCAAAAACGCGGCCGCTAATATGGGTGTTTTGACCGAACCCGCTCAGGCCTGCAGCAATTAAAAGAAATACTAAAAGCTTTTTCATTATGTTATGTTTTTTATGAATGATGCACCAAACAGCCGATTTCCATAAACCGCTAAAAAATTTTATTTTAGTCACCCCGTAAATGAATTTTTTTAACCGGTCGAAAAACCTGAAGGAAGCAGATGATAATGAACTGCTGAGCGCCTACCGCGAAACCGGTGATCTTTCGGTTTTGGGGCGTTTATTTGAAAAACAAATGCCTTTGGTGTATGGCGTTTGCCTTAAATACCTGCAGGACGAAGAGCTGGCAAAGGATGCCGTAATGGGGATATTTGAACAGCTCATCGGCAAGGCTAAACAGCACGATATTAAGCAGTTCCAAAGCTGGCTGTACGTGGTGAGCCGTAACTATTGTTTAATGGAGCTGCGGTCGGGGAAAAAGGCAGAAGTGATTAGTTTGGACGGGCTTATGGAATTTACTCCTTTTTTGCATCATACTGATGATAACCGGGAAGTGGTGATGAAGACACTGGAAGATTGTATGGAAAAACTGCCCAAAAATCAGCGCCAGAGCATCGACTTGTTTTACTTAAAAGAAAAATGCTATAAGGAAATAGCCGATGTGATGGGTTTTAGTTTAAACGAGGTGAAAAGTTACATTCAAAACGGCAAACGCAACCTGAAAATTTGCATGGAGAAAAGCGATGGGTAAACAGGAGACCGACATATCGCTAATAAGGAAGTACCTGAACGGGGAACTGGATGCCCGCGCTATGCACAAACTGGAACGCCGGGCACAGGACGACCCGTTTTTGATGGATGCGATTGAAGGTTATCAAAAGGTTAAAGCTGATCAGCAGGCAAACCTGGATGAACTTGCAGGCCGCCTGGATAAACGCATTGCTGAAAAAAGGCCGCGCATTATTTCATTTGGAGCGATCGGTATTGCTGCGTCGGTGTTGATAATTTGTTCGGCGGGTGTTTGGTGGCTATACCAGGGACGCGGGCCTGTAAATAACCCGGTAAAAAGTGAATTGAAGCGCCCCGACACCTTGCAGGCGGTAAAGCGGGCGACTGACACTTTGGATAAAACCGCAGCGAAGTCGTCAAAACAATATGCCGGAAATTTACCGGCAACAGCGCCGCCCAAAACAATTACCCGGGAAAACGCCGTGCAACCGGTGATTGCTGAAGATAAAACGGTAAGACCTCCCGCTGCGAGCAGTACAGCATCGGCGCGGCCCATCCTGGCTGAAGCGAAAGCAGCCAGTCCCATTGACAAGGACAAGAATGCGGACACCACGCCTCTCAATGAAATGATCGTGATGAATTATAAGTCATCAAAGAAGAAGGATACCGCCGGCTTAATTAGCCTGCATGAGGTCCGCATAAAAACAAAACCGGATACGGCGCCTGAACAGCGCTTGCAGGCAAATGTGCCCGGCGTAAAAGTATACCCCAATGCACAATCTGCGGAGGACCTGAACCGCTTAATTACGCGGGGAAACCTGGGCACCGCGGGCATTACCCAGCTGATGACAAGCCGGGTGATACAGGGGAAAGTTATAGCAGAGAATAACGGCCTGCCGATACAGGGAGCGTCAGTAAAAGTATCCGGAACAAACCAGGCTACCAAAACGGACGCATCGGGCTTCTTTAAGCTCAGGGCGGATACCAGCCATGCGAAGCTTGAAATTACTGATCATGGCTACAAGGGCCGCCAGGTAAGTGCAGGCGTAAATGCCCGCGATTCGGTAAAGACGATAGCGCTTGCACCTGATGAAAATGACGACCTTAGCGAAACGGTTGTGACAGGATATACCTCGCAGCCGAGGGATGCTAATTCGGATTATATAACGGCGCGCCCGCAAAAAGGCTGGACTGCCTTCAAAAAATATTTAAAAATTAATGCGATATCGCCCGATAAGGCCATTGGAGCAGTGAAAGTTACTTTCAGCGTCGACAAGTTTGGCAGTATCAGCGACATCAGGATTATAAAAGGGTTGAGCGATGCCGCCAACAAAAAAGCGATAAGCCTGGTTAAAGATGGACCCGACTGGGTGGGCAATTCAAATAAACGGCCCGAAACAATTACCCTCAGAATAAAATTCGGGGAATAAACCTGTTATAAATGTAATGCCCTAAGCAATACAAATATCAGCCCTGCTACCACTGCTGATACCGGTATGGTGATGATCCAGGCCCAAATGATATTGATGGTTAACCCCCAGCGCACAGCCGACAAACGTTTGGTGAGGCCCACGCCAATGATGGAGCCGGTGATGGTATGCGTTGTAGATACTGGTATGCCGAAGTATTGCGTAAAAAACAAAGTGATGGCGCCGGCTGATTCAGCGGCGACGCCCTCCAGCGGGGTTATTTTGGTGATCCGCGATCCCATGGTTTTTACAATCCGCCAACCACCCGACATTGTGCCCAATGCGATGGCCGAATAACAAGCCAGCGGTATCCAATGGGGCAGCGGGGCGCCGGTCTTTACCACGTGCGCGGTCACTACGGCCACATATATAATACCCATCACCTTCTGCGCGTCGTTGCCGCCATGTGCGTAGCTAAGCGCCGCCGATGACACAAGCTGCAGCCGCTTAAACCAGCGCTCGGCATTTGCCGGCCTCGAATTTTTGCAGACGTACAGGATGAGAATGGTTACCAGGTAACCTAATACCAAACCCATAATCGGCGCAAGCACGATATATGCCAGGATTGTTAGGATGTACGACATATTAACGGCACTTAGGGCTGTTGAACCCATATACAAGGCGTTGGTTATGGCTGCGCCTGCAAAACTGCCGATAAGCGTGTGCGACGAGCTGGAGGGTATGCCGAACCACCAGGTTGCCAGGTTCCACGTTATTGCCGCGACCAGGGCGGCAAGCAACACATTCATGGTGATGAAATGCTCCTGCACAATTTTCGAAACGGTGTGGGCAACCTTATACTCTTTGGTAAAAAAGTAAACCATGAAATTGAATGCCGCGGCCCATAAAACGGCTTGGAATGGGGTTAAAACTTTGGTTGAAACGATAGTGGCGATAGAGTTTGCCGCATCGTGAAATCCGTTGGTGTAATCAAATACCAGGGCGAGGCATACAACAACAATAAGGATGGGTGTAACCATTAAGCGATCAGGCGTTTTTAACTAAAATTGATTCCATAACATTTGCTGCGTCCTCACACATATCGGTAGCCGTTTCCAGCGATGACAATATCTCTTTATATTTTATCAGCCTAATGGCATCGGTTTCATATAAAAAAAGGTCGGCAACGGCGCGGTCAAACACATGATCGGCCTGGTTTTCAACGCTGTTTATGCGGATGCAGGAATCGGCAATGGCTCTTACATTTTTCAAATCTCTCAATTCCTTTACCGCCTTTTCCAGGTCCGTGCTGCACTGCAATATCAGTTCCGAAAGCTTTTTGATATGATCGTTAAAATCATCTATCCGGTATAAACTCATCCGGTTTGCAGCGCCCTGTATGTTATCGGCAACATCGTCAATTGCCGAGGCAAGCTGGTGGATGTCTTCGCGGTCAAATGGCGTAATAAAGTTTTTCCCCAATTCCAAGTAAAGTTGGTGGGTGATCTCGTCGCCTTTGCTTTCCAGTTTGTCGATCTGCCTGATCAGCTCTTCGCGGGTAGCGGGATTGGTCGAATTAACGGTCTCGACAAGCATTGTTGCCATCACGACAACGTTATTCGCGGCCTGT